>JARGPE010000101.1:0-10841 GCA_029212835.1 Alphaproteobacteria bacterium | reverse complement strand
ATCCCCATTTCCAGCAACCAGGGTCGCCAGGCCCCATCGCTGCCCAAAGGTGGCCAGCTAGCCCCCCCCAATGCCAACACCACCGCCTGTGCTGTTTTGATAACATGCCCTTTGGGAGTCTCAAAACGCAACGCCCCTTCAGCGCTCCAGCCAAGCCAATAGTGCCGGGTGTGAATTTTTAAACCAGCGGCACGCAACCGAGATAACCAGGCCCGCAAAAGGGGCGCGGCCTTCATTTCTTTCGGGAAAACACGACCGGACGAGCCCACAAAGGTCTCCACACCCAGTTCCAATGCCCAGGCTCGCAAGGCTGCATTATCGAAGTTAGCCAAAGCCGGGGCCAGCCCATCCGCCTTATCACCATAGCGTGCCAGGAACTGAGACATCGGCTCATTATGTGTCAAATTTAGGCCACTCTTGCCCGCCATCAGAAACTTACGCCCCAAAGAAGGCATCGCGTCATACAAGTCCACACTAATGCCATGCTTTAGCAGTATTTCAGCGGCCATTAACCCGGCAGGACCGCCGCCAATAATAACGGCGGACACACTCATATTGCCAAAACCTCTGCCTCAGAAACAGGACCTGAGCGCAAGACTTTTGCCACTGATCCGCTGGCATCAATAATTGTGCTGGGCGTGGCAAAATTGGTCTTCTCTTCCAGAACGCTGAACAGCATTTCCGAACCAATTTCGGCCGCCAAAGCAAGAGCGGCTTGCCCTGTCACAGCCTCTGGACCACCACTTAAATTGGCACTGGTTGCTGTAAATGGACGTTCAAATGCTGCGGCAAGCGCCAGACAGAAGGGATGATCTGGCACCCGGAAGCCCAGCAAATCTGACGTCGGCGCCAATGAGAGATATCGGTTTCCCTTACGCCGCGCCAAGAGAGTCACAGGCCCCGGCAACAACCCCTCTGCCAATCTCCGCACCAAGGGTGACGCCTCAATTTCCAAAATCGCATGATCTGCGGAGGCAAAACAGGCCGAAAATGATTTCGCCTGAGACCGACGCTTTGCCGCAAAAAGGGTCGCAATAGCAGCCTCATTCGTAGCATCAACCCCCAGGGCAAAGGTCGTATCTGTAGGATAAAGCAGTATTTTACCTGCTGCCAGGGCATCGACACTGCGTTCGACCGCATCAGACATCGATAATTCATTCAACCAGACTGCCGCCATGACTAATATCGCTCCCGATACTCACCCAGAACAGCACTGGGTGTGGCATCCCAGAAGCCCATCTCCGCCCGCCCCGCCTGTAGCAAAAGCCCTGCCGCATAGGCCACCATGGCCGCATTGTCCCCGCAATAGGTCCGCGCGGCTGGCTGGAACACCACCCCTATATCCGCACACATCGCTGCCAGAGCGTCACGCAACTCTGAATTTGCCGCGACGCCACCCGCAACAGTCATTCGCTTTCGCCCGGTCTGGACCAAAGCCTGACGAGACTTTGTTACCAAAACATCAACAATAGCGCCCTGAAAGCTGGCGGCAAGGTCAGCCTGGGCAGTTTTCACGGCCTCCGGCGTCATTTTTTGCACCATAAAACGCACCGCCGTCTTCAAGCCGCTAAAGCTGAAATTCAGACCCTTTTCATGAATCATAGGACGGGGGAAGGGAAAGGCATCGCGCTTGCCGGTCTTGCTCAAGGCATCAATCTGCGGCCCACCCGGAAAACCAAGACCCAGTTCAATCGCGACCTTATCAAACGCCTCCCCAGCGCAATCATCCAGCGTTCGACCAATGATGCGATATTTGCCAAAGGCTTCGATGTCTACCAGCAGGTTATGCCCGCCTGCCACCGCAAGGCATAGGCTGGGCTCTAGGACTGCATCACTGCCGATCTCTGGCGACATCAGATGCGCCTCCACATGGTGGACGGAGATCAAGGGCTTTCCCAGTCCGGCGGCGACCCCATTGGCAAAGGCCACCCCAACGGAAACCGACCGGATAAGCCCATGTTTATTGTTCACGGCCACATAGTCGATATCGTCTGGCGCAATCCCCGCCTCTTCCAATACTTCCAGATACAGGCGATCAATGAAGGCCAGTTGTTGGCGTGCGGCCAATTCCGGAACAATGCCCCCATATTTCTGATGCATCAGGCTTTCGGTTACGACCTTATGGGCGATGATTTCAGGCCCGCGCGCGATTGCAATGGCGCAATCATCACAGGCTGTCTCAACGCCCAGTATGATGGGTTGACGTTTGGCGGATGTTTGGCTCATCGGTTCGATCCTCTCACCGCCTCACTGTTTAGGGGGATAGGAGGGCATGAAGGGTGTCTTCAGACCATCCGCACCAACCGCGCCATCCGCCGCGGTCGCAATATCAAAGGCCCGCAACAGAAGATCGGCTTGAAATGGTTCTTCCAGAAGCGGCGCATCCCGTCCCACATCAATCAGCACATGGGTTTTACGATCAAATTTTCCTTCGGTTACCTGCTCCAGAGTCCATGTGCCCATCTGAATTGGGTCAACTGTCCCAAGCCGGGCTCCATTCTGGTATGTGGCATGCCAGGGTTCTCGCTCCGCCGCCCAGATCACCACCCGGCCAGACGCCCCGTGATCGCGCCCAGCCCAGACCAAATCATGGGTGGGAATCATCGTCACCGGGCACTGGGTTGCCAGTGCCAACCCCTTCGCCGTCGCGATTGTAATCCGCGCGCCGGTCCAAGACCCCGGCCCAACCAGCACACCCAACGCATCCACGCCCCCCATTAAATGCAGCGCGCGGGCAGTGTGTTTGGCCATGAAGCTGGATGTCGTACGAGCCGCATTTTCCGCCTCCAGAAACACCACGTTATGATCCTGAATGGCAGCCACATAGACACGGGACGATATGGCCGAGATGAGGAGCTTTCGCATAAGCAATCAAACACTCTTACAGGTCAAAGGCGAACGGCTGGGCCGAACTGAAGGTAATGATGCGGTCTTCTTCGCTGGCACCAAACGTGATTTCAACAGTCAACGCATCGTCGGGCATGATATCAGCGATACGTTCGGGCCACTCAATCGCCTTCACGGTTTCCGCCTCATTCAAATAGCCCAACAGCCATTCAACATCTTCGGCACCGGGCACTTGAATGCGGTACAAATCAATATGCACAAGCCGACAAGGGTCGCCATGTTCATGGACCAGATCATAGGTCGGGCTGATCACATGGTCCTGTTCCGCAACGCCCAGCCCTTCAGCCAATCCCTTAACGAAATGAGTCTTACCCGCCCCCATCACCCCTTGCAGACAAATCACCGTGCCCACCGGAACTGCCTGACCAAGGGCCCGCCCTAGCGCCAGCGTTTCAGAAACGCCATGGCAGTGTTTGACGATACGATGCATGGACTGTGCCTTTTGAACCGGAAACAATTAAGGATAAATGCGACTGTGCTCTAGCGTTTCAAGGTGAAAACTGTCAAGCGCGCCAAAGAAAGCGCCCCTTGCAAGCGATCCTGCAAGGGGCGTTCTGGATAGGCTAAATCGGCGCTTTAACCGAGTTCTTTTTCCAAGGCAGGTACGGCGTCGAACAAATCGGCGACCAGACCATAGTCGGCAACCTGAAAGATCGGAGCCTCGTCATCCTTGTTGATCGCGACGATCACTTTCGAATCCTTCATCCCCGCCAAGTGCTGAATGGCACCAGAGATACCGACGGCGATATACAGATCAGGAGCCACAACCTTACCGGTTTGACCAACCTGATAGTCGTTCGGCACAAAGCCCGCATCCACAGCAGCACGGGACGCCCCAACGGCAGCCCCCAGCTTGTCAGCGACCTTTTCCAGCATGCCGAAGTTTTCACCATTCTGCATACCACGACCGCCAGAGATGACGATCTTTGCAGAGGTCAATTCAGGGCGGTCACTGCTGACCACAGACTGACCGACGAAGCTGGACAGATCCTGCGCGCCCGTACCAGACACGGTCTCAATGCTGGCGGAACCGCCTTCTGCCGCAACCGGCTCGAAAGAGGTCATGCGGACCGTAACGATATCTGTCGGCTCAGATGATTTCACGGTGGCGATGGCGTTCCCGGCATAGATTGGACGCTCATAAGTCTTTTCACCCAGCACAGCCGAGACTTCTGACAATTGCTGAATGTCCATCAGAGCAGCAACACGGGGCATCACATTCTTACCAAATGTATTAGCCGGAGCGAAAATCGTGCTGTAACCATCTGCTAGTTTCACAATCGCCGGAGCGACTGCTTCTGCCATCTGGTTTTCATATTCCGCGCTGTCTACCATCAGTACTTTGGAAACGCCTGCGATCTTGGCGGCGGCATCGGCGGCGGCCTGACAGCCAGACCCGATCACGGCGACATGAATGTCCCCGCCAGCAGCCTGAGCGGCAGCAATGGTATTTAAAGTATGCGGTTTGATTTCCGCACCATCATGTTCGGCGATGACCAAATTGCTCATCTTCATTCTCCTCCAGGTGCGGGTTAGCTGATTACTTTTGCTTCATTGCGCAGCTTCGAGACCAGTTCGGCCACATCAGCAACCTTAACACCGGCCTGGCGTGGTGGCGGCTCGACAACTTTAACCGTGGTCAGACGCGGGGTCGGGTCGACACCGAAATCCGCCGGGGTCTTCATGTCGATCGGCTTCTTCTTTGCCTTCATGATATTGGGCAGAGAGGCATAGCGCGGCTCGTTCAAGCGCAGATCAACGGAGCATACGGCTGGCAATTTGACCTTAATGGTTTCCAGACCGCCATCGACTTCACGGGTCGCGGTTGCTTCGCCATCGCCGATTTCCAGCTTAGAGACGAAGGTCGCCTGGGACCAGCCCAACAGAGCAGAAAGCATCTGCGCAGTTTGATTGGCGTCATCGTCAATTGCCTGCTTACCACACAGGACAATGCCCGGGCCTTCTGCGTCAACGATTGCCTTCAGCAGCTTGGCAACAGCCAGCGGCTGGATTTCGCCATCATGCTGAACCAGAATTCCGCGATCAGCACCCATGGCCAGCGCGGTGCGGATTGTCTCTTGGCTTTGTTGCGGGCCGATGGACACAGCGATGACTTCGTCAGCCTGACCGGCTTCTTTCATTCGCACAGCCTGTTCGACAGCAATTTCGTCAAATGGGTTCATCGACATTTTCACATTCGCCGTTTCGACACCCGTCTGATCCGCTTTCACACGAATTTTGACGTTATAATCGACGACGCGTTTGACCGGCACCAAGACCTTCATACCCGCGTGCTCCTTTTTAAAAATTACAGAGGGCTGCCCCCACAAAACTTAGCGGGAATGTGTAGGTTGCTCCATCCGGGTGGTCAAGCGTGGATGGGGCTAAAATCGCTTGCTTTGCGACATCGAACAGGGATTTCCAGGAAAAATGTCATTTATCTGCAAAGCCTCTGCGCCATTGCAAAATGCCTTTTACCGACCCCAGGGACCACGCTTCTCCGTTACGGGAATGCGGGATTTACGGGTTGGTTGGACGCGCGTGGCCATCTCTCGACGGTCTCGTGGCCCAACCCCCATTTCCCGTGCCTGCTCCTGAAGGGCGGCGATGCGGTTTTCCGTCGCGGGGTGTGTGGTAAACAACCCGTCCATACGACCGCCATGCAACGGGTTGATGATAAACATATGCGCTGTGGCAGGATTGCGTTCTGCTGCCTCGTTATCGATTCGCGCTGCGCCAGCCTGTAATTTGCCAAGGGCGGAAGCGAGCCACAGTGGATTGCCACAGATTTCGCCGCCCATACGATCTGCAGAATATTCGCGGGTGCGAGAGATTGCCATCTGCACCATCGCAGCTGCCAGTGGCCCGACCAGCATCACGATCAGCGCGCCCAGACCACCCAAAGGGCTGTTCCGGTTATTGCCGAACAGACTGCCAAACATCGCCATACTGCCCAGGGCGGAAACGGCCCCGGCAATGGTTGCCGTGACGGTCATGGTCAGGGTATCGCGGTTTTTCACATGAGACAGTTCATGGGCCATGACGCCTGCCAATTCTTCCGCTGTCAGCAACCGGATCAAACCAGTCGTCGCCGCAACGGCCGCATTCTCAGGATTCCGACCCGTCGCAAAAGCATTGGGTTGATCCGTATCGATAATATAAACCTTCGGCATCGGCAGGTCGGCGCGCTTCGCTAATTCCGCCACGGTATTGTATAGCTGCGGCGCGCTATGGGCATCGACCTGTTTCGCGTTGTGCATCCGCAGCACAATTTTGTCCGCGTTCCAAAACGCGACCATGTTGCTGACGCCAGCAAAGGCCAGCGCGAACAGCATCATACCCTGCCCGCCAATCAAATATCCGCACACCCCCAGAAGAGCCGTCATTGCGGCCATCAACAGCGCCGTGCGCATCGTGTTCATCGGTGTCTTTTCCTATCCTATTAAGACTGAGACTGCCTTAAAGATGGGAATTTGCCGAGCCAGATCAAGATAGGATGGCCACTGCAACAGCCTTGCCCTGCCCCATTTTTTGCCTATATCTGAGGGCATGAGCAAACTATCCGGCCTATTCAAAACATCGAAACCATCGGCGGCCCAGAAACCAGCCCCGACGGACTTGCCCGAAGGCGTCACACAGGACGACCTGAAAGGCGTCGACGAACGCCGCTTAGCCGAGTTAAAGGCGGAAGCCGCCGGCGAACGCTGGCGCAAAGAGGCCGAGGCCAAGGGCGAAGTGGAAAAAGAAGTCGGTGGCCCAAAAGGCCTGGAACCCACCCGCTATGGTGATTGGGAAAAAGCCGGACGCTGTTTCGACTTCTAACGGCTTCCTATTTCAAATAATCCGGCAGTGTTACTCCTGGCAATAAACGCGGATCATCGATTGGCGCCCCCCAGACTTCGTGGCGAGGTACGACGCCTGCCCAGACTCGCTGCGTTGCATAGTCTTCCTCTGGATCGTCCGGTGGGCCGGTTCGGACCTTGGCGGCGGCATCGTCGATAGGCATCTCGACTACGGTTGTTGCCTTCAACTCCTGATCTGTACTGGCGCGCAATTCATCCCAGCGGCCCGGAAACAATCCCTCCATCATGATTTTCAGGGCCGCTTCTTTCTCGTCCCTGTCCGTCATCGCCTTGGCGGTGCCGTAGAGCATGGCGGTACGGAAATTGGCCGTGTGTTCAAAAGAGGTCCGAGCCAACACAAACCCATCAAAATGAGTAATCGTCACACAGACGGGAAGCCCTTTCTTAGTTGGCTTCAACATACGACTGGCTGACGAGCCATGCCAATATAGAACATCCCCAACCCGCCAATGCAGGGTTGGCGTGACATAGGGTTGACCCTCAATGCTGTAGCCGACATGACAGAGCGGCGTCGCGTCAACGATGGCATAGACAGTTTTCTTGTCGTATCGCGCCTTTTCATGGGATCGGCGAATTCTGGACCGATCCGTCGGGATGAAAGCATCAACGCTGTTGGTCATGCCGCATTTTCCTTACTCAACCGTCATTTCATACAGATTCATCAGAGATTTTGCGCCGATCTGATCATACAACGCCCGGGCGCGATAATTGTGGTCCTGAGTCAGCCAGCGCATAACAGTCCAGCCTCGTTCCCGACAGATTTGCTTGAGATGCGCAAACATGGCCAAGCCTGCCCCGCTGCCCCGCGCATCAGGATCGACAAACAGATCATCCAGAAACCCCATCATCATGCCATGCAGGGGTCTGGGCATTTCACGGTAATGGGCCAGCCCGATTAGGCCGCCTTGCTGTTCGATCACCAAACCCTCCACAACATGGTTTGGGTCGAGCATCCAATCGAAGACGATCCGCCGCTTCTCCACGCTGCTTGCGACTTTATAAAAATCAGCATAGCCAAGATAGAGCGGGTCCCATTGATCATAGTCTTCTGCCGAGATCGGGCGAATGGTCAGTTCAGGCATAGGGTAAATCCTCATCAGAGATCAAAACTGTCGCCTGTATGGTCGATAAATGGCTTGCGAGAAAGAGCCGAATAGGAAGATTGTATGGGTCCATTTAACAATTCGGAAATCCGGCAATGGCCCGACGTGTTTCAGATGGCACGGTCCTCCCCTTAGCATTAGACCGTCACGCAGCGGAACCGATGCATCGGCAGCTCTATGACCAGATGCGTGCGCTGATTCTGGATGGGCGCCTGAAGGCAGGATCGCGCCTGCCGTCCAGCCGGACCTTATCGCGCGAACTGGCGATTTCCCGCAACACGGTGACCGGGGCTTTTGATCAGCTTTTTGCCGAAGGATATCTGGTCGGCAAGGTCGGCGCCGGATCCTTCGTATCCGACGAATTGCCTGAAGACGCTCTGTCACTGCGCAAGGTGGATCAAAATCCCGGCGCCCGGAAACCCCGCCGACAAGGCCTGTCACAGCGGGGGGCAAGACTGGCCGCCCTGCGTGGTGGGCGCAGCAATCGCGGCACACCTGCCTTTGCCATCGGCCTGCCAGATCTAGACAGTTTCCCCTTTGATGTCTGGTCCCGGCTGATGACCAAGGCCTGGCGACGCCCGCCCCGGGCCTTGCTGGCCCAGGCAGAACCGGCGGGCTATCTGCCCTTGCGCCAAGCCATCGTCGATTATCTGGCCACCGCCAGAGGCGTGCGCTGTGAGGCCGAGCAGGTGATCATCGTTGCGGGAGTCCAGCAGGCCATCGGCCTTGCCTGTCATGTCCTGCTGGATGAGGGTGACGTCGCCCTGATGGAGGAGCCTGGCTATCCAGGTGTGCGGGGAGCATTGCTGGGGGCTGGCATTCGGCCTGCCACAGCCCCGGTGGATGCCGAAGGCATGGATATTGATGCGGGGGAGGCGAAAGTTCCCGGTGCCCGTCTCGTCTGTGTCGCACCTTCCCACCAATATCCGTTGGGCGTCACCATGACGCTGGCAAGGCGGTTGAAACTGCTGGATTGGGCGCAACGCACTGATGGTTGGGTGCTGGAGGACGACTATGACAGCGAATATCGCTATTCCGGGCGACCGCTCTCTGCTCTGCAGGGCCTCGACCGGGATGGGCGTGTCGTCTATGCGGGTTCCTTCTCCAAGGTTATGTTCCCTTCCCTTAGGATCGGCTATCTGGTCGTTCCTGCAGATTTGGCCGAGCCGTTCCGATTGGCCCGGGCAGCCCTGGACGACCATCCCTCTACCATCGCGCAGCCTGCCTTGGCTGCCTTTATCGAGGAAGGACATTTCGCCGCCCATCTGCGGCGCATGCGGCGGCTATATGCAGAACGCCGCGCGGCGCTGGATCAATTGTTGAAAGATCGATTGGGGGACAGAATCACAATCGCCCCCTCCGAAGCGGGGATGCATCTGCTTGCACGATTTTCCCCCGATATCGCCCCCGGTATCAGTGATCGCGAGATTCAGAGCCGCGCTGCCGAACTGGGGGTGGCTGTATCGGCGTTGAGCGCCTACTATGCCGACGAAACCACAGACCGGGGTCTGCTGCTGGGATTTTCGGCAGTACCAATCGAATCGATGCCGGAAGCTGTTAACCGATTGATGCGTGCATTGGACCTATGAACGACACTTCAACACAGCCGCAAGACCCATTCAGCCCTGATAAGCGGGGCGGTGAGTTCGTCATTTTTGATCTGGAATTTACCGCCTGGGAGGGGAGCCTGGAACGGGGCTGGTCGGAACCCTGGGAAGCGCGGGAAATCATCCAGATCGGCGCTGTGCGGGTAAAGGATGATGCCACCCTGACAGAGGTTGGGCGTCTGGTCATGCTGGTGACGCCGGTTAAAAACCCACAATTGTCAGACTATATCATGGCCCTGACCGGAATCGATCAGACAGCGATTGATGACGAGGGCTTTGATTTCGAAGAAGCGCTGGATGTCTTCATGGATTTCTGTGAAGGTGCGCGGGCGATCCTGTCCTATTCCGGGGACCCAGATGTGCTGGTTGAAAACTGTAAACTGCATGGTGTGAAGGCCCCGAAATGGGCGCGCTTTGCAGATATCTGTGGCATTCTGGGAAAGCGGGCTGGTCCAGAATTCGCCACCAGCCATTCCAATCAACTGCCAAAGCTTGTGGGCCTAGAGCCAGATGGCAAAGCGCATGATGCCCTGGACGATTCGCTGGCAATTCTGAGCACCCTGCGGGTGCTGCGAAATCGCGGCGTTCTTTAAAGCCAATTCATCTTTTGTAACGCATTCTGCAAAAGAAAAACCCGCGCCAAGGCGCGGGCTTTCCTGTCATTTCAGGTGAAGCGTGGGATTAATGCTTCACATTCCGCCAGACATTGCGTTTCACGGCGATCATCAGGCCCGTGAAGACCGCGAGGAACAACAGCACCTTGATGCCGGTTTCTTTGCGGGTTTCGAAAGCCGGCTCTGACGCCCAGGTCAAGAAGACCGCAACATCATGTGCCATCTGTTCCTTGGTTGCAGCCGTACCATCTGAATATTCAACCGAGTCTTCATACAAAGGCTGAGGCATTTTGATGTAGCAACCTGCAAACCATTTGTTGAAATAGGTACCAGGAGGCCCCTCATGCTCTTCCAGGCGGGTTTCATAAGCCTCTTCAGACTCACCCGCATTCTGAGGCAGGCAATGCATCTTGTCTTCGGTGGTTGGCTCTTCGACATAGCCACTGCCCACCACATGGGAAACATAATCCGTACCACTGGCATAGCCTTTGGCCTGGATCATCGCCAGGAAGTTCTGACCGATACCGCCATATCCATGGGCGCGGCTTTTCACGATCAACGACAGGTCTGGCGGGGCTTTCCCACCATTAAACGCAGCCGCTTCCTGCTTGTTGCGATAGGGGTTTTTAAAACGATCTGACGGTTCTGCCGGACGGTCGAACATATCGCCGTCTTCGTTGGGACCAGCGGTTACTTCGAAGGTTGCGGCAAATGATTTAATCTGATCATCGGTGTACCCCAAATCCG
>JARGPE010000100.1:246-14329 GCA_029212835.1 Alphaproteobacteria bacterium | reverse complement strand
CCTATTCGATATCGCGGCATGCCAGTCAGCGCTTCAAATTGGCGCCCCTTCATACCAAGCCTGAGTGATATCGCCCCACGCACTTCCGTTAACTAATTATTAATCTATTAAACGACCAAACCATTCAAGAGCGTGCCAAAGCCCCGATTTACAGTCAAGGACAAACGCCCGATATCGCTCAATTTATTGAATATTTCCGCTAAATTTGGCTATCGCATCCCACGACCATCGTGTCGGAGATCAAAAGCAAACGGGCCGGCTTTCCCACTGGAAAACCGACCCGCTTGTTCATTCTTCAGATCAGATGAGGACTTATTCGTCGCTCGACTGTTCTTTCTGCTTCTTCAAAGCGGCACCCAGGATATCGCCCAAGGACGCACCCGAGTCAGAAGAGCCATAAGCCGCCATGGCTTCTTTTTCTTCTGCGGTTTCATGCGCCTTGATCGACAGAGTCAACTTATGGGTGGCCTTGTCGATAGCGGTGATCTTCGCATCAACCTTCTCGCCTTCGGCGAAACGGTCAGGGCGCTGTTCGGAACGATCCCGGCTCAATTCCGCCTTGCGAATGAAGCCTGGAACATTGTCCTTCACCGTCACTTCGATACCATTTTCCATGATCTTGGTGACCGTGCAGGTGACGACTTCGCCCTTGCGCAGACCATCCATGGCTTCTTCGAATGGATCGCTTTCCAGCTGTTTGATACCCAGCGAAACGCGTTCCTTCTCGACATCGACATCCAGGACCTTTGCCTTGACGCGATCACCCTTGGTGTAGCCCGCCAATGCTTCTTCCGGCGCAGCATGCCAGTCGATGTCGGACATATGAACCATACCGTCGATTTCTTCGGTCAAACCAACGAACATGCCGAATTCGGTGATGTTCTTGATTTCGCCTTCGATTTCGGCGCCCACCGGATATTTCTCGGTGAAGGTATCCCATGGGTTTTCCTGGCACTGTTTGATGCCAAGCGAGATGCGACGCTTGTTCGGGTCCACATCCAAGACCATGACATCCACTTCCTGAGAGGTGGAAACGATCTTGCCGGGGTGAACGTTCTTTTTGGTCCAAGACATTTCGGACACATGCACCAGACCTTCGATCCCGGCTTCCAGCTCAACAAATGCGCCGTAGTCGGTGATGTTGGTGACGCGGCCCGAGAACTTGGTGCCAACTGGGTATTTGGCGTCAACGCCTTCCCAAGGATCGGAGAGGAGCTGTTTCATGCCAAGCGAGATGCGCTGGGTTTCCGAGTTGAAGCGGATAACCTGTACATTGACCGTTTGACCGATTGTGAGCTCTTCCGACGGGTGGTTGATGCGACGCCAGGAAATATCCGTAACGTGCAGCAAGCCGTCCACACCGCCCAGATCAACGAAGGCGCCGTAATCGGTGATGTTTTTGACAACGCCTTCCAGGACTTGACCTTCTTTGAGGTTCTCGACCAGTTCGGCGCGCTGTTCAGCACGGGTTTCTTCCAGAACGGCACGGCGCGAGACAACGATATTGCCACGGCTGCGGTCCATTTTCAGGATCTGGAAAGGCTGAGGTGTGTTCATCAGCGGGGTGATGTCGCGCACGGGGCGGATATCGACCTGGCTGCCCGGCAAGAAAGCCACGGCGCCATTCAGGTCGACCGTAAAGCCACCCTTCACGCGTCCGAAGATCACGCC
This sequence comes from Alphaproteobacteria bacterium, assembly GCA_029212835.1. Lineage (GTDB taxonomy): Bacteria > Pseudomonadota > Alphaproteobacteria > UBA8366 > Aestuariispiraceae > Pacificispira. Next base: position 12,658 of record JARGPE010000100.1, on the reverse strand, counting down.
ATTGACGCGTTCCTGCTTGTTGAACTGCTCTTCCAGTTTGATCCAGCTTTCTTCGCGCTTGGCCTTTTCACGGCTCAGCATCGCTTCGCCGTTCTTGTCTTCCATGCGTTCTACGAAAACTTCAACTTCATCACCCTTTTTCAGTTGGGCGGGCTGGCCGGGGCTGCCGAATTCCTTCAGCGCGACGCGACCTTCGGCTTTCAGGCCGACATCGATCAGGACCATGTCATTATCGATAGAAATGACGATCCCTTTTACTACGGTCCCTTCGAGCGACTCATTTTCGCCGAGAGATTCTTCCAGAAGCTGGGCAAAACTTTCATTTGCCATGGTTGTTAGGTTCCTTTCAGTCTTGTTTATATTTCCGGCCATCCGGTTGTATCCGGCGGTCTCGCCTCAAAATAAATGGGGGCGGCTGCACGCTTGAGGCTTATCGTGCGGCCACCATAACCAACCTTACCTTATGTTCTGCGCGATTGCAGATCAGCTCCCTTAGGCACCGTCTGCGTCATCAAGGGCCTCTCTTACCGGCCCCCCGACAAGACGGAGAGCTTGGGCAAAAGACCGATCGACATCCAACTCTGTAGTATCCAATACCACAGCATCTTCTGCCGCCACCAAGGGGGCTGTCGCACGGTTCATATCGCGCGCGTCCCTGGCCTTTAATTCATCCAGAACGCGCGGGTATATACTGGGCGTACCCCGATTGAGCAACTCTTTGTGTCGTCTTTGCGCACGAATCTCTACACTGGCGGTCACAAACAGCTTCACCAGAGCGTCTGGACAGATCACCGTGCCAATGTCGCGCCCATCCAAAATCGCTCCCAATTTGCCATCCGGTGGCGAGGCGGCGAAGTTCCGCTGAAACTCCAACAGAGCCGACCGCACCTCCCCAATCGCGGCAACCTTAGATGCAGCAGACGCCGCATCATCCCCCAAAAGCTCTGGATCATCCAGGGTCTGAAGGTCCAGCGCCCGTGCGGCATCAATGGCCGCATCCTCATCTTCCGGATCGCCCCCGGCGCGCACAACGGCCAGGCCCACCGCACGATACAGTTTTCCAGTATCCAGATAGGCAAAATCAAAATGCGTTGCCAGCTTGCGCGCCAAGGTGCCCTTGCCGCTGGCGGCCGGGCCGTCAACGGCGATGGTGATCGGCGTATTGGAGGGCATTATAAACTCCTTCACTCAAACCGGCTGTTCAGCCGCTGATAGGCTTGTGTGACCATTGTCTCCACAATACGGGATGCAGGTTCAATAGTGGAAATCAGACCGATTGCCTCGCCACAAATCGGGGCAGACTGTTGCGGATCGCCCGCTTCCAATGCCGCTGTATAGGCTGGGATCGCCGTTTCCACAACCGCGCGCAGGGCCTCTTCCCGTCCATGCCATTGCCGGGTAAAGGCATTCTGCTGCACCCGAACCTTGAACGGCGCGGGCCAGTCCTTGTCGCGCACAATATCAACGGTAGATGTCTGAACGGTATCATCTCCGGTTGCAGGCAGAGCGGCCTGTCGATGCGGCATCGGGGCGAGGGATTCCTGTGAGGCCCAGAACCGCGTTCCCACCAGCACACCATCGGCCCCCAGCATCAGCGCTGCTGCCAGTCCGCGCCCATCGGCAATTCCCCCAGCGGCCACCAACAGCGTGTCGGGGGATTGTGCGGCCAGCAGATCAGCGACTTCCGGCACGAAATTCAGCGTGCCGCGCAGGGCACCATGACCGCCCGCTTCTCCCCCTTGGGCGACAATCACCGTTGCCCCTAAATCCAAGGCCTGCCGAGCATGGTCTATGGTCTGACATTGGCAGATCAAGGGAATATCTAACGCCTTGATCTTGGCGGCAAAGGGCTTTCCATCACCAAAGGACAGCATGATTGCGCGGGGTTTGTGGGACAGGACCAGATCCAGCAAATCCGGTTTTTGTGCCAGCGACCAGGTAATAAAGCCACAGCCCACCGGCGTATTTCCTGCATCCCGAAAGGCCTGGGTCAGAAATTTGGCATCGCCATACCCTCCGCCGATCAGCCCCAATCCGCCAGCTTCGCTGACCGCCTTAGCCAACAGCCCCCCGCTAGCGCGCGCCATCGGGGCCAACAAAATCGGATGCTCAATCCCAAATCTGCGCGTCAGGCGAGTTACGATCCGGCCCATCGACTATCCCTTCCGGCCAGAGTCGAGTTTTGCCATCAAGTCCAGGAAATTGGGAAAACTGGTGCGGATCGGTGCGGCATCATCAATGGTAACCGGCTGTTTTGTGACCAGCCCCAGGACGAAGAAGCTCATGGCGATGCGGTGATCCAGATGGGTCGCGACCGTGGCACCCCCAAGAACATCGCCGGGGCGGCCATCGACCTGCATCCAATCCTCGCCTTCCGTCACAGTCACGCCATTCGCCCGCAGACCGGTTGCCATTACCGCGATACGGTCGGATTCCTTAACCCGCAATTCAGAAATGCCCTTCATCAGGGTTGTCCCTTCTGCCTGAGACGCGGCAACACTGAGAATTGGATATTCATCGATCATACTGGCAGCGCGTTCTGGGGGAACCTCAACCCCATGCAAGGTCGAATGGCGGGCGATTAAATCAGCAACCGGCTCCCCACCTGCGATACGTTCATTTTCGATTTCGATATCGGCCCCCATCTCCAACAACGTCTGGATCAATCCAATACGTGTCGGGTTCATGCCGATATTGGGTAGATGCACTTCCGATCCCGGCACCAGCAGCGCGGCCACCAGGGGAAACGCCGCAGAAGAGGGATCTGCGGGCACAAGAATATCAGCTGCTGTTAATTCCGGTTCTCCCGTAACCGCAATGCGGCTACCGCCATCGGCCAGGGCTTCGCGACTGACCTTTCCGCCAAAATGGGTCAGCATCCGCTCCGTATGGTCGCGAGTGGCAACGGATTCGATCACGGCTGTTTCACCCCGCGCCATCAGACCGGCCAACAGCACGGCCGATTTCACCTGAGCTGAGGCGACCGGCAATTCATAAGTTATGGGCAAAACCATATCGGCGCCCTGGATCATCAGGGGCAGGCGTCCGCCTTCGCGGGTTTCGATCCGCGCGCCCATCGCCGTCAGCGGGTCGGTTACCCGGCCCATCGGACGGGACCGCAGCGATGCATCCCCCGTCATCATGCAGCGGATCTGATGCCCGGCCAGAATGCCCAGCAGCAGCCGCGCCGCCGTGCCGGAATTTCCCATATCCAGAACATCATCGGGTTCTTTCAGCCCAGCCAGCCCAACGCCGGTCACGGTCCATGTGCCATCCTGATGGCGGGTGACCTCTGCTCCCAACTGGCGAAAGGCAGCGGCCGTGGCCAACACATCCTCGCCCTCCAACAGACCTTCAATCTGAGTTGTGCCAACGGCCAGACCACCCAACATAACCGCCCGATGCGATATTGATTTATCGCCCGGAACCCGCGCGGTTCCAATTAAGGGGGAGCCGGCAGATACGGTCAAAGAAGAACTCATTTCAGCGCGATCCTATTCCATTTACGGCGACAAAGAAGGGGCAAATACCGTCAAACCTGATGCGGGGCTGTTTTACACCTTGCCCCCCTTGGTCACAAACCCCGTTTCCGGATTTATCCCCAAAACTGATTTATCTTTTGACAGCGGCTCTGGAATTTGGCAATTCCGCGCGCAATCAACTGATCAATAGGGGGATGAGTGCATCATCGCCCTAGCGTATCGGCTGCGGTTGCTCTATAGGGAGCCTCCGAAAAAATTAATCGTACTGTCAATCCGAAGGAGATCAGCGACATGGCAAATCCCAAATGGGGCTTTAAGCGTTTGTGCCTCAGCTGTGGCGCGAAGTTCTACGACATGCAGAAAGATCCGATCATCTGCCCCAGCTGCGAAGCCGTCTTCGATCCAGAAGCCGCAACAAAGCTGAAGCGCGGTCGGAATCATGTGCCCGATGACAAGCCCAAGAAAGAAGCCAAAGTTGCCGCCAAGTCCATCGGTGGAACCGATGACGATGACGACGATGATGATTTGGATGTTCTGGACGTCGATGATGACGATGATGACGACGTCCTGGAAGACACATCCGACCTGGACGACGACGATGTTCCGGTTGTCGGCACCAAAAAAGACGACGACGACTTGTAAGAATCTCAAAGTCTTTGTGTCGGTTTTCTGAAAACTCTTGCGGGACCGGATTTGGCGTGTATAAAACGCGCCGCCGGTCACAAAAGTCCAGAACCGACACTAAGGGGCCATAGCTCAGCTGGGAGAGCGCTACACTGGCAGTGTAGAGGTCAGCGGTTCGATCCCGCTTGGCTCCACCATCGAAAACCCTCGGGAAACCGGGGGTTTTCGCTTGTTGGGACGCCGTATCCTTGACAGGATAAATCTATGAACGAACCGCGTCCCCTCATTGGCATTGGCACTGTCGTCCTGCGTTCTTCGGCGGGCGGGTTGGACGTGTTGTTGGTTCAGCGGGGGCGGGCGCCGCGTGTGGGGGAGTGGTCTATTCCTGGCGGAAAGCAGGAATGGGGGGAGACGGTTCGGACCGCTGCCGCGCGGGAAGTGCTGGAAGAGACCGGGATAGAGGTTGAGATTCTGGGGCTGATCGATGTAGTGGATTCCCTGACGTCCCTGCCCGGAACCGCCGATCTGTCGCATCACTATACCCTGATCGATTTCGCAGCCCGACCGGTTGGCGGGGTGCTGCAGGCTGGCGATGATGCGGTGGATGCGCGCTGGGTGCCGCTGTCGCAATTGGCCGACTATCATCTATGGGACGAGACGATCCGGATCATCCATCAGGCAGAGCGGTTTCTGGCTTGAAGCGCCCGGTTGGTTCGGCCACTTTGGCGCTACAGGTTTCCCCGTCCCTCCGGTTTTCGAAAGCACCCACCCATGTCGATTGGTTACATCCGTCCCACCGTTGCCGGTATCGAAGAACAACAGATCCTGGCCGTGTCGAAACTGGCTCTGGGGGACCCGTCCGTAATTGCCATGTGGTATGGTGAATCTGATCTGGTAACTGATACCGATATCCGCCAGACGGCCATCGACTCCCTGAATGCAGGGGAGACATTCTATGGTCACAAGCGCGGACTGCCAGAATTTCAGGCGGCATTGGCGGGTTATGTCACCGGTCTGTTCGGGAAAGATGTCGCACCAAATCGTATCACCGTCACCCAATCTGGCATGTCAGCGATCATGCTGATTTTCCAGACCATTCTGGACCCAGGCGACAATGCCGTCATCATCTCCCCGGTCTGGCCCAATGCACAATCGGTGGTTCGGGCGCTATCCTGCACGCCGCGCTATGCCGTGCTGGACAATGATGCTCAACAGGGATGGCATCTGGATTTACAGAAAGTGTATGACCAATGCGACGACCGCACCCGGGCAATTTTCATCAACACGCCCAATAATCCGACGGGATGGGTCATGCCCCGCGAACAGATGATCGCATTGCTGGCCTTTGCACGGGAACGAGGGATCTGGATTATCTCTGACGAAGTATATTCGCGTATGGTCTATGATGGCCGTGCCGCCCCCAGCTTCCTGGAAATTGCAGAGCCCAATGATCCCGTCCTTGTGGTCAACAGCTTCTCCAAAAGCTGGGCAATGACCGGCTGGCGCATGGGCTGGATTACCCATCCGCCTGAATTGGGCGATATTCTGGGCAATATGATCGAGTTCAATTACTCCTGCCTGCCGACCTTCATCCAACGCGCCGGCATAAAGGCAATTGTAGAGGGGGAGCGGGCTGTGGCCCAGATTGTCGAGCATTGCCGGATCGGGCGCGATATATGCAACCAACGCCTGCCGAACCTGCCAAAGGTGCGAGACTATCGCCCCGCCAGCGCCAGTTTCTATGGCTTTTTCCGCATTGATGGGACTGGTGATCGCACGCTGGAGACCTGCCAGAGATTGGTGCGGGAGGCTAAGGTTGGCATCGCGCCGGGCACCGCCTTTGGCCCCGGCGCAGAGGGCTGGTATCGCCTGTGCTTTGCCCTGTCCCCCGATCGCCTGTCCGAAGCGTTTAATCGGTTGGAAGACGGCCTCGCCAAGCTCTAGCCAAGATTATGCGCCTCAATTAACCAGACAGATGACTTGAGCAACCGCGCCTTTTTCGCGCAGATATTGACCCAAATCGACCAATTCCTGCGGTTCAATTGGGTTTTTGACCGTAACGGTTTTGCCGATGCTGTCTGGTGTCAGCTCGGCGGCCTGCAGGGCCAGAGCCAGGGAGGAGGGCGCAACGGTATTAAACCGACCACGCCGCAATGTGCCCGATACGATAACGCCCAGCACGGTGCCATCCTGTGCCAAGAGTGGCCCGCCACTGATCCCCGCCAAATCGCCAGAGAAGTCTGGAAAACGGGCGGTTTCGCTCCAGATCAGCACAGGTTCATCCAATTTATAACGCCCCGTGCTGCGCGATGTGGCGCGCCCCAGTAACTTGCCGACAACTTCCCCCGGTTTGCCCTGAGGATAGCCAACACCATAACCTTGTTCCCCGATAACCGGCGCCCGTGCGGCCATTGTCAGGGCCGGGCGGCGCAAGGATTGCGACAGCACCGCCAAATCAGCGGTGGGATGGATCCATATCTGCCGCACTTTCGCTGCCTTTGACGGCCCGGTCATCAAGCCCACCTTGTCACAGCCATCCACGACATGACGCGCGGTCAGCCAGACACCATTGGATTCCAGGGAAAAGGCGGTGCCTAAACTGGTTGTGGCCTTCTTGCCCATATCAACCATGACAATTGGGTCCCGGGTTGGATTGCGCGGCGGCAAAGGCTCTCCCTGAGGAGGAGCAACAACGACTCCCGGACGGCGGGGGACATCGGGATCCGTCCTAGTTTCAAAGAATCCAAAAATTGAAGCCAGGGACACGACACCCAGCAACAGAAAGGCAATTTTGTCGATGAGCTTCATCGCGCCGTTACCATTCTATCCTGCTTAACCTGAGACAGCAGCGGCGTTAAAAGCCCCAATCGAAAGCATTGTCGCACTGACCAGGATGGCCGGGGCAATTTCGCCAGCTTCGATGCGGTGCGGCAGGTTTTTCATCACCAAGTTGATAACGCGATAGACAAGAATCTGCAGCGTCATGCTGATCAGACCCCAGATCAGTATATCGGCCATGCTGACGCTGGATGCCATGGCAAAGGCCAATGGGATGGCAAGGCCCAGCATCGCGCCGCCCAGGGTTACCGCTGCGGCGACATTGTTTTCCCGGATCAGTTTCATTTCCGCATAGGGGGTCGAAATGGCATAAACCCACACCGCGACCAACCAGATGCCGACAGTCAGCATGAAATGCAGGAATAGAAAGGGAAAGCCTGTCATCACGCTGTCCAGAATGATGTCAAAATTCATTGATATATCCTTAAAATTTCCACAGGAAAATTTACGCGAGATTATTGGCTGGGTGGTGTCCAGGCCATAATCATTTCCGGCGGCTTGGCTTCCAGATCATCGATGTTCCAGACGTAAAGCGTGGGGTTTCCTTCAATGACCTGCTGTGCATTGTGATAGCCGACCTTGGCCGAAGTCCAAATCCGGATGGTGCCCCGCACCCAAAAACCATTGGCTTTCAGGTCGGCGCGCATTTTTCTGGGCAAACGATCCCCAAAAACCTCCATGATATTAGGCTCATTGGCAAAATTTGCGGCGGCAAGAGCCGGCAGCGCCGGGTCATTGGTTGCCCGAAACTTGGACATATAGCCTTCAGCACTGGCTTCGGTCCAACGTCGCAATCCCAAAATGACTCCATTGCGCTCTGGAAAGCTGAACTGCTTCTCCTCGGCCAGACTGCCCTGCTTTTCAAACTTCACTCGATATTCGGCCTTGCCCAGATACGTGACTTCTTTAAAGCCAGAATTTCGGCGCAGATCATTTTCATAAATACCGACATATTCATCGATCTTATCGCCCACCAGATCGCCGGTACCGATCCGTTGCAGAAACTGCAATTGTGTCAGCGTACCTTCATATGCAGTAGCATAACGCCCATCGGGCGCGATCTGCATTGTCAGTTCAAATTTGTTGGGCAAGTAACAGCTCGACAAAACCAAACAGGCAAAGCCGAGACCGCCCAAGCGAGAAATGAGTTTTTTCATGGAAGGGAGTCTAAACCGCGCTGGGCAATCTTACCAAATGGAATCCGACAACAGGGCGTCAATTGCCATCCGTGCCTCCCCGGACCTCAAACCACCTTCACGCGTTGCACATTCCATCCAATAACCATCCAGCGCCACGGCAAGGCGCATCCCTTGCTGTGCAGCCTCCGACTGTTGTGGCACCAGGGGCCGAACCGCACGGGTCAAGGCAGCAACCTGGCGATAGCGCACAAGACTGTGAACTCTGGCATAGTCCGGCACATAGGCCACCCGTGCGGCAAATTGAAGCCACGCCGCCGCCCGCCGGACGGTCAAAATAGATGGCGACAAATGTGCCTCCAGACAGGCTTCCAGCGCCGCCCGCCCAACCGGTTCCGTCAGCCCCCGTGCTGCTAGATTTTCAGCATAGGCCAGAGCGACAGGTTTTCGAATTGCCCGCATGGTTGCCTGCAACAGAGTGGCCTTGTCACCAAAGTAATGATGTACGATCCCCGCAGAAATCCCTGCCCGCGCCGCGATCTTCTGTGTGGTTGCGGCATCATGCCCCTCCTCCGCGACGACAGCTAGAGCGGCTTCAATAAGCTCAGCCTTGCGAATATCTTCGATCGATTGACGCGCCAAGCCCAGTGTTCCTGTCGTTAATTCAACACAATAAACAATCATTCAATAAATTGATTGATCATTCAATCTATAAATTGAACAATTAATTTATTGTTTTGGCAGACTTGTATATCACTGGTTCTTCGAAACAGAATCGCGTATGCATACAATTCGTTTTGCCTCAGCGGTTCACGAAGCCGCCCTTATGGTTTAGGCTGCCTTGCTATGAGACCCTCGCAATCGCAGATACGCGCTGTCCTGGGCCCCACGAATACGGGGAAGACCTATCTGGCAGTGGAACGCATGTTGGGTCAGCCATCGGGCATGATCGGATTTCCCCTGCGCCTGTTGGCCCGGGAAAACTATGACCGCATCGTCGCCCGTGTCGGAATGTCCGCCGTCGCCCTGATCACGGGGGAGGAGAAAATCCTGCCCCCCAATCCGCGCTATTATATCTGTACCGTCGAATCCATGCCGATGGATCGCACTGTCGACTTCATGGCGATTGATGAAATTCAACTCTGTGCAGACCCTGAACGGGGACACATCTTCACCGACCGTCTGCTGCATGCAAGGGGACGGTATGAAACGATGTTCCTGGGGTCTGACAGCATGGCGGGCCTGATCCGCCAATTGATCCCAGACGCTGTAATTGAAAGCCGCCCCAGACTGTCGACCTTAAGCTGGGCCGGGGCACAGAAACTGAACCGGCTGAAGCGGCGCAGTGCGGTTGTCGCCTTCTCTGTAGATCAGGTCTACGAACTTGCCGAGGCCGTGCGCCAGCAAAGAGGTGGCACTGCCGTCGTGTTGGGCGCCTTGAGCCCGCGCACCCGTAATGCCCAGGTGGAGATGTATCAGGCAGGCGAGGTTGATTATCTGGTGGCCACCGACGCGATCGGCATGGGCCTGAACATGGATGTGGATCATGTCGCCTTCGCGCAATTGAGCAAGTTTGACGGGGCACGCCGCCGCCCCCTGACCCCTCCGGAGATTGGACAGATCGCCGGACGCGCCGGGCGGCATATGAATAATGGTACTTTCGGGATCACCAATAACATCAAGCCGCCGGATGAAGAGGTGTTGCGCCGGGTTGAAGAGCACGATTACCCCCCCGACCCCAAAATCTAGGGGCGCACCCGGTCGCTGTATTTTGCCCCCCCCAAGCGACTCTATGCCAGCCTGAATGTGCATCCCAAGCTGGAAGAATTATCCCGAGCCCGCGATGCATCCGACCAAGTCGTTCTGGCCGCATTGATGCGGGACGAGGAAATCCTGACACGGGCAGGCAGTCGGGACCGTGTTCAATTACTGTGGGATGTCTGTCAGGTTCCGGACTTCCGCAAGGTCATGCCGGACCATCATGCCATGCTGATTGGGCGCATCTTTACCTATCTGGTTGATAAGGACGGTCGCCTGCCCGCCGATTGGGTCGCTGAACAGATCGAGAGATTAAATCGCATTGATGGCGACATCGATACATTGACCGCCCGGCTAGCCCATATCCGAACCTGGACCTATATCACCCATCGGGTGGACTGGATCGACAGCGCCGCCGATTGGCAGGCCCGCACCCGTCAGATCGAAGATGCCCTGTCCGATGCCCTCCATCATCGTTTGACCGACCGGTTTGTCGACAAACGCGCCGCCGTTCTGGGCCGGTCCAAAGGTGCGGAGGGGGCTGATCTGCTCTCTGCCGTCACAAAAAAAGGAGAGGTCGTCGTTGAGGGCCATGTTGTCGGGCATATCGAAGGACTATCCTTTGCGCCCCATGACGCCGCCGACCGGCGAGAGGCTAAGGCTTTGCTGGCAGCCGCCCATCGTGCCTTGGGAGAGGATGCCCCGCGCCGCGTGAAAGCACTGGAAGAGTCCCCGGATCAGGATTTCGGCATGACACCTGAAGGCCGCATCACCTGGCGTGGCCGCATCATTGCCCGCCCGGACAAGGGCGATTCACTGCTGTCACCGCGCGCCGTACTTTTGAGCCACAGTCTGACAGACGACAATCTGGCAGAACGCGCCCGGCTGCGGGTGCAGCAATTTCTGGATGGCTTTATGGGGCGACGGCTAAAGCCCTTGCTGGCCCCCGATATCGACCCATCCCAAATGGATGCAGCGGCACGCGGCCTGATGTATCAATTGCGCGAAGGGTTGGGAGCCCTGACCCGCAAGCAAGCCGCAGATACAGTAGAGGCACTGAGCAAACCAGCCCAGGCGTCCTTGACCAAGATTGGCCTGCGCTTTGGACGTGATTGGATCTATCTGGCCGGGCTGATGGATATCAAGACAGTGCGTGCCAGGGCAATCCTGTGGGCGGCCTGGACCGGGCGACCGGTTCCCGACATCCCAAACAGCAGCGCGCCGAGTCTGCCGCGCGATCGTGTTGCCGATGCTGTTTGGCCGATGCTGGGCTATGCGCCACTGGGGCCTATCGCATTGCGCCTGGACCGATGGGAACAATTAACTGCAAAACTGCGCCATCATCCACGCAAGACACCATTGCTGGGTGATGGTCAATTCTGCACGCAGATCGGCCTGCCAGAAAAAGACCCCGCCTTAGCAGGCGTGATGCGGGCGCTGGGCTTCAAGCCAGCCCCGTTGAAAGAAGGTACAGAAGAAATCTTATCTGCCCCCCCCGCCTTCATTCCCGCGTCACGAGGGCGCAACGCAAAACGCAAGGCGGCACAGGTCGCCAGGCCTGATGCCCCCAAAACAAAGGCACCAAAGGCGCGCCGGCCGGTTGAGGCACGCCCCAACCCCGATTCACCCTTTGCCGTTCTGAAAGGTTTGGTTTCCCGAAAATGAGCGACCGCGCCTCCGATACATCCCCTAAAGAAAATCCCGGTTCTGTCCAAAAAGGGCGTCTTGATAAATGGTTATGGCATGCCCGGTTTTTCAAAACCCGCACCAGGGCCGCCGAAGTGATTGCTGGCGGTCATGTCCGGGTAAACCGTCAACCGGTCCGGAAAACAAGCCATTCCGTTGGGGCGGGCGACGTGCTGACCTTCCTTCAGGAAAAGGATGTGCGGGTCATCGAAATTCAAGCCATTGCCGACCGCCGTGGCCCAGCCTCTGAAGCCCAGACCTTATACAAAGACTTAGCACCACCCCAACCCCATTCTAAAACTGACGACCCCGCCCCGGTTGCCTTGCGCGGCGATGGTGCAGGCCGCCCCACCAAGAAAGAGCGGCGCGACACGGATCGGCTTCGCGGGCAAGGTGATTTGTGACTTTGCTGGCCCATAACACTTGTTCTGTCTAAAAATAACCGACAATGTCGAAAATTGAATGATCCGGGACGCGTTTCAGCGCGTGCTTGAGCGATAGAATGTTCTATAAGCATCTTACTGCGTCGAACACCTTCGGCGCGTTCTTTTGTAGGGGGCAAAACCCTCACTTTTTCAGGTCCATCCTGTAGGAAGCGACAGGCGATACATGTCTCGTTATTCGGTATTGAGTGTGCTCAAAGGGGGCCTGACCGGGCAAAAGCATTGGACCCGCGCCTGGCGTGATCCAAAACCGCAGGAAAGCTATGACGCAATCGTCATCGGCGGCGGTGGCCACGGTCTGGCAACAGCCTATTATCTGGCAAAATTGCATGGGATCACCCGCGTTGCTGTCCTGGAAAAGGGCTATATCGGCGGCGGGAATACCGGGCGCAACACGACGATTGTGCGCTCCAACTATATGCTGGAGGCCAATTCCTTCTTCTAT
>JARGPE010000100.1:0-236 GCA_029212835.1 Alphaproteobacteria bacterium | reverse complement strand
AGAAATCACTACAGCTTTGGGAGGGCCTGTCGGTCGACCTGAACTATAACGTGATGTTCTCTCAGCGCGGCGTGTTGAACCTGGCGCATTCGGATGCACAGATGGATGCCTATGCCCGGCGCGGCAATGCGATGCGACTGAACGGTGTGGATGCCGAATTGCTGAACCGCGATCAGGTACGCAAATCTTCACCCAACCTGGACTTTTCAGACAAAGCCCGCTTCCCGATTGCCGGG
>JARGPE010000099.1:14240-14477 GCA_029212835.1 Alphaproteobacteria bacterium | reverse complement strand
CATCCCGTTCCGCTAAGGTTCGATTGATCAGTCGGGCTGTCGCAGTAGAACCCGTGAAGGCCACGCCTCCCAATCGCAGATCTGACAGAATGGCATTCCCAATCGTCGGCCCATCGCCGGGCAGCAGATGCAGCGCATCGACCGGAACACCCGCCGCATGCAACAGCTTCACCGCTTCATAGGCAATCAAGGGTGTCTGTTCTGCCGGCTTGGCCAGCACCGAATTGCCGGCCGCCA
>JARGPE010000099.1:0-14230 GCA_029212835.1 Alphaproteobacteria bacterium | reverse complement strand
AACCTGCCCAGTAAAAATTGCCAAGGGGAAATTCCAGGGTGAGATACACAGGAACACGCCACGACCATGCAATGAAATCTCGTCAATCTCCCCCGTCGGCCCTGGCAGAGTTTCAGGCGCGGCAAATTCCATACGGGCGCGAACGGCATAATAGCGCAGGAAATCGACCGCCTCGCGCAATTCCGCAATCGCATCGTTCAGGGTCTTGCCCGCTTCCTTCATGACAATGGCCATCAGGCGGGGGCCGTGCTTCTCATACAGATCCGCCGCTTTTTCCAGCGCATCAGCCCGCGCACCAGCCGGGGTATCATCCCACAGCGATTGTGCCCGCAAGGCCCGCTCAAACGCGTCTCGCGCGGTTTCTGCGGTGCTATCAACAACCTCCCCAATGCGCTGGCCACTATCTGCGGGATTATAGACCGCATGCGCCTTGCCCTTCATCGGAGCGCCACCAACCAATGGAGCCGCTGACCAGGGTTCCTGTTCTGCCGCTGCCATTCCTGCACGAAGTTTCAACACGGTTGGGATATCCGTAATGTCAAAGCCTTCAGAATTGCGTCTGCCGGGACCAAACAAATTCTCTGGCATCGGAATCTGCGGATGGCGCACAGGGCTCAGGCGCTCAGCCTCCCGCAAGGGATCAGCAACGATCTCTGCAATCGGCATTTGCTCATCAACAATACGATTGACGAAGCTGGTATTGGCCCCGTTCTCCAACAGACGTCTCACCAGATAGGCCAACAAGTCTTCATGGCTACCAACCGGCGCATAAATACGCACCGGATAGCCACCCTTGCCCGCCTTGCTGACTACCTGATCATAAAGGGCATCCCCCATGCCGTGCAGGCGCTGATACTCAAAATCGCTGCGGTTCCCGGCCATTTCGGCAATCGCAGACAGGGTATGGGCATTGTGGGTCGCAAAGCAGGGATAAAAGGCATCCTGTTCCGTCAGCAGCAACCGGGCGCAGGCCAGATAGGACACATCAGTCGACACTTTGCGGGTGAAAACCGGATAATCGCTCATCCCCAATTCCTGGGCGCGCTTCACTTCCGTGTCCCAATAGGCCCCTTTAACCAATCTCACCATCAACCGACGTTTGCCCTTCTTCGCGACGGAGGCCAACCATTTGATGAAGGGATAGGCTCGCTTCTGATAGGCCTGAACCGCCAATCCCAAACCGTTCCAACCATCCAGAGACTGATCGGTTGCCGCGGCCTCAATCGCTTCCATGGACAGATCCAGGCGATCGCATTCTTCGGCATCGATGCACAGGCCGATATCGTATTCTTTCGCCTTGCGGCACAGGTCCAACAGACGCGGGATCAATTCATTCAGCGTGCGGTCTTCCTGACCAAATTCATAGCGAGGATGCAAGGCGGACAGCTTTACGGAAATACCTGGCGCTTCGATCACGCCCCGTCCCTTGGCGGCCTTGCCAATCTTATCGATTGCCGCGCCATAGGCCTTAAAATAGCGATCCGCATCCTCCATGGTACGCGCGGCCTCGCCCAGCATGTCATAGGAATAGCGATAGCCCTTGCTCTCATTTCCTTTTGCGCGATCCAGGGCCTCTTCAATCTTACGGCCCATCACAAATTGACGGCCCATAACACGCATCGCCTGATTGACCGCCTTGCGGATCACCGGTTCACCACTGCGCTGCACCAGCTTACGCATCGTGCCGCGCCAATCCTGCTCTACCGCTTTACCATCATCACCGACAATGCGCCCGGTCAGCATCAGCGCCCAGGTAGAGGCATTCACAAACCAGCTTTCGGAATGACCCAGATGCGATTCCCAGTTCGCCCCGCCAATCTTGTCCTTAATCAGCGCATCAGCAGTTTCGTCATCGGGGATGCGTAACAGCGCTTCGGCCATGCACATCAGCACGACGCCTTCGCGAGACGATAATTCATATTCATGCATGAAAGCATCAATGCCTGATGACTTAACTCGGTCCTTTCGGACTTCGACAACCAATTGACGGGCGCGTTCCTCAATGCGGTCCCGCGCGGCAGCTTCCAACTTTGCCTGGCCCAACCGCTCCGTCAGACAAGCCTCTTCATCCATGCGATACGCTTCGCGAACGGCTTGGCGCAGGGCAGAATGGGATTCATAGCGGTCGGCTTGTTTGTCGGTCAGCAGCATAGTTGTCTCCCTGAAAAGAATGAGACCTAACGGTAAAATAAAACCAGCCAAATGTGCTTCTGTTTTAAGGGTATTAGCGATATATCTTATAGCTAAACCGTGATTTGATAGTGAAAGATTCTGCCATGGCTGAAACCACCCGCACTCTGGACAAGATTGACAGGAATATCCTGCGCCAGTTGCAAGGCAATGGTAGACTGAGCAATGTGGATCTGGCGCGCTTGGTTCACCTGTCCCCAACACCCTGTCTGGAACGGGTCCGACGGCTGGAACGAGCAGGTTACATCACTGGCTATGCAGCGCGCCTGGCCCCCTCAAAACTGGAAGCAGGCCTGACAGTTTTTGTGCAGATCACTTTGGACCGCACCACCAGCGATATATTCGATCACTTTAAAAAAGCGGTCCAGCAGGAACCAGGTATTGCCGAATGCCACATGGTTGCCGGTGGCTTTGATTACCTACTGAAGGTCCGAACCAAGGATATGGAAAGTTTCCGGCACTTTCTGGGCGATGTGATCAATCCCCTGCCCGGCGTGATTTCCACCGCAACCTATGTTGCGATGGAAACCGTCAAAGAAGGCGACGCCGTGCCGGTTTGACTGGTCTAGCGTGCGGCCAGCTTCTTATGCTGATTGTTCGAGACCATCCAGGTTGCGGCACCAATGATGACAATCGTTGCAAGATAAACGATCAAGTGCAGCGCAGCGGGATGATCCATATAGCCCACCAAAGTGTGGAGAATCTTGCCCGGAATACTGCCCTCACTGAGCAAGGACGAACTGTCCCAAAGCTGCGGGCCAAGGGACACAAGTCCGGCTGCTGCCAAGAAATTCATCGCCTGGGCAGCCATACCAGCGGCCAGCAAAATAATCATCCAATTGGTTACACTGAAGATATGACGGGTCGGCACACGCAGCAGGCCCAGATATAAAACCGCCCCAACCGTAACGCCAATCACCAGACCGGCTGCCCCACCGATCATTGCATCGGCAAAGCCTCCGTCGGACGCTGCTAGGCCATACAGGAACAGAACCGTTTCCGATCCTTCCCGCAATACCGCCAGGCCGACGATAATCGCCAATGCGTAGAGAGGACGACCGCCACCGCGTACCTGATCGCCAACCGTGCGCAGTTCGGCCACCATCTGGCGGCCATGGCTGGACATCCAAATCGTATGCCAGGCCAGCATGACGACCGCCAATAGCAGCACACCTGCGTTAAAGATCTCCTGACCATAGCCGTTCAGCGTGTCGGAAATCAGTCCCGCGAAACGGGCAACGATTGCCGCACCGACCACACCAGCGGCAATTCCCGCAGATACCCATCGACCCGCAGCGGGCAAGCCACGGGTCGACGATAAAACGATACTGACAATCAAGGCAGCTTCCAGAACTTCCCGAAATACAATGATCAATGCTGCAATCATGTCAGATCTCCCTCAGTCACTTATTTAGCAACAATGGTGCCCTTAGCCTCATCTTCATGAAACTCGCCGACAAAGCCATATTCACCCGCTTCCAGGCCATTAACGCGAATTTTGGCGTCGGTATGACCGGCAATGACTTTCTCGATATGCAATGACTTGCTCTCGAACTCTTCCGGCAATGGGTCCATGTTGGAAACGTGCAGAACAAAATCCTCCCCTGCCGTAACTTCAATGCGATCCGGCGTGAATTTATGATCCTGGATCGTTACTTCGATAACCTTTGCATCGGCGGCGATTGCAGCCTGCGATACGATCGCGCCAAACGCCAATGCGGCGGCGGCCAAAGCGAGTCGTTGCAACATAATCGATCTTCCTTCTGTTTCTTAAAATGCGTGCCAATCACGCTGGAATGCAAAATGCTCACACACCATGAAATTGCGAGGCATTCGCAGATTTCAGCTAACGCTGATGATTTAGGATGTAAAGCTGGATTTTAAGGGATATTGCCTGCCCAGATTCTTAAAATCCTAGAGTTAACAGTGGCGTGCCAGGTTATTCATGACAAAAAGTCGCAGAGATCAGACTCAAAGGAAGCGCTACCAGCCAACGCTAACTTTATGACAGCATCACCAGCTAGCGAGGGATGACGACGCCAGCAAAGCGCTGTATCGTCGCCGCCTATGTGCGGTATTGCAGGCCTGATCGATCTAAAGCGTGACATGTCACACCACCGTCTGACCGAAATCGGTCAGACGATGGGTCAGGCTATGCTGCATCGTGGGCCGGATATGGGGGAAATCTGGGCGGATGCCGAAGCCGGCATCGTCATGGCATTCCGCCGTCTGTCGATCATTGATCTCTCACCTCTTGGTGCGCAACCGATGCGCTCCGCCAATGGTCGCTATGTCATGACCTATAATGGCGAAATCTATAATTATCGCGATCTCGCGGCAGATTTGACAGGGCGCGGTTATAAATTTCGCGGCGCGTCCGACAGTGAGGTAATCCTGGAACTGTTCGCCCGCGACGGCATCGCGGTTACCCTGCCCCGCATGGTTGGCATGTTTGCCATTGCCTTATGGGACACAGAAACGCGCAAATTGGTTCTGGTTCGGGACCGCCTGGGCATCAAGCCGCTGTATTTTGGCCGTCAAGGCAGCCATGTCTATTGGGCGTCCGAACTCAAGGCGATCCGCGCGGCGCCCTCATTTGACCCAAAACTGTCTATGCACGCCCTGGATGGATATCTGAAAGGCAATGCGGTCGCTGCCCCCGACTGCATCTATCAGGACCTGGAAATGCTGCAGCCCGGCCATTATGCCGAAATTGATGCGACGGGCGAGATTTCACGCCACTGCTATTGGTCCATGGCCGATATCGCCGGACAGCCGATCGCAAACCTGTCCGAGCAGGAAGTCGTCGATCAAACGGAGGCGTTGATCGCCGATGCCGTGAAATTGCGCATGGTCGCAGATGTTCCCCTGGGCGCATTGTTATCGGGCGGCGTAGATTCGTCGACCGTCGTTGCCTTGATGCAGCAAACCTCTGACCGACCGATCAAGACCTTTACTATCGGATTCAGCGCCTCTGGCTATAACGAGGCGCACCATGCTGCCGCTGTTGCACAGCATTTGGGGACCGACCATACCAGCCTGGACCTATCCCCCGAAGATGCACGCGACCTGATTCCCAATCTGGCAGATTGGTATGACGAGCCATTCGCGGATTCCTCCGCTCTACCGACCTATCTGGTCAGCAAGTTGGCCCGCGATCAGGTGACCGTTGCGTTGAGTGGCGATGGCGGGGATGAGGTATTCTTTGGTTATAACCGCCACAAAGCCCTGGCGCAGATTGAACGCAAGGTGGGCCATATCCCCCGCCCACTGCGCCGCATGGGGGCGGCTGCTCTGGCAGCACCCGGCCCGGCAATCTGGGACAATCTGGCGCTGGCCATGCCGGAGTCGAAACGACCGCGCATGGTTGGCACCAAGGTCCAGAAGCTGTCGCGGGCCTTAGCAGCAAATTCCCCCGATGCGCGCTATCTGGATCTGGTTACCCATTGGCCCGAAAACCTGACTGGCCTAAACCTGCCAGGCCATCTGCCAGACGGTCCTCCCTTGGACCCATCTGCGCGGGCGGCGTATGCCGACACTTTGGGATACCTGCCAAACGATATTCTGACCAAGGTGGATCGTGCCAGCATGGCTGTCAGCCTGGAGGCACGCGTTCCTCTGCTGGATCATCGGCTGGTGGAATTCGCCTGGACCCTGCCCAGCGCGATGAAAATCCACAACGGTGTCAGTAAATGGCCCCTACGGCAGGTCCTGTATCGTCACGTCCCCCAGGCCTTGGTGGATCGCCCCAAAAGTGGCTTTGCCATACCCTTGGGCGACTGGTTACGTGATCCCTTGCGCGATTGGGCCGAAACCCTGTTATCCGAAGATCGCTTGAAAGCGCGCGGTTGGATTGATCCAAAACCGGTACGCCAAGCCTGGAAAGATCACCTGAATGGGCGTAGCGCACGGGCAGAGGCTCTTTGGGGGATCTGCATGCTTGAGGCCTGGGCAGAGCGCTGGATGGGCACCCCGTGACGAGCGGCGCCCGCCCGGAGGAAATGCCCGATCTGCGCGGCAAGACGATCCTGTATCTGGTAACAGAGGATTGGTATTTCTGGTCCCATCGTCTGCCCTTCGCCAGGGCAGCGCGGGATGCAGGGGCCACAGTCATCGTTGCCTGCCGTTTTACAGACCACCGGGACCGAATCCTTGCCGAAGGTTTTACTGTCCGGGATATCCCATTTGATCGCTCCGGCCTGAACCCCATCCGGGATATGAAGACCTATCAGGCCATTGCAGCCCTGTATCGCCAGGAGCGCCCGGACCTGGTTCATCATGTGGCGATGAAGCCGGTGCTGTATGGAGGGCTTGCCGCTGCTAATACCAAAGTCTCCGCCGTTGTGAATGCCATGGCCGGACTGGGATTCCTATTCATCGCCAAGGGTTTGAAAATCACGCTGCTGCGTCCGGTGGTGGAATGTGCCTTTGGATGGCTGAACAACCGCAAAAACACACATCTGATTGTCCAGAATGGCGATGATGCCGCCCTGTTTGAAACCCGCATGCATGTGAAGCCCGATCGGATTGTGGTTATCCGAGGGTCCGGCGTCGATATTGATCGTTTCTATCCAACACCGGAGCCTCCCGGTACACCAGTTGCTGTCTGTGTCAGCCGCATGCTGTGGGATAAGGGAATTGGGGAATTGGTAGAAGCCGCCCGCCTGCTGAAACAGCGCGGCGTTGATATCACCATCAGACTGGTCGGCCCGACCGATGCAAATCCCGCCAGTATTCCCGCCGCAGACCTAAAGGCATGGCAGGATGAAGGTGTGGTCGAAGTTGCCGGTCCTTCTAGTGATATTCCGGGCATATATGGATCCGCGCATATCGCCGTCCTGCCTTCATATCGAGAGGGGCTGCCGAAAAGTCTGCTGGAAGGGGCAGCCTGTGCCCGGCCCGTGATCGCAACCGATGTGCCGGGATGTCGTGAAATCTGCCGCGACGGAGAGACGGGCCTGCGGGTCCAGCTGAAATCTGTAACGCCATTGGCGGATGCCCTGCAGAAACTGGCCGAAGACCCCGCCCTGCGCCGACAACTGGGCAAAGGGGCACGACACGCCGTCGAAACAGACTTTGCAGAAAGCATCGTCGTTGCCGAAACCATGGCACTGTACAAAAAAGCACTTGGTCTGGGAGGATCAGAAAATGGGGCATGACCTGACAGGAAAGCGAATACTGATCACCGCCGGTGCAGCCGGCATTGGGCGCGTCACGGCTGAAAAGATGGGTGCGGCTGGTGCAAGGGTCTTCCTATGCGACATTGATGCAGCGGCCCTGGCAGACCTCGCCGCCGACCATCCAGAGATTGGTCAGATGCAAGCTGATGTCGCGGACCGCAAAGCTGTTGAAGCGTTTTTTGAGCAGGGTCTATCCGCTCTGGGCGGGTTGGATGTTCTGGTAAACAATGCCGGGATCGCTGGCCCAACTGGCCCGGTGGAGGAGATCGATCCGGATGATTTTGAGCGCACATTGGCGATCAACATTACCGGTCAGTTTCTGTGTACTCGCCTTGCCGTGCCGCATTTGAAAGCAGCGGGGGGTGGATCGATTATTAATCTGTCCTCTGCGGCAGGGAAATTCGCTTTCCCACTGAACGCCCTATTCCGCCTCCAAATGGGCTGTTGTGGGTTTCACCAAATCCCTGGCGGCTGAGCTTGGTCCCTATAATATCCGGGTCAATGCAATTCTGCCCGGTGCCGTCCAAGGCCCGCGGATCGAGCGTGTGATTGCGGCAAAGGCAGAGGCGCGCGGTGTCCCCTATGAAGACATGTTGGCTAACTACACCAATCTCGCCTCTCTAGGGCGGTTGATTCCGCCAGAAGATATTGCGGCAATGGCCGTCTTTCTTGCCTCCAATCAATGCGGGACATTGTCGGGCCAAGCGCTCAGTATCGATGGCGATACACAAATGCTGAAATAAGTCAGGAGATTTCGAAATGACTGATACCCGGCCCTGGGAAAATCAATTTTCCGTCGCGCGCATCGATATTGTCGAAGAAACCCCGACACTGCGCGTTCTAGAAATGACCTTACAAGTGGGGGAGAAGGTTCCCTGGCATTGGCATAGCGCAGTTCACGATCGGTTTTACTGCCTGGCGGGGTCCGTTGAGATTGAATGTCGCGCACCAAAGGTAATGCATCACCTGAAACCCGGCGAGACTTGTGTCGTTGCCCCAAAGGTTGCCCATGAAGTGCGCAATATTGGCACCGACACAGTTCGCATGATGCTGGTGCAGGGCGTCGGCCTGTATGATTATCATGCCGTCGGGCTTGAGGAGAAAGAGGGATGAAACTGGAAGGAAGCTGTCATTGTGGGGCTGTCCGATTCTCCCTGGAATGCGCACAACCCTATCCCTATAACCGCTGTTATTGTTCCATCTGCCGCAAGACCCAAGGCGGAGGCGGTTATGCGATCAATCTGGGTGGTGATTATGCCAGCCTGAAGGTCGAGGGCGAGGAGAACCTGAGCATTTATCACACCCACGACAATCGCGCACCGGATGGCATCAGCCCGTTGGGCCGCCATTTCTGCAAGCACTGCGGGTCCAGCCTGTGGTGCTATGACAGCCGCTGGCCTGATCTGGTACATCCCTTCGCATCTGCTATTGATACCGATCTTCCGGTACCGCCAGAACATGTCCATCTGATGACCGCCTATAAGGCGCCCTGGTGTGACATTGACGCGGGGCCGAAGGATAAAGTCTTTGACGAGTATCCGGACGAATCCCTAGCCGACTGGCATGAGAGATTGGGTCTGACGCGATGAAGCGACTGCTGATCCTGCTGTTGTTATGGACAGGTCCGGCACAAGCACAAGCGCAGGAAGACAGCTTCAGCCTTCGTGGATTATCACTGGGAATGACACGCGAGGCGGCCTTAGAGACCCTTTCGCAATATCGGTTCTTTTGCGAACCTTTCATACATGAAGGCTATCACCGTTATCATGGCACCCTGTGCCGATACCGGGAATATCATTTCGGCATATTCTTTTCCGTTCGCCCCGATAACGACACGATCTATCGTATTGAGATAGAGGATAAATATCCCAATGGCTTTGACCTGGAGAAAGTGGATTCAGACCTGATCAAACGGTTCGGCATTCCCGATGTGTCCAAGCGCAATGCAATGTTCTCAGGCTCTTATCTTCGGCAATGGGGGGATTTTCTAACTGTCCGATTGGAGGACTATGAACAGGATGCCATTCGTTTGGTCCTGGCCGACCCAAAGGTCACGGAGGACGTGCTGCACGCCTGGTATGATCTAAAAACTCAAACCAAAGACGTGGCCCAATAGAGTGATCGCCAAAGGAAGTGACAGGAAGGATATCAGGGTCTGAATGGTGACGATTGAGGCGGCCAAAGGGGCATCCCCCCCCATCTGACGGGCCAACGTGAAGGAAGAGGCTGCGGTGGGAACACAGGCAAAGATGAGCGGAATAATCGCCATCTTGCCATCTAACCCCGTCAGCAGCACCAAGCCAAAGACCGCAGCGGGAAAAACGATAAATTTCCCAAACATCGACAGATAGGTCGGCAACATGCCCGCACGCATTGCTGTAAAATGCAAATTGGCCCCAATGCATAACAGCATGATGGGCAAGGCCGCCGCGCCCAGAATGGCAGCGGTCTGGTGCAAAACAGGAATAGCCCCAACCCCCAACAGATTTAACGACATGCCAATCACGATGGAGACCAACAAGGGATTGCGGGTCAGATCGCGCAGAATGGCGGCTGGCAAGCTGCGCCCTGGTTTCTTAGGCAAAAGACTGACCATTGAGGTCACGACAACAATGTTTGTGACAGGAATCAGCACGGCGGTCACCATCGCAGCCAGAGCCAGTCCATCCGCCCCGAACAGACGCTCCGCCACGGCCAGCGCGATAAAGGTATTATGCCGCGAGCATCCCTGCAGCAGGGATGTTCCGCTGGGAGCAGAAATCTTAAAGACCTTCATCGCCAGCAGGCTGTAGATCACAGCGGCAAAGAAACCACCCAGAATAACGATGGCATAATAGCCAATTACCGAACCCGATAGGGTCAAGGTCGATGTCGTCTTAAACAGCAAGGCCGGGAACAAAACCCAATAGACCAGCTTGTCATTGATGTTCCAGAAGTCGACCGACGGAATACCATTCCGGCGCAGAATATTGCCCAGCACGATCAACAGGAAAATCGGTGCTATGGTTAAGACGATTTCCAGCACAAGAAGCCCTTTCAGCGATGATTGCGCGCACTATAGAGCAGCATCACCGAAAGAAAACCTGTCTGCCTTATGACGACACAATCAAGTTCAGGGTGACACTTGAAGCTGGCTCTATGCCTTAATTCCCCCTGTTCCAATCCAAGGTATATTCATAATTATTTATTTGTCTGCATCAAACACGGCATCGACAGGAATTTGCAGCCCATTGGCCAGATGATTGGTGCGTGCAGCCAGCCCGATAACGCGCAACAGGTCTGCATGTTCCGCCCCCGTCATGCCCTTGGCCTTCGCCGCAGCAGTATGGGAATGGATACAATACTGACAAGCATTGGCGACAGAAACAGCAATATAGATCATCTCCTTCACCTTGGGGTCCAAGGCAGAAGGGGCAACCATAGTATCGCGCACGCTGTGCCAGACATCTTCCAGCAAGGCAGGGTCAAAGGCCAGATAGAGCCAGAAATTGTTGATAAAATCGCTACCTCGCACTGCGCGAATGTCATCAAAAACCGCCTGAACACGGGAATCGGTAGGGGTGGAAGGTTGAGGAGTAACCGTTGACATAGAAAAATCCTTTCAAATGTGTGATCGGGCAAGGCGATTAATCCTGCCTAACCCTTTCCAAAACAGGGTGGAGAAGGCTACAACAGAGAAGACCGTCATACACCATTAATGGATTGAGCCGAATGGCCCTGCCCCCCAACTCTGCGGACACGACCAATACAGCCCAATCTGGCGCGCCCTCAGCGACAGCAAAAACCGTCGCCACGGGACCGGTCCCGTCTAAAAAAGCCAGCCGCAAGAAAACATCTGCGAAAAAGAGCCCTGTGAAAAAAGCTGCTTCAAAGAAGACTGCAGCGAAGAAAACGCCCCCCTCTAAAACAGTTAAAGAAGTTGCTGGCACCTCCCTTCCAGACGATGTGGCTACCGATCCAATCCCGGCCAGCCTGCAGCATATGCCCGTCACCCTGTTCAGCGCAGGATTGGGTCTGGCAGGATTTGCCATTGCTTGGCGAGAGGCCGGAATTGCCTTCGGAATAGGCCCCATTCCAGGCACTGTTTTTATCGGAATAACCTTTGGGGTATTCCTGGTCCTACTCGCCCTCTATGGCGTTAAAACCTTGCGTCATCGTCAAGCCGTATTCGACGAGTTCCATCATCCGATCCAGGGCAATCTGTTTGCCACGGCAACGATGACGATGATGATTCTGGCATCCAGCCTCATCGGCCTGTCGCACAATCTTGCAACACTGATCTGGGGTATAGCGGCGATTGCCAATATGGCGATTACGATCTGTGTGGTGACGAAATGGATATCTCAGGATAACCACATCTCGCACGCAACACCGATCTGGTTCATTCCAGTTGTCGGCAATCTGGTGACCCCAATCATTGGGGCACCTTTGGGCTATACGGATATCAGTTGGATGGTTTTTGCCGTCGGACTGATTTTCTGGATTATCCTGTTCACCGTGGTTTTCTATCGCCTGTTGTTTGAGCGCGCGATGGAAAAGCCCCTGCGCCCGACCCTGACGATCCTGATCGCCCCACCATCCCTGTGCTTCATCGCCTATGCAGTGTTGAATGGTGGTCATATCGATGGCACGGCCCAGATGTTCTTTGGCATCGCAGTATTTATGCTTTTGATCCTGATCCCCCAGGTCAGGGCCATGATGCAACTGCCCTTTGGATTGAGCGCCTGGTCTTACACATTCCCCATGGCCGCCTTTTCCACCGCCGCCATCCTGTATGCTGATGCGATTGGCGGCATTATCGCCCACGGCATGGCTGTGGCTGCGATTGGTGTTACCACGCTGATCATTGCAGTGGTCGGGGCGAAAACTATTGCATACATTCTGGCTGGAAAAGTATTTCGACCAGTTGAGACCCCCTTACCAACACCCTAGTCTATCTCTGTAATCCGCCGAGCCTTGAAAAGGACCCATTGCGTATGACCACCACCGCCTCCACCCCAATCTCTCGCGTTGCCGCCCGGATTTTGATTGAAACCCAATCGGTGCTGTTCAAGCCGGACGACCCTTTCACCCTGACCAGTGGGCGCAAAAGCCCCGTCTATGTGGATTGTCGCCGTCTGATCGCCTTTCCGCGCGCCCGTCGCCGCCTGATGAAAATGGGGGCCGCCACGATTGAGGAAAAGGTCGGCTTTGAAAGTCTGGATGTGGTTGCTGGTGGTGAAACAGCGGGCATTCCTTTTGCCGCCTGGATTTCCGATCACCTGATGCTGCCCATGTGTTATATCCGTAAAAAGCCCAAAGGATTCGGGCGCAATGCGCGCATTGAAGGGGCTTTGTCAGAAGGTCAGCGGGTCATTCTGGTCGAAGACATGGCCACCGATGGTGGTTCTAAACTGTCCTTCGTGGATGGCATTCGCGACGCCGGCGCTGTCTGTAACCACACCTTCGTGATTTTCCACTACGGCATTTTCCCGGAAGGCGAAAAGGCATTGGCCGATCACGGCGTCGCCCTGCATTCCCTGGCAACCTGGTGGGATGTATTGGAATGCGCCAAGGAAGACGGTTATTTTAAGGAAGGTCAGGCGGAACAGGTCGAAGCCTTCCTGCATGACCCGATCGGCTGGTCAAAATCCAAAGGCGGCAAGGAAGAATAGCGTAATGGCAGGACCGACCCGATGATCCGTCTGCTCGCAGTCGCCAGTTTGGTTCTCCTGACCGGTCTGGTTGGGATGAGCCCTGCGGTGCAGGCGGCCAGCAAGGAACGCCTGACCATCGGGATCAGCCAATATCCCTCCACCCTTCATCCGGCCTTTGATGCGATGCTGGCAAAGACCTATGTCGTTGCCATGGCACGCCGCCCCATCACGGTCTTTGACCCCGATTGGAAGCAGGTCTGCCTGTTATGCACCAGTCTTCCCAGCCTGGAGAATGGGACCGCCACGCTGGAACTAACCCCCGACGGCGAAAAAGGCATGGCGGTTCAATATGAGCTGCTGCCCGATGCCGTTTGGGGCGACGGCACCCCGATCACAACCCAGGATGTGCTGTTTTCCGTGGAGATGGGCAAGGACCCCCAATCTGGCGTCGACAATGCCGAACAATACCGCAGGATCGACCGGGTTGAGGTTCAAAGTGATAAGCGTTTTACCCTGCACTTAAACAAGCGGTCTTGTGACTATCAGGGCCTGTCCGGCCTGCCGCTGTTGCCGCGCCATATTGAAAAGAAGATCTTTGATCAGGGTGCTGCCGAGTATCGCCGCCGCACGGCCTATGACACAGATTCAACCAATCCCGGACTATGGCATGGCCCCTATCGCATTGCCAAAGTCAGCCCCGGCCAGAGCATTTTACTGGAACGGAATCCTAAATGGTGGGGGAAACCACCCTATTTTGATGAAATTGAAATCCGCACGATTGAAAACACCGCCGCCCTGACGGCCAATCTGCTGTCGGGCGACATTGATATGATCGCGGGTGAATTGGGTCTTTCGGTCGATCAAGCGCTGGCCTTTCAAGATCGGTACGGCGATGACTATCAAATCCTGTTCAAGCCCAGCCTGGTCTATGAGCATATCGATCTGAACCTGGACAATCCGATCCTAAAGGATGTGCGCGTTCGTCAGGCATTGCTCTATGGCACTGACAGGACGTTGATTACCGAGCGTTTGTTCAAAGGTAAACAGCCGGTTGCTCAGAGCAACGTCAATCCGCTGGATATCCGATATGATCCAGACATCCGCCATTATGCCTATGATCCAGAAAAGGCTGCAGCCTTGTTGGAGCAAGCAGGCTGGGCCATGGGCCAGGATGGCATTCGACAAAAGGATGGAACACCCCTGACTCTGGTGCTGCAAACCACT
>JARGPE010000098.1:5726-14584 GCA_029212835.1 Alphaproteobacteria bacterium | reverse complement strand
TGGCTTTGCCCCCAATGGGGTTTATGGGGTTAACTTCCCATCCCGTGTCAGCAATCCAGAGCCCATTTTGTGTCGCCAGGGTCAATCGATCGATACGATGCATTATGTTCCTGTTCCAGATACGGATGGACGGTATATCCTGCATCATCGGGATGGAGAGCGGTCTTTAGAATCTGGCACGGATACGGCGGCACTTGAAGGGGGGCGAATTGGGATCACACCGCTGACACTGGACAGAACCGACAGGGACCTATTGCATAGGGCCGCCGAAGCGCTCTAAACCTGACGCAGGATGGCTGTGTTAATGCCAGGAATGTTGGGGAACAGAAATCGGGGCAAGAGATATCGAGACTGAAATGGACATGGTCTCCGAACGTGCGCAGCTTATTTTGGGCCTGCGCCAGAACGGGATTTTGAACCAGGCGGTATTGGCCGCTCTGGAGTCCATTCCGCGTGAGCTCTTCGTGCCTGAAACGTTTGCCCAGCACGCTTACGATGATTCTGCTCTGCCAATTGGGCGGGGCCAGACGATCAGCCAGCCCTTAATCGTGGCGCGGATGACAGATGCGCTACAACTGACACGACGCCATAAAGTGTTGGAAATTGGCACGGGCTCTGGCTATCAGGCAGCGGTGTTGAGCAGGCTGGCGCGGCGGGTCTATACGATTGAGCGCCACAAGCCGCTGTTGCGGGAGGCGGAGTCGCTGTTTCGCATTCTGGATCTTCACAATATCAGCACACGCTTTGGGGATGGGGCGGTCGGCTGGACAGAGCAAGCCCCCTTTGACCGGATTATTGTAACGGCGGCGGCACCGGATATTCCGCCTGCTTTAGTGGATCAATTGTCGGTCGGTGGGCGTCTCGTCGTGCCCGTTGGTGCCGATGGCACGAATCAAACTCTACTCTTGGGTATCAAAACAGAGGCGGGGCTGGTGCTGGAAGAGCTGGGGGGCGTGCGTTTTGTACCCCTTTTACCAGGTGTGGAGGCTGGCAATGGCTAAGGTTCCGCACAGGCTGATCGGGCTGTTGATGATCCTGGCACTGGGAGCCTGTTCGTCTGGCGGTGGTCCACAGGTGCGGATATATGATGGCACCAATGTTCCCAGCGGGACCGGGTCGGCAAACACGGTTGGTGGGTCCTACCGAGTGGCAGTATCCCCACCAGAAGACGGTATTCATCGGGTACAGCGGGGAGAGACACTCTATGCGATTTCCCGCGAATTTGGTGTGCCGCTGCGCAGTTTGATTGTGGAGAACAATCTATCCCCCCCTTATGACCTGCTGGTTGGTCAACGTTTGCGCATTCCGGCGGTGAAGCTGCATACAGTGCGTCCAGGGGAAACAGTCTACGGTATTTCCCGGCAGTATGGTGTGGCGATGAATGAATTGGTACGGGCCAATCAAATTCCATCACCCTATCGGATCACGGTCGGGCAGAGGTTGAGTATTCCGGCCCAGACGGCGGGTGTGCGAACACAGACGGTCGCGCTGAGTCCATCCACCACTGAAAACCAAGGGGTGACAGAAGCCCCTTTGCCACCACCTGATAATTCTTCATCTGCCGTGCCGAATTCTCCCACTGTGCCACCTGCTGCGGAAGAGGCCTCGCCACCATCACCGCCTGCGCCCCCAACAGAACAGGCCAGCTATGGCTCAGGGAATGTTCTTTATCCGCCTGCCAAACCACAGGCCCCGCCGCGTTTGATCGGCCCGATCCCAAGACCCCCGCCGATGTCAGGTCAGGGGTTTCTGTGGCCAGTCCAGGGTAAGGTTATTTCTGGCTATGGCGCAAAAGGGAAGGGGCTGCACAATGATGGCATAAACATTGCCGCGCCCCGGAACAGTCCGATCCGGGCAGCAGAATCCGGGGTTGTTGCCTATGCGGGCGATGGGCTGCAGGGGTTTGGAAATATTATTTTGATCAAGCATCAGAATGGCTATGTCACCGCCTATGCACATGCCGATACGCTGTTGGTGACACGCGGGCAAATGATCCAGCGCGGGCAGGCTATTGCGCGGGTGGGATCGACAGGGAATGTTGACACCCCGCAGGTACATTTCCAGATCCGTAAGGGGCGTCAGGCGATTGATCCACGCACCCTGTTGCTGACCAGTTGAGGAGGGGGCAATGACTAATATTCTGCACCACATGATCGCGGAGGGCCCAACGCCGGTTGCTCCCTTTTCCCATGCGACAGAGGTGAATGGTTTTGTCTTTCTGACAGGTCAAATGCCAACCGACCCCAACGACGATAAGAAAGCTCTGCCACAGGGGATTGAGGCCCAGACGCGCCGCGTGATGGACAATCTGATCCTGATCCTCAAGGGATTGGATCTGAGCCTGGCCGATGTCCTGCAGTGCCGTATTTATCTGACGGAGTTTCAGCGTGACTATGCCACGATGAACGAAACTTATCTGGAGTATTTTCAACCCGGAAAATTGCCCGCACGCACGACGATCGGGGTGACGGGACTTGCGGTCGGGGCACTGGTTGAGATCGATATGGTTGCACGCCGTCCTTAATCAGAGCGAAAATGACGGAAAAAGCCCGCTGTTGGCTTGTTCCAGCGGCTGAATCGCGCTAGCTAATCGCTTCCGCGCCCCCTACCTGTTTTCAGGTGAAATCTGGGAAAGATCTGCCCATATGACCGATATTGTTGCCGCTGACCGTATTCTAATTCTCGATTTCGGCAGCCAAGTCACCCAGTTAATCGCAAGGCGCGTGCGCGAAGCGGGTGTCTATTCCGAAGTCCACCCTTTCAACAGCATCACAGAAGATGAAATCCGGGCTTTCGCACCTAAAGGGATCATCCTCAGTGGTGGCCCTGCCAGTGTAACTCATTCAGATACGCCCCGCGCACCCCAGATGGTATTCGATATGGGGTTGCCGATCCTGGGCATCTGTTATGGGCAACAGGCTTTGTGTCATCAATTGGGTGGATTGGTCAGCACGTCGGAACATCATGAATTTGGCCGTGCAGCCCTGGACGTGCTGGAACCCTGCAGTCTGTATGACGGTCTCTGGGCACCGGGCGATACGCCGACCGTGTGGATGAGCCATGGTGACCGTGTCATGGAAATTCCCGAAGGCTTCAAGGTTGTCGCCCGCAGCGAAGGCGCGCCATTCGCGATTTTCGCAGATGAGGCCCGCAAATTCTATGGTGTCATGTTCCACCCTGAAGTGGTCCATACCGTCGATGGTCACAAACTGCTGTCGAATTTCGTACATTCCGTTTGTGGCTGTACCGGTGACTGGACCATGGCCGCGTTTAAGGAACAGGCGATTGAAAGTGTGCGCCGTCAGGTTGGGGAAACGGGCAGGGTAATCTGTGGCCTGTCCGGTGGGGTCGACAGTTCTGTCGTTGCCGTCTTGATCCATGAGGCGATTGGGGAGCGACTGACCTGTATCTATGTCGATCATGGGTTGATGCGCCAGGGCGAGTCCGATCAGGTCGTCACTCTGTTCCGCGATCACTACAACATCCCCTTGGTTCATCGCGATGCCTCTGACCTGTTCTTGGGCAAGCTGGCCGGGGTCGATGATCCGGAAAAGAAACGCAAGATTATCGGCGGGCTGTTCATTGATGTGTTCGAAGAGGAAGCCACCAAGATCGGCGGCGCGGATTTCCTGGCCCAGGGCACGCTGTATCCTGATGTGATCGAAAGCGTTTCTTTCGCTGGCGGTCCCTCGGTCACGATCAAGTCTCACCACAATGTCGGTGGCCTGCCAGAGCGGATGAATATGAAGCTGGTGGAGCCTCTGCGCGAGTTGTTCAAGGACGAAGTGCGCGCCTTGGGCCTGGAGCTCGGCCTGCCGCAAAGTATGATTGGTCGCCATCCCTTCCCAGGGCCGGGCCTTGCCATTCGTATTCCAGGGCCGGTGGATAAGGAAAAGGCCGATATCCTGCGCAAGGCGGATGCGATCTATCTGGAAGAGATCCGCAATGCCGGTCTGTATGATGAAATCTGGCAGGCCTTCGCCGTGCTGTTACCGGTCAAAACCGTCGGCGTGATGGGCGATGCGCGAACCTATGACCACGTTTGTGGCCTGCGCGCGGTAACGTCCACTGATGGCATGACCGCCGACAGCTATCCTTTCGAACACGCCTTCCTCAGCCGCGTTGCAACCCGCATTATCAACGAAGTCCGCGGCATAAACCGCGTTGTCTATGACGTGACATCAAAACCCCCGGGCACGATTGAGTGGGAGTGATATGAGGTATCAGATACGATCTGTCTGATAAATGCATGCATTGTGGTAATGGTTTTTTGATAACCTTTGCATTGCAGCATGGGTTAAAGGAGCCGCCTCATGGCCGTAAAACGCATTATCACCAATATTCAGTCGGAAAGAGTAACGGACGCTAAGCAATTTTATGGCGATATTTTGGGCATGGATGTCGTCATGGATCACGGTTGGATCATCACCTTTGCATCGGACAATCAGATGGTTCCACAAATCAGCATCGCTACGGAAGGTGGTTCAGGGACGCAAGTTCCAGACATTTCCATGGAAGTCGATAACTTGGATGAGGTTCTGGATCGTGCAGCAGATGCGGGGCTTGCCATTGAGTATGGCCCTGTGATCGAACCATGGGGTGTTCGTCGTTTCTATGTGAGAGATCCTTTTGGCCGACTGGTTAATATCCTTAGTCATGAATAAGTGATTGTCGGAATGGAAATCAAAAACCTCCTCTCTGAACAGGTAAGGAGGCCTTTGTTATTTCGAGTGATCTCCAAACCAACTGACAAGCTGCAGCATGGTTGCCAGCGCTCCAAAGGCTCCGCCCAGCAGAGAGACGCCAACCCAACCGAACGCGGTCCAGACTTGCATGGCAAGGGCAGAACCTACCGCACCCCCCAGGAACATGCTGCCGATGAAGATGGTATTCAGGCGGGCCCGGGCGCTGGGTCTTAAGGCATAGACAACATGCTGATTGGGGATCATTGCGCTTTGCAGGGCAAGATCCATAAGGATCACGCCGACGACCATTCCAGGAATGGTGATCCACAGGCCAAAGATCAGCCAAGAAATCAGGGTCATGATCGCGCCGAATAGGATGATTTCATGGGGGCCACGCTTATCTGCCAATTTGCCAGCGAAGGGGGCTGCCAGTATGCCGACCGCGCCAACGATCCCAAACAATCCGGCAGCATCGGGTCCCAGATTGAAGACCGGCCCTTCCAATTGAAAGACAAGGATCGTCCAAAACACGCTGAAAGAGGCAAAGAGGGATGCCTGTGTGAGGGAGGCGACACGCAATTTCGGAAATTCCCGCCATAAGCCCAATAAGGATCCGATCAAAGCAGGGTAGCTCATCGTTGAGTCGGGATAACTGCGGGGCAGTTTCCAGGCCATAACACTGCTAGCCAGCAGTGCCATTGGCACCGCCAGTGCGAACATTTCGCGCCAGCCAGAATGAGTAGAGACAAAGCCTGCCAGGGTTCGGCTGAATAGGATGCCACACAACAAACCTGACATGACTAAACCAACGGTGGCGCCTCTTTTCTTTGGGTCCGATAGATGCGCCGCCAGGGGAATGATCTGTTGGGCGACCGTCGCGCCAATGCCAACCAGCAGCGATGTCACCAACAAAACCGTAGCATTTGGGGCGAGCGCAACGCCGACCAATGCGATGGACAGTACGCAGAACTGGATGATGATCAACCGCTTGCGCTCAACCAGGTCCCCCAGCGGCACCAGCAGGAATATTCCCAGCGCATAACCCAATTGCGTGACGGTTGGCACAAAGCCTGCCAATTGCCCAGGAAATTCAGCCTGCATGATCCCCAGCATCGGCTGGTTATAATAAATGTTGGCTGCAGCAATCCCTGTTGCCGTCGCCATCGCAAAGGTCAACCAGCGGCCAAGAACATGGGTTTCCTGGGTTTCGGTTGCAGTGGACACAATTGATTGGGGAGTCGGCATAATCTGTCCTGAGTCGGTGTATGTTGCGACGCAATATGGCGGTTATCGCGGTTGTTGAGTAGGTTCAATTCTAAAATAGAATATATGAATTTTAGGAATAAATAATAAGATTTAGTCTAACATAAGTTCCTTAAAAGAATAAGATTGTGTCGTTTTATTGATGCTACAGCCTTACCGAAATAAGGCCGTGATATTGATTCCTCTGAGAAATTCAGAAGTGTGAGACAGTGTAGCTATTTCAATCGATACGCTCTACGGTATTCGAAAGAATGTAAGGGAGTCGTATGGAGAAATATTTAGACGCCGCAGAGATTGAGCGTTTGGCAGAGTCTGTCTGGAAGTGGGTCGACATGAACCTGCTGGTGCCATCCACTGTTGTTCAGGCTGTCATTATTGTTGGTGCCTATGCGATCGCGCGTATCCTCGCGCCGACATTTCAGCACCTGCTGGAAAATCGCATCGGTAAACTGAAATATGCCCGCGTGTTTGACGTTGCTATTAGAACTGTATTGCCGCTCATTCTGCCGCTGCTCTGGCTGATACTGCAATGGTTCTCTGTTTTTGCCGCACAGGAAGCGGGTTTCCCAAATCATCTGGTTGAAAGCGCTGTCAGTTTGCTGACAGCCTGGGTCGTGATTCGACTGATTTCTGGGGCGGTGCGGGACCCTGGTTGGGCGAAATTACTGGCGATGGTTGCCTGGAGTATCGCTGCTCTGAACTTGCTTGGATTGCTGACACCAACCATGACGGCACTGGATAAAATGGGCGTCAATCTGGGCGATGTCCGGATTTCAGTCCTCAGTGCCTGCAAGGCGGGCGTGGTCCTGTTGGTACTGTTGTGGATCGGCGGTCTGGCCTCGCAAGCGCTAGACAATCGATTTAAGAATTCAAAAAGCCTGTCACCCTCAGCACGGGTTTTGATTAGTAAGACCATCCGTATTCTTCTGGTCGCCATTGCCATATTTGCGGCCCTGGACAGTATCGGGATCGATCTCACAGCTTTGGCAGTCTTCTCCGGTGCGATTGGGCTGGGGATTGGCTTTGGTCTGCAAAAGGTCATTTCCAATCTGATCAGCGGCCTGATTCTGCTGATGGACAAGTCTGTGAAGCCTGGCGATGTGATTGCCATTGGCGATACGTTCGGGTGGATCAATTCCTTGCGTGCCCGTTATGTGTCGGTGATCACACGAGACGGGACGGAGCATCTGATTCCGAACGAAGAATTGATCTCTCAGCGGGTTGAAAATTGGTCCTATTCCAACACCTTGGTGCGTTTGAAAATTCCAATCGGTATTTCGTATGAGTCAGATGTGAAACACGCCATGGCCTTGGCCGTTGAGGCGGCGCAGGCTGTGTCCCGCGTTCGAGCTGATCCAGCACCTGTTTGCCGTTTCATGAATTTCGGCGACGACGCATTGGAGTTGGAACTGAGGATATGGATTAATGATCCTCAGGCGGGCGTTGTAAACGTTCGCAGCGAGATTCTATTGATCATTTGGGAACTCTTTCGAGACAATGGAATAGACTTTCCCTTCGGACAGCGCGACTTGCATATCCGGTCCAGTGTGCCCATTCCCGTGCAAATCCAGCCAGACAGTCAACCATCCACACCAAAAGCCCCGAAGAGAAAATCTTCGGGTCCTAAGGTTGCGTCAACATCCCCTAAGGTAAAATTGCCGCCAGATCAGCGTTGATAGATCTGATTTAGGGCAAGGATCACTTGTCTAATCTTAGGGTCGGTCAAAGCGTAGATCATTGATTTTCCGTCTCGCGTGCACGATACGATACCGTCCTCCCGCAGGCGGGCGAGTTGTTGTGACATGCTCGGCTGCCGGATTCCGACCGCCCGTTCCAAGTCACCAACAGTGTGTTCTTGCTCTGCAAGAAGACACAAGATCATAAATCTATGCACGTTAGACACGGCACGAAGAGCTGTTGCCGCAGCATCGATATCCACGGCAGAACCCTCACTTAACGGAGTCGTTTGATCCGTTTTCAAGCATGCTGTTTTCATGGTCCCCACCATGGTAAATGTCACCAAATTACGCTACTTCTTAATCGCAGGTATCATGTAGGGTGAACCACAGTCGGAATTCAAGCATATTCCGGCATATCGAAACATATTTTACATAAAAGATTGGGAGGCGTTCACAATGGAGGTTGGAACACGCTGGCGACAGGAAGGTGGATGCAGTTGTGGAGAGATACGCTATGCCATCACGGCAGCCCCAATGTTTGTCCATTGTTGCCATTGTAAATGGTGCCAGCGGGAGACGGGGACTGCCTTTGCTTTAAATGCTATGATAGAAAGCGACCATGTCGAAACGCTATCTGGTAAACCGGAAGCGATTAAAACACCCAGTGAAAGCGGCAAAGGGCAAATCATCCACCGGTGTCCAAAATGTCAGGTTGCAGTATGGAGTCATTATGCCGGTGCAGGAGACGCGGTTGCTTTTGTGCGTGTTGGCACATTGGACAATTCACAGTGTTCGCCACCTGATGTTCACATCTATACCGACTCGAAACAGCCCTGGGTGATCATCCCAGAGGGGGCATCTCAGTATCCAGGCTATTATAAACCTCGGGAAGAATGGCCGGAAGACAGCCAAAAACGCTTTATGGCGCTAAAAAATCGCGAGAAGTGAATTTTCATGTGAACGGAGTGTTGATTTTCCCCCCGCTTCACAATACTCATACGCCTGCCTGAGCAATCGGGCGCGGGAGACCGCATGTGTCGGGGCGTAGCGCAGCCTGGTAGCGCATCTGCTTTGGGAGCAGAGGGCCGTTGGTTCGAATCCAGCCGCCCCGACCATTTCTTCAAATATCCAGCCTTTGATGGCATATCTCTATTTGAGGCGCTGCTGATTCGTGTTTCCTGCGGATGCTTCGTGCGGTGCTGTGGTGAGATATTTGCTGTTGTTTCCCGAT
>JARGPE010000098.1:0-5716 GCA_029212835.1 Alphaproteobacteria bacterium | reverse complement strand
TTGAATTCCTGTTTCCTGCGGGAAGGTTCATGCGGTGCTATGGTGAGATAATTGCTGTTCTCGCCAGTTTCTGATGCTCGTTCAGCAATCCCAGATATGCCTGTACTGCGAACTCTATTTCTGATTGCCCATTCTTGGGAATTGGAATAACCCTTCTGAATTAGATTGGGGTGGCAGACCACAATGGCGACGACATACTTACCGAATTCGTTTGAGGAACGGGGGGTTACCGTTCCGTTTACCAGCGACCCTGTTCGCAATGCCCGTCTGCGCGGGGAGATTGCGGAGGAAAGGGAGTTTCTGTTGCCATCATTGAGTGGTGGAAAAGGGACCTATGTGGTGCCTTTCAAGGCTCTTGGTGCCACGATTGATCTGAACTTATACGATCAGGCATTGATTCAGCATCTGACAGATGCGGAGACCTTTACGCCGTTTGATTTGCGGCGTTTGGTTCTGGATGTTGACGCAAAAGGCTATGGTGGTGTCCCAAAAGCAAGGGCGGCAAAGCGGGCGCTGCAAAATGAACGTAAAGTCGTATCCTACAATCAATGTTTGCTAATCCTGCGCGCTCTAGAGGTATTAAGCTCTAAGCCTGTTGGGCTGGATGTGACTGCACTTATGACCCCAGAAGGTCAAAATTTGGCCAAAGAGCAGTTTAAAATCTACAGCGTCACGTGGCACACGACATCTGAAGAATTGATGCAGAAATTTCAGTTATGGGCCAATATTATCTGGGCAATTGGTGTGAAGGAAACCGATCATCCAGGATATTTGGCGCAAACCTACACAAATATCCAAGTGATGATCGATGATATTAAAGATCATCTGACGAAAGAGCCCCCAGAAGTTCAGGTGATCGGCAAAGGCATTATTGACGCGGCAACTCTGACACGTGAAATCGCATTGCGAGAGATAGAGGTTTGCTGGGGCTATGAGACCGATATTGCTGACACGCTCAGTCACTTCGAAGATGCGATGCGGGATATGGCAGCACGGGTTCAAAAAGTTTCTTGGATATTGGATGGTTGGGCTCGACTGTTTGAAACATGGAAAGAGTCAGAAGATAGCTTCCGCGGGGAACGTCGCAAGATTTTGGAACGGATTTACGAAGGTCTGCCTATTTTGCCGAAGGTCGCCTTGGCCAAGAGGCAGGTCGACATTCTGTCAGGCATTCGCGAAACTCAGAAAAGTTGGGTGAAGGCGAATATGGACTGGCGCACCGAGGAAATGGATCAGGAAATGATGCAACGACTCAGCGCCTACGAGATTGTGGATGTTTAAGCGCTAGCCTTGCATCGACCCTTTGCCTATCGGTCTTGGTTGAGATTTAGTCCGCCAATGCCGTGATTTCGCGGCGGAAGGATAGAGAATCCCCTCTATCTGCACCGTCTAATTCCCGGGCATACCGGTGACCCGCATAGGTCGCCCAGGCAATCGGGCCTGGTGCATTGGCATCCCCGATCAGTTTTACGGATATCAACCCGGCATCCATCCAATCGTCATGCCGGGCCTTCAAGTCTTCATAAACACTGTCATTGCTCGTGCGCGAAGCAACCATAACAACGGCATTGCAGGGCAGGGGGCGGAGTGTGTCTGTATAGATGCAATTCGTCATGACATGGTCAGCCCCGATGGCCACGACACCTCGATTTAATTGAATGTCGATGCCCAGATTGGCCAGTTTTCGATGTATGCTGGCCTGTTCCAGCGTGTTGTTGGTCCAGTCGGACACATAAGCGGATGGGGTAACCAAGGTCACTGTGGCCCCATTCTGCACCAGCAATTCAGCCAGCACGCCCCCCATATAGTAATGATCATCATCATAGACGACGACAGACCCAGATGGAATTTTGCCAGTCATCAGGTCATCGGGCGTATAAAGTGGCAGAATAGGATCAATCGGCATGGAGGCGACATGCTGTCGGGCCACCCCATCCCGCCGCCATGTCGATCCTGTGGCAATGGCGATATTCTCAAAACCGAATTGCAGGATATCCTCGGCGGTCAGGGGGGAGTTCAGATAGGTTTCCACATTACCCTTCTGGGAAAGTTGATAGACGCGGTAATCCACCACACGGCCCCAGGCGGAAAGGCCGGGTAACAGACGTTCCTTGGCAACCCGCCCGCCTATGGCCGTGTTCGCCTCCGCTAGGGCTACATCATAGCCTCGCTCTGCACAGGCGCGCGCCGCCTCCAGCCCGGCCGGCCCGGCACCGACGATCAAGACACTGGAACTTTCGCCTTTTGCATTCATGCGTTCAGGATGCCACCCCTTGCGCCATTCTTCCATGAAGGTTGGGTTCTGGGTACAGCGGCTAATCGACATGGTCATGTCGCCTGTGATGCAGATATTACAGCCGATACATTCGCGAATATCCTCAATCCGGCCTTCTTCAATCTTCTTTGGCAGGAACGGGTCGGCAATGGAGGGACGGGCGCAGCCAATGAAATCCAGCGTCCCAGACGTTAATTGACGCACCATGACATCGGGGCTGGTGAAGCGTCCGACGCCAACTACGGGGCGGTTGGTCAGTTTTTTGATGCCCTGAACCAATTTCTGTTGCGCCGCCTCTTCTTTAAAGCGCGACGGGCCAGAGCAATCCTCCCAGGTTCCATGGGCAAGATCCCACAGGTCTGGCAGGTCAGAATGCATTTCAATAAAGTCGCGAACTTCGGCATTGCTGAAGCCTAAATCACCGGTGATTTCGTCCAATGACACGCGCAGGGTCAGCCCCATCGTGTCCCCGACCTCATCCCGTAAATCGGCAATCACTTCGCGCACGAAGCGGGATCGGTTCTCCAGACTGCCGCCATAATCATCGGTGCGGTGATTGGTGGCGCGGGACAGGAAATGCTGAAAGATCCCGAAGCCGTGGGCACCATAGAGGCAAATGAGATCAAATCCTGCCGTCCTGGATCGCTTAGCAGCAGTAACAAACCAACGCCGTAAATCCTTGATATCCTGGCGGTCCAGTGCGCGGGCTTGCACCGGATCATTGGTAAAGGTGCGGATGGGCAGGGCAGAGGGCGCCATTGGCACTTCTTTGGTGTAGAAATTGGGGCCATTAATGCCGGAATAGGCCAATTGTATACCGGCAAGTGCGCCATATTCCTTCATCCGGTCGGCCATCTTGGCGATCATTGGGATGTCCTGATCTTCCCATAAACGCAACTCGATAAAGGGCGTGATTTCAGACGTCGGGTGCATCTCGCATTGTTCGGTGAAGATTACCCCCCAGCCGCCCTGGGCCTTGATGCCGCGCATCTCTGCCGCTGCAGAGGGATCACGATAGCCGCCGCCATTGCAGTGCGGAACCTGATAGAATCGGTTTTTGGCTGTAACCGGACCGATTGCCAGTGGCTCAAATAAAATATCGTATCTTGGATCCCGTGCCACGCCTGTATTCCCTGTTTTGCTTTTTTTCGAAGGTTGAGCAATTCCATCCCTCTGCAAAAGCATCGTGTTCGGAAGCGCAGCTTAGGTAAAGACTAACCATTGCGCTGGTAAGCAAGACTCAATGTAGTGCGATCATCTGGGGTCAGATTTTACTAAATTTCATGCTGAATTTAACCATGGCATACAGTGTGAGACTATAACGTGGCGTCATGGCAAAAGAGAGATCGGAAGATGCCCCCGGCCAAAATAATACTTTGCCTCGCGTCTGGGACTCAGTGAGACAATATGCGATAGATGGTGCCTTCACAGCCCATAATGGATACAGCCACGTGACTTCAGATATCAGCGTTGAAACCGGCATTCACCTGAAACAGGTCCGGGTTGATCGCGGTGGGCAGACGGTTCTGCATGATATTGATCTGTCGATAACACAGCACCGCGTTGCGATTGTTGGTCGAAATGGATCTGGAAAGTCGACGCTGGCGCGTCTTATAAAGGGATTACTGCGCCCTTCATCCGGGACGGTACGGCTCTATGGTCGCGACCCAGCAAAACGCGACTTTGACTCCTTATCCGTTGCTGGCTTTCTGTTTCAGAACTCGGACCATCAGATATTGTGTCCCAATGTGTTTGAGGAAATTGCCTTTGGTTTGAGCGAAAATGGCACATCTTCGAAGCGGATTGATTCCACGGTTATGGCGCTGCTTCAGCACTATGGGATCGCTGATTGGCGTGATCGCGCCGTCGCGACCTTGTCAGAAGGTCAGCGCCGTCTGGTGTGCCTGTTGGCGGTGTTGATCATGCAGCCAAAAGTGATTCTGCTGGATGAACCTTTCAATGGATTGGACATTCCAACCCGAAGTCGTCTGAAGCGTTTCATTGCGGATCTGCCGCATCAGGTCCTTATGATCACCCATGACATCGATAGCCTGAACGATTTCGACAGAGTGTTGTGGATCGAGAAAGGGCGGATTCATGCCGATGGTCACCCGGAATCCGTCTTGCCCGACTTCGCGGCCGCGATGCAGGTTGCCGTAGAAAGCGAGGCATCGTGGGGAATGTAAATATTGAAGCGCAATGGCTGCGTCGTTTGCCTGCAGGTTTGAAGCTCTTATTGCTGGCATTTATAAATGTATTCGTCTTTCTGATCGACAGGCCTGTCTTTCTGATCGCAGTCTTCGCCTGCGTCGTGATTCTGACAATACTTGCCCGTGCCCACGGCCTTTATTCCGCATTGCGCGCACCTGGACAAATGCTGCTCCTCGCCTTTGCTGCCCATGCACTGCTGGGGGATTGGGTGCTGGGTCTTACTGTCTGCCTGCGGATCGCCACTCTGGTTTTACTTGCTACAGTAATTTCGGCGTCGATTCCGCTGGCCAGTATGCTGGCTGTGCTGGATCGCATTCTGGCGCCGCTCCGGTGGATCGGACTGCCAACCCGACCGGTTGGCGTGGCCATCGCGATGACTTTGCGTTTCGCACCAATGCTGACGGAGCGTTGGCAGTTCCTTGTCGAAAGCTGGCGCGCTCGTTCACCCCGCCGCCCACTTTGGCGACTTGTGTCGCCCTTTATAATATCAGTGATAGATGATGCGGATCGCACTGCTGAAGCACTGGCCGCCCGGGGCGGCTTTGACCGGAGAAAATAGAATGGAAAATACGGTAACCCGCGTTGCGCTTTTCGCGGCATTCATCGCCGCCCTGGGGCTTATCCCCCAAGTGACCTTGCCAATTGCCAGTGGCGTTCCAATCACCGCCCAGACACTGGGCGTCATGCTGGCAGGGCTGATTCTTGGCCCCTGGCGTGGGGCGCTATCAATTATCGTCTTCATCGGGGTCGTCGCACTTGGCGCGCCCCTGCTTGCGGGAGGACGCGGTGGACTGGGCGTGTTCGTTGGCCCCACTGTTGGATTTCTGGTTGGATGGCCCATTGCCGTCATCACGATTGGACTGTTGTTCAGGGCAACAACCCGGATGGGCGTCATGACCGCAGGCCTGATCGCAAGCCTGTTGGGCGGCATTGTTGTACTTTATGCTTTCGGAGTTATTGGATTAATGATCATCGCGAAGCTCTCACTGCTAAAGGCTGTTCTTGCTGTGGCTATCTTCATCCCGGGGGATATCCTCAAGGCAATCCTAGCCTCGTTTATAAACCGTGAGGTCCGACGCGCCAGACCGAGCCTATCAGAATAAAACGATGCACCGACACCCGATAAGATAGGTTTAGTTTCCATTCTAAGAGATATTATATGAAAACCCTCGACATTTTAGACCATCTTCTCGCTTTCCCCACCGTCAGTCTGGAGCCTAATCTGGACCT
>JARGPE010000097.1:3567-14592 GCA_029212835.1 Alphaproteobacteria bacterium | reverse complement strand
CAGGAAGCCTTTCGACTGGATGATGTTTTACAAAGCGTCGTGCAGTTGCTGCAGCCCCAGGCCGAAGCAAAATCCATATCTCTGAAGGTTGAGGGCGATACCGAGGCTGTTCAGAACCTTTTGGGTGATGCAACGCGAATTCGCCAGATTCTGTTCAATTTGGTGGGCAATGCGATCAAGTTTACCAAGCAAGGTCATATAATCCTGCGGGTAAAGACCCGGATCCATGGAGTTGATGATGCAGAACGGGTCCATATCCGCTTTGATATTGAAGATACGGGGGTCGGAATAAAGAAAGAGGCGCAGGACCGCCTGTTTAACAGTTTCACTCAGGCTGACAGTTCAACATCGCGGCAATATGGCGGAACCGGTCTGGGATTGGCAATTTGCAAGCAATTGGTTGAATTGATGGGGGGCCAGATTGGTTTTGACAGTCAGGAGGGTGTCGGTTCGACCTTTTGGTTTGAATTAGACTGCTTGCCCGGCATTGCGCCTGCGCAATCTGACCAGAACGGCCCCATAACGCTGCCAGAAAAAACCCGACGGCTACGGCTGTTGTTGGTGGAAGACAATCAAGTCAATCAGATCGTTATTGGCACCATGTTACAGAAACTGGGTCACCATGTTGATACGGTATCAAATGGGGCTGAAGCGCTGCAAACCCTGCGCATCGTTCCATATGATCTGGTCTTCATGGATGTTCAGATGCCCGTGATGGACGGGCCCACCGCAACGCAGTGGATTCGGGCCAGTGATCAGCCTTGGGCAGATATTCCCGTCGTCGCCCTGACCGCAAATGCAATGGATGGTCAGCGGGAAAATTATATCGAAAAAGGCATGTCGGACTATGTGTCCAAACCGGTCCAAATGGGTGAACTGGCTGCCGCGATTCTGCGCCAAACCGGTGTTTCAGGATTGATTGTTGATTCCAAAAATGACCCCGCAGATGAACCGGAATTGAGTGAGGATGCCAAGGCAGCATTGTCTGATGTCCTGGCCAGCATCAAAGGACTGGGGAGATAACCTAGCCTAACACGCGATAGGGTCAAATGTCCCGTCAAAGGCCGTGAGGTAGAATCCCAGATATCCCTGTATCGACGTCATGCCATTGATCGGGGTTTCATAGCTCCAGGCTATTGGATCGACGTCCCGTCCATTACTGATAACGGCCCGCCAATGGCTTGCATCCCCTTTGTAGGGGCAATGAGTAACCTTGGATGCGGGTTGTAGAAGGCCCTCTGGCAAGGCCGATTTTGGAATATAGTAAGTCGGGGGATAGCTTCCTTCCCGCAGGATCAGCGCATCCGTCGTTTCGGCCAGTACCTGACCCCCCGCTGATAATGTGACTCGTCCGGGCGCGTGTTCCACCGTGATGGGATGATCCGGTGTTCCGGCATGCTCTAGGATGGCACGGGTCATATCAGACTCCTTCAGGCGGCAAGACGCTTCGCATGCCAGGCAATGTGGTCGCCAATGAAGCTGGCGACGAAATAATAGCTATGATCATAGCCAGGTTGCAGGCGCATTTCCAAGGGGACATTCGCCTTCCGGCATGCCTCTTCAAAAATCTGTGGGCGCAACTGATTTTCCAGAAAATTGTCTGCCGCCCCCTGATCCACCAGGATGTCGCTGGACCATCCGTGTGCGCCAATCAGGGCACAGGCATCATGGGCAGCCCAAGTGGCGTGATCTTCTCCCAGATAGCGGCCCAGCGCTTTCTCACCCCAGGGCACTTGGCTGGGCGCAACGATGGGGGAAAAGGCTGAAACGCTGCGATATTGGTCCGGGTTTTTCAACGCCAGGGTTAATGCCCCATGACCGCCCATCGAATGGCCGGAAATACCCCGTGCCGATACGGGTGAACTCAGTTCCGGCTCAATCAGACTTGGCAACTCGCCAACCACATAATCGTACATGTGATAATTCTTGGACCAGGGTTGTTGGGTCGCATTGACGTAAAAGCCAGCACCCTTGCCAAAATCATATTCATCCGCCGCATCTGGGACGGTATCCCCGCGCGGGCTGGTATCGGGACAGACGATGATCAGATTATGGGCCGCCGCATAGCGCTGGGCTCCCGCCTTGGTCACGAAATTCTCCCAGGTGCAGGTCAGGCCGGACAGCCAATACAGGACAGGACGGGGCGCATTGCTGCTCTTGGCAGGCTCAAACACGGCGAATTCCATCCGCGTCCCCGTCGCCTTGCTGTCATGCGCATAAACGGATTGGGTTCCACCAAAACATTTCCATTGATTGAGCGTCTCTAAGGGCATTGTTTTCCTGACTGATTAGAATGGTTGATTATCCTCACTTGAATGTGGCCGGGCGGAGCCGGATCCGCAAGGCCAAGGCAGCTTTTCTGTTATCATAATTACCTCTGTTGCAAGACAGGCAAGGAATACTCTGAAAATGTATTCTGGCATAAAGTTTGCTGATCTGATGTGGGTTAACACGAAGGAGCAGAGTCAATGGACATAGATTTCAGTGCCAATATGTACTCCGATCCGGCAATGCGTCCGCATCTTAAGAAACTGTATGACTCACAATATGCAGCATTCTATGAGCGTATTGATGCGATGCCCAAAACGCCATCGACCGTGTCAATGAAGATGCCGGATGGACAGGCGGTTG
This sequence comes from Alphaproteobacteria bacterium, assembly GCA_029212835.1. Lineage (GTDB taxonomy): Bacteria > Pseudomonadota > Alphaproteobacteria > UBA8366 > Aestuariispiraceae > Pacificispira. The sequence continues at coordinate 11,961 of JARGPE010000097.1, read as the reverse complement.
AGGCGCATGAAATAAGCGCGGAACAGTACCGTGCCGCTGTCCCCAGTTTTGATAAATGGTTGGAATTGCAGAGTAGAATGTTGAATGACGGAAATTTACCTGGCAGCATGCAGAGCATTGAAACTGCACGACAGCATTTGCAGATATTGGAGCAGAACAGCCCAAATTCATCATCTGGTGTTCAGACAGTCTTTTCAAACGGCAACAAAATTCTGGGCTATATCAATGTGGACGGCAGTCTGGCGACTCATTCCGGCGGCAGTGTATTGCAGGATATTGCAAGGAAAGCGGATGAAATGGGCCTGACGGGAGAGGCCAAAATTACCTATCTTCAGGAGCAAGGGAAGAAGGCCCTGTCAGAGCAGTACAGCAATCTTCGAGTCACCCAATACGACGCGTCAAACAGGCCAAATAAAACGGAATTTGCGCGATCTTGGTATGGGGACCATGATGTTAATGAGAGCTATCAAAGCGCTCTTGCGAATGCGATAGCCCATTTGGCTGAGATGGAAACGCTGCACCAGCAGCAAATGGATCGTCGAAATGAAATGCAGGCATTCTTGCTACAGAGTATGCAGGAAATGCAATCAGGCCAGACGGTTTATGCACAAGAAGAAAATCCTCTGATGACCCCCATTCAATCGGCGGCCTAGGCGTTACTTTGTAAATTGACCGATTAGATTGGCGGCGTCTTGGTGTAATGACTCTTCTGCCAATGCAGTCTTGGCAGCCGTCGTCAGTCGGTCTTCTGCCGTCTTGCACAGCTCTTGAGCGGCCGCATCTGGATCACCTGAGAGACCCGCCCTTAAATTGGACCAGATCGTCTCAATCACCTCGCTCTCCTCCTCAGTATTCTCTGCAGGGGGCTGTTCGCCAAGATCGCGCACTACAGCACATAATTTCTCTGCAAGTACGCCTCTTTCCTCAGACTTTCTGTGCATTTCTTCAGGATCGCTGACCCCATCCAGCTCAGCAGCCTGCGCGAATGCCCAGGCACTGTGTCGCGCGGCCTTTATCACGTCGTTGATGGCAGCAATTTCGGGAGGGATCAGAAGAGACATTTGACTTCCTCTCTATGCTAGTCGGACGGACCTGCCGGGGCAAAAATGGTCAGGCTTTTGGGGCGGATCGAAATTTTAAGCGGCGTTTGCGCCACAATTTCTCCATCGACATTCACTTTTTTGGATCGGTTGGACCGTGTTTCGATACTGACTTCCTGTGCGGTGCCGGTATGGGCATCTTCTCCGTCTCGCAAGGTGCCACGCCACAGGCCGGGCAGAAACCACAGCCAATGCAATGCGTTGTGCGGCGATACATAATATAGGCGCAACAATCCGTCGTTCAATCGCGCCTTCTCGTGCAATGTCAGGCCACCGCCATAATGACGCCCGCATCCAACCGCCAGTAAGGAACAGTGTGCATGGCGGGTTTCCTCATCCAATGTGATTTTTAGCTTCAAAGGACGGTGTCTGTGCCATGCCTCCGCCCAGCGAATGGGATAGGCAAAACGCCCCAGCAGTTTTTTGGTGCGGTCTTCATGCAGGCTGGCAATTTCAACACTGATGCCCAGGCTGGCAACATTCAGAAAGGGGCGGTCCGCAACCATTCCTGTGTCGACAGAAAGACGATGGCCCTTGGCAATGACTTTAGCAGCCGCTTCTGGGTCAGGCGGGATGCCAACGCCCCGGGCGAAATCATTCGCGGTTCCCAGTGGCAGGATGCCGATCGACTCTTTTCGCTCCAGCAAGGCGGGCAGAAGCCCGCTGATTGTGCCGTCCCCTCCACCAACCAGGATTGCATCGGTTTCGGGCAGATCCTTGATGGCTTGTAGGGCTTGTTCACTGGATTTCGTCCAATGGACGGTGACGTCAATTCCCGCCTTCTCCAGCGCCGCGACAAAGGTGTCTGCCATTTCCTGCGCCGCACGCGCATTGGGATTGATGAAACAATCCACTTTGGATGGCGGATTGGCTTTAGGGGCAGCGTTAGACAATTTATCCAATCCGCTGCCCCTGCCGATTAGTCGAAAACGACGACGGAGCGGATGCTCTCACCGCTGTGCATCAGGTCGAAGGCCTTGTTGATGTCGTTCAAAGGCATTGTATGGGTGATCATCGGGTCGATATCGATTTTACCATCCATGTACCAGTCAACGATCTTGGGCACGTCGGTGCGCCCCCGGGCCCCGCCAAAGGCCGTGCCACGCCAAGACCGGCCGGTCACCAGTTGGAACGGACGGGTAGAGATTTCCTGACCGGCTCCGGCAACACCGATAATGATGCTTTCGCCCCACCCTTTGTGACAGCATTCCAGTGCTTGACGCATCGTGTCGGTGCGCCCGATGCATTCAAAGCTATAATCCGCGCCACCTTTGGTCAGATCCACCAGATAAGGGACCAGGTCGCCTTCAACTTCTTTCGGATTAACAAAATGAGTCATGCCGAAGCGCTCGGCCATGGCCTTCTTGTCGGGGTTCAGGTCGACGCCAACGATCATATTCGCACCAGCCAACCGGGCCCCCTGAATAACATTCAGACCGATGCCGCCCAGACCAAAGACGACAACATTGGAACCGATTTCGACCTTAGCGGTGTTGATTACGGCACCAATGCCGGTCGTGACACCACAGCCGATATAGCAAATTTTATCAAACGGGGCGTCTTCCCGCACTTTCGCCAGGGCGATTTCCGGCACAACCGTATGATTAGCGAAGGTTGATGTTCCCATGTAATGGAGGATCGGCTCCCCGTTTAGGGAGAAACGCGACGTGCCATCGGGCATCAAACCCTGGCCCTGGGTGGTGCGGATCGCCTGACACAGATTGGTCTTAGGGTTCAGGCAATATTCGCAGACCCGACATTCTGGCGTATAGAGCGGGATCACATGATCGCCCTTTTTCAGCGTCGTCACACCCGGTCCGACATCGACCACAATACCTGCACCCTCATGGCCCAGAATGGCCGGGAAAGCCCCTTCTGGATCGTCCCCGCTTCGGGTGAATTCATCCGTATGGCAAACGCCTGTCGCCTTGATTTCCACCAAAACTTCGCCCGCTCGCGGGCCTTCCAGATCGACCTCTTCAATGCTCAGTGGTTTTCCAGCCTGAAAGGCGACTGCAGCACGGGTTTTCATGGGTGTTTTCTCCCTAAACTTGGATGTCTAAAAAATCGCGCAGAGACTGCCAGCCCGATCCTAGGGGCGCAAGTATCTATGTTTCTATTTTTCCCGTGCGGCATCAACTGTGGCTTTGGCGGCCTGACCCAGGAAGGCAATGTCGGCGGCAATGGTCACAAAGCTATAGCCCCAGTCGCGGCTGGCGCGGGCCATTGCAGCATCAGAACAATGAATGCCCGCCAGCTTGTCATTTGCTTTTGCAATACTGGCAATGCGTTTCAGCGCGTCAATGAACGCAGCATCATCCGGCATGCCCGGTTGCCAATTCCCCATGGCCAGGCTCAGGTCATTTGGTCCGACAAACAACGCATCCAGACCCGGCGTCGCGGCGATGTCTTCCAGATTCTCATAGCCGTCTTTGGTTTCGATCATCGCGGCAACAAACAATGTGTCATTCGCAGCCTTGGTATAGCCAACGCCGTCATCCATGCCGGCCCGGACAGGCCCCCAACTGCGTTCACCCAGTGGGGGATAACGGCAGGCACGCACCAGCGCCTCGGCTTCTTCGCGACTGCCAACCATGGGGGCGATGATGCCTGCTGCCCCACCATCCAGGGCTCGCATGGCGTCTGCCATGGTATTCCAGGGAACCCGCACCCAAGGGCAGGCCTTGCCAATGCGCCCGATGGCAGCCATTTGTTGCCACAAGGTCGCATCGTCGATCAGGCCATGCTGGCGATCCAGACACAGGAAATCAAAGCCAGATCGCGCGGCAACTTCGGCGGTCAGCATGCTGTCGGTCATGATCATGGTGCCAATGGCAAAGCCACCATCGCGCAAGCGGGCAAATGCGGTCATCTTTTGGAATCCTTATTCAACAATTATGGTAATTTTGTCAGAGGTTACCATGGGTTCAAACGGAACATGGTCGCCATCGCCCAACACCAGCATCAAGCTATAGGTGCCAGGATCCAGGTTCAGTTCAACCTCCGTCTGGCCACCTCCGAAATGCCGGTGATGGCTGTCTTCTGGAATGGCGTAGCCCTTATCTTCGGACGTCAACACGGCATTGATCAGCAGATGGTGATGGCCAGTGCCAGGGATGTTCAGGCCCGCACGGGTGATCTTTACCCCTTCTGCGCCGAACTGCACCAGAAAGGGACTTTTAACGACAGCGCCATCCTGAATATTTGAAAAGAAGACCTTTGCCCCCGGTGGCGGCGGGCTTTGTGCCCAGGCGCTGGATGCGACCAGCACGGCTACCCCGAATAGGATACTCTTTAACGCCCTCATACCAATCCCCCCTGCATTTCTAATTGTTTTAGCAGAATATTATCATGGTGCCTTCGGTTTTCCGAGGGTCATCGACCAATAATGTAAAGAGGTGATCCGGCCCGGATCAAAGGGCGCAAAAACATATCCAATGCCCAGTTCTGTAACCTCTGGATTAAGCATTGCTTCGCGAGGCCCTTCTTTTGAAGCGATCCAGGCATTGACCGCATCGCGCGGTGTGGGCTGACCGGCGGCAATATTTTCCAGCACCAGGGACCATTTATACCCTGCCTTTGTCGCGCGCTCTCCTGGTCCGATATTATCTGGATTTGTATGGCTGAAGAAATCCCGCGCCAGCATGTCCCGGGACTGCGCCATCGCCGCCCGATTCAGGAAGGCATTGAGTTTCAAGGGGGGCAGTTCGTAGGAGGCCCGGAACTGGTTGACCAGTTTTAAGACCTCCTGCGCCCAGTCTGCGGCGGCGGGGCGGGCGGGGGCCGCAATGACCACCGCCCAAATGCTGGGGGCGATGTCGGGCACTAGAGACCCCTCGCTGTTTAAATACGCAACCCCGATTTCCGATGCGGCTGGGTTGATCAGAATGCTTTGCTGGCCCCCTTCTTCCAGCCAATCGCCAACCATTTTTTCAGCAGAATCTGAATTAATGGCATAGCGTCCGCCATACAAAGCATAAGGATAGCCTTTTGTTTTAAGCAGGGTCTCGAGGCCACTGGTCAAGGAATCCAGTTTCTGACCTTGATAAATCGCCTGTGCCATCTGTCGGGCGATTTGGGTCAGACGCGGTTCATACCGCAGGGGCCCGCGATTGCGTTCCGCCCGGGCGCGATTAATTACTTCGATAAGCCGCGGCTCTCTCTCATCAGTCTGCGCCACTGCCGGTACGGGCGACGCCAAGAGCGGCAGAACCAGCCCCAGGATCAGGGGGCTCAACAGGGAGACAGCGCCAAGTCTGCGCCATATCTCCCTGATGAACCGCCGATCTGTCATGATGTTTCGCCCGGGTCTATTCGGTCGTGAACATGGGGGCTGCCCGACCTGCACCCGCACCATCCAGGGCTGTCTGGATTTTCTGAGCGATGGCCAGATAGGCCTTGGCATGGGGGCTTTCCGGGTTGGAAACCACAATGGGGTTTCCGCCATCGGCAGTCAGTCGGATTTCAATCTCCAGAGGGATTTCCCCCAGGAATGGCGTTCCTAGCTTTTCAGCTTCCGTCTTCGCGCCGCCATGACCAAAGATATGGGCCTCGTGTCCGCAATTCGGGCAGATATACATCGACATGTTTTCGATGATACCCAGGACTGGCACATCAACTTTGCGGAACATGTTCAGGCCTTTGCGGGCATCCAACAGGGCAATATCTTGGGGGGTGGAGACGATCACGGCACCAGCCAGCGGTACCTTCTGAGACATGGTCAACTGTGCGTCCCCGGTGCCCGGCGGCATATCGACGATCAGTACGTCCAATTCGCCCCACATCACATCATCCAGCATTTGTTGCAGTGCGCCCATGACCATCGGGCCGCGCCAGACGACGGGCTGGTCTTCTGGAACCAGAAAGCCAATCGACATGACCTTAATGCCGTAGCTTTCCAGGGGCTCAAGCGTTTTGCCATCGGGTGAATTCGGGCGACTGCCGGAAATACCCAACATACGGGGCTGGGATGGGCCAAAGATATCAGCGTCTAACATGCCAACACGCATGCCCAATTGTTTCAGCGCCAGGGCGATGTTGACTGCCGTGGTGGATTTTCCGACGCCTCCTTTACCGCTGGCAATCGCGACAATATGGCGAATCTTTCCAGCGCCCTTGTCGGATGCGGGTTTCGCCGTTGGGGCGGCACCGGGGCCTTTTTCTGCGGTCAGGACGGCGGTGGCCGACAGGACGTCTGGCATTGCACTGATTACTTTTTCAACATCACGGCGGGTTGGTTCATAGCTTTCCGCCTTGGACGGATCGCCGATTTCCAGGGAAATTTGCACCATACGATCCCGAATGGCGATGCCTGCTACCAGGCCAGCACTGACGATATCGCCGCCGCCGGGCGCGCGAATGCCCGCCAAAGCTTTTCGGACTGCGTCCTCGGTAATATCGGCCATAATTCAGAAACTCCTGTCATGAACGGGTGTGTGCGTCGAAAACTTGTTCAGAAAACACGAAAAATCAACGCTGCACGGTTGGGAACTTGTCTTATCGTACATATATGAATGGGAAGCGTGGCGCAAAGACCGCATATGGCAAAACTTGGGTGCAGGGTTGTTTGACTCGCAAAAATCGAGTGTTATGCGCCCCATCGCAGTCTGAATGGGCACGCGGAACTAAATTTGACGCGACCTGCAGCCGATAAGGGCGACAGGGTCGATCGTGACAAGTAGTGTATTAACGGCGGACGGATCGGAACAGGATGCCTTGGGAAAATAATGGTGGCGGCCCGTGGGGCGGCCAGGGTGGCGGCGGAAACCGCGGTGGCGGTAATGGCGGCGGCAATGGCGGTGGCCCGAACAGTCCTTGGGGACGTCCGGGCGGCGGCGGGCGTGGTCCCGGTGGACAACCACCAGATGTCGAAGAATTGGTGCGCAAAGGGCAAGAGAAACTCCGCTCCATGATCCCCGGTGGCTTTGGCCTCAAGGGCGGTATCGCGGTTGGCTTGTTGCTAATCCTGATTTGGCTCGCGACCGGATTTTACCGGGTTGATGCTAACCAACAAGGCGTCGAACTTGTCTTTGGAAAACTGACATCTGTTACCGGACCGGGTTTGAACTATAACATTCCTGCCCCGTTGGGTGAGGTTCTGTTGCCCAGCGTGACCGCGGTGAACACGGTTGAAATTGGGTTTAATGGCAATGCGGGCCGGACATCAGCCTCTGAATTGCGGGCTGAAAGCCTGATGCTGACGGGGGATGAGAATATCATCGACATTCAGTTTTCAGTCTTCTGGAAAATTCGCGATGCGGGGGAATTCCTGTTTAATGTCCGTAATCCAGAGCAAAGTGTGAAGAACGCTGCGGAAGCGGCCATGCGAGAAATCGTTGGGAAAAGCGCGTTTGAATATATTCGTACGCGCGGTCGAAATGCTGTCGCGCAGGATGCCCATAAACGCATTCAGCAAATCCTGGACAGCTATGGTGCGGGGATTGAGATCACCCAGGTGAACCCGCAGAAATTCGATCCACCCAATCAGGTGATCGATGCCTTCCGCGATGTGCAGGCTGCCCAGGCGGATAAGGAAAAGAAAATCAACGAAGCAACGGGTCAGTTTAACGAAGTCACCCAGCGTGCAGAGGGTGAGGCGCAACAGATCCTGCGTGAGGCGGAAGCCTATCGGCAGGAGCGCATCAACCAGGCACAGGGGGATACCCAACGCTTCCTGGCGATCCTGACCGAATATAAGCAGGCACCGGATATCACCAAACGACGGATCTATCTGCAAACCATGGAAGACATTCTCTCCAAGATGAACAAGGTTCTAATTGAACCGGGTGCAGAAGGCAGCGGGGTTGTCCCCTATCTGCCACTGGATCAGCTTAAGACGGGAGCCGCCAAATGAACCGCAGTTCTCTCATAATTCTGGGCCTCCTGGTCGTGATTATCATCACCGGGATCAGCGCCGCCTTTACCGTGCGGGAAACCGAACAGGTTCTTGTAATGCGTTTCGGGGAGCCTCAACGGGAAATCACGGAACCGGGCCTGCATTTCAAGGTGCCTTTTGTCGATACGGCCCGTTTCTTTGACAAGCGCGTTTTGGACTATGATGCAGACCAGCAGGAAATTCCGACGGCGGATCAGAAACAATTGGTGGTAAACGCCTTTGCGCGCTATCGCATCACCGATCCGCTGCGCTTTTTCCAAACCGTTGGTACGGAACGCGGCATTGAACAGCGGTTCAATTCACTGATCAACGCATCCTTGCGGGAAGTCATCGGGGAGGTGAACCTTTCTGTTGTCCTGACGCCGGAACGTGCCCGTCTGAGGGAAGATTTCACCCGCA
>JARGPE010000097.1:0-3557 GCA_029212835.1 Alphaproteobacteria bacterium | reverse complement strand
CCCAATCATTCATCATCCTCCGGATAATCTTCGTCGTCATAATCAAAGATTGAATCCAACCGATCCAACCGATCCCACTCGGCCAACTCACTGGCATCACACTCATAATCCCAACCAAGGATTTCACCCGCATCGTTGCGCGTGAAGCGGCAACCTTTGGGATCGAAGTGGTTGACGTGCGCATCAAGCGTATCGATCTGCCGGAAGATAACAGTGAGGCAATCTTTCAGCGCATGACCACGCAACGTCAACAGGAAGCCCGTCTGGCCCGTGCTGAAGGGGACAAGGAAGCCCAGCGTATCCGGGCGGAAGGGGACAAGCGCCAGCGCGTGATCGTGTCTGAAGCCAAGCGGGAAGCAGAAATCCTGCGCGGTAAGGGCGATGCGGAAGCGCAAGGTCTCTACAATGATGCCTATGGTCAGAATGTCGCTTTCTTTGACTTCTGGCGGTCCATGCAGGCGATGCAGAAGGGCCTGGGGGGTGACACGACAACATTTGTCGGCGCACCTAACAGCGATTTCTTCCGCTATTTCCAGAATGAAACAGGGGCTGCGCCAATATCGCAGTAATCTGTTTAACACTTTATTGGGAAAAGCCCCGGTCTTGGACTTGCTCTGAGGCCGGGGTTTTTCTTTCTGGATGCTTTTTAGTTTCGCGGTGCACAACTTGGCGTTATACAAAATTCACGAACAACCCGCTTCAGTCAGGATCGCGATATGAGCCCCGAAGTCGTCTATATGATCCAGGATTCCCTCTCCAGCATCATTGCCTTAATCCTTGTCATCTTCGCCCTTGTTTTGGTTTCGAAGGGAGTCAAGGTTGTCTCGCAGAGCGAGGTTTATGTGGTGGAGCGGTTTGGCAAATACACAAAGACCCTGCCAGCGGGCCTGAACTTCATTGTGCCCTTTCTGGACCGTGTGGCCCATCGGGTCTCGGTGCTGGAGCGGCAATTGCCGGAATTCGATATTTCGGTGATCACCCGGGACAATGTCGAGGTGCGCCTGGAAGCGACCGTGTTTTATCGCATTACCGATGCGGCGGCGTCTGTGTATCGTATTCGCGATATCAATCAGGCGATTTATACTGCCGCGACCTCCATTGTACGCTCCGCCGCAGGGAAGCTGGAACTGGATGATCTACAATCCTCGCGCGAGTCGATGAATGACGAGATTGCCCGCAATCTGCAACAGGCGGCGGAAGTCTGGGGCATCGAAATCACCCGCACGGAAATCACTGATGTCATTGTTGATGAGCAAACCAAGGATGCCCAGCGCCAGCAGTTGAATGCCGAACGCCAGCGTCGCGCCGCAATTGCGACGGCGGAGGGGGAAAAGCGTGCCGTGGAACTGGCCGCCGATGCCAGACTGTATGAAGCCCAACGCCATGCCGAAGCAGTACGAGTCCAGGCCGATGCGGATGCTTATTCTGTGAAGGTCGCAGCAGAGGCGGATGCCGAACAGACCCGCGTGATCTCTCAAGCCATCGCCGCCAATGGCCAGCCTGCCATCGATTTTGAAATCATGAAACGGCAAGTGGACGCCTTGGGGGCGGTCGCGTCTTCGTCCAATACCAAGACGATCATTGTGCCAACCGACATTACCGGTGCCATTGGATCCCTACATACGTTGGCAGAAACTCTCGCCGGATCACGGAAGGGTGCGTAAGCCATGACGATCACCTATTGGCTGTTTCAGGCAGAGGTCTGGCTGATCCTGGCCTTGGTCCTGATCATTGCGGATATTGTGGTCGGTTTGGATTTCTTCGTCCTGCCCGTCGGTGTCGCCGCGGCAATCGTCTCTGCCATGCTGTTTGCAGAGACGCATTTCTGGTTCAGCGACACGATCCTGCTGAAAACCTGGCGGGAGGTCCTGATTGCTTTTGCCATTCTATCCGTTGCGGCGGTTTTCCTGATCCGCAAACTGTTCCAGCGTCGGAATATCGATACGCCGGATATCAATCAATATTAGAAGGCCCGCTGGATTTGGTGTCTCTATTCTATGGATTTGGGTCCATCAATCAGCAGATCCCGTTCGGCTAGGGGTTCGCGGACTTCGTGTTCGACGGGTTCCAGTTCCGTCACTTCACCATAGCTTTCACCGATAGACAGTTCTGTCATCTTGCGGGCTTGGGGCAGGACCCGGCCTTCCAGGCTGGCGACGAAGGCATTGTGTTTGCTGACATGGGCATTCAGCGACTTGGTCATACCCATGACATCATTGCCCAGTTTCACCATGCGCTTATACAGTTCTATCCCAACCTCATGCACCTTTTGAGCATCCTTGGACGCCCGTTCCTGCCGCCAGCCATAGGCAATGGCTTTTGCCAGACCCAACAGGGTGGTGGGGGAGCAGATAATCACCTTCTTCTCCCAGGCTGTATCGAACAGACCGGGATCGCGGGCCATGGCGGCGCTGTACATTGGTTCGCCCGGCACAAACATGACAACAAAATCCACCGTGTCAGACGGCAGGTTCTTCCAATAATCCTTGCGGCCGAGCTGCTCCATATGGGTGCGGATTTGTCGGGCATGTTCGACCAGCTTTGCTTCACGCGCTTCCTCTGTATCCGCCTCCATCGCCTCCAGATAAGCCGATAGAGAGGTCTTGGCATCAATCACCAGCGTGCGGCCACCGGGCATTTTTAGAATGACGTCGGGGCGCTGGGCGCCATCTTCGGTGTTGAAATGCTTTTCGGTCTCGAAATCCACATATTCCGACATGCCGGCCATTTCCAGCAGGGTGCGCAATTGCTGCTCCCCCCATCTACCGCGGGTCTTTGGGGCGCTGCGCAGGGCATTAACCAGACTGACCGTGGTATCGTTCAGCTTGGTATGACTGTCGGAGATATGGCGGATTTGCTGGACCAGCGCGCCTTCGTCCTGCTTGCGCTTGGTTTCCATTTCATTGACCTGCTGTTGGAACTTATCCAGCGCCTCCTTCATCGGACCGACCATGGATTTCATGCCGGTCTCGCCCTTTTCCTGCTGCGCCTTAAAGACTTCATTGGCGCGTTCCAGGAATTTACTGGACGAGGTATCCAGCAGGCCATTCATCAGAACCTGCAGGTCCTTTTCGATCTGGCCTCGGACATTGCTCAATTCTTCCAGCTTCTCGCCATGGGCCTTTTTCTCAGAGGACAGGGTGGTTTGCAGGTTTTCGATTTCGACTCGGCGGTTGGACAGTTCTGATTGCACCGCCTCCAGCTTCATTCGCAGTTCATCGCGCTCGCTACGCAATTCCCCTCGGGATTCTTCTAATGCCTTCTGATTGGCAAGCGCGCCGGACAGTTCGGATTTTGTGTCTTCAATGGTTTGGGCAAGCTCCCGCTCACGCAATTGCAAGTTTTGCAACTGCTCCTCTTTACCCCGGACCATAAAGACCCAGGCCAGGAACAGACCGACCGACAATCCACCCCCGGTAAGGGCCGCAATCGTGGCGATATCGATAGGCATAACAATTGCTCCTGACGGCGAGTGAAGGTCAAAAATCCTGATCACAAAGCCTGATTCTCTGACTGGGTGAAAGGAGGAAGGGATCGTTGTTCTCGTGGATTGTGCC
>JARGPE010000096.1:11225-14727 GCA_029212835.1 Alphaproteobacteria bacterium | reverse complement strand
AACAGGGATGGCGTCCCCTGGAATAGAAATGTCTTGTTCGCCGACCCGCCGCCCTTAGCGACAAACAGGAATTTATAGGCGTCCTCTGTTCCCTCCGCATAAAGCTCAATCTGACCCGGCAGGTTGTTACGGGTATTCTTTTCTTCAAACATTGAGATTGGGGAGACCTGGCTATAGCGCAGATTATTGTGGTTATACGCATCCAGAACCCCTTTGGAGAGCGCTGATGTATCTTCCCCATTGGTCCAGATACGGCGTCCCTTTTTGCCCATAACGATGGCCGTGCCGGTGTCCTGACACATTGGCAACACACCACCCGCTGCAATATTGGCATTCTTCAACAGATCATAGGCAACGAAACGGTCATTATCTGAAGCTTCGGGATCATCCAAGATTTTCGCCAATTGCTCCAAATGGCCGGGGCGCAGCAAATGATTGATATCGCGAAATGCCTCTTCGGACAGCAACCGCAGACCTTCTGGATCAACCGTGATGATCTCTTCGCCTTGAAACTCAGTTGTTGAAACATAGTCGCTGGTCAGCTTGCGATAATTCGTGGTGTCGGAGCCAAGCGGCAGCATATCGAGAAAGGCGGGATCGACCATCAGATGGTTCCTCTTACAGCAGGTTTAGCAAGGCGGGTCGGGTTACTTTTTACGCGTGAAGTCCAGTGTCACGACATTATCGGTGCGGGATTCTTCATCCTCTGCTGCCGCTTCACCGGTGGAGTCGTCGCCACCATTTGTGCCCGCGTCCATTTCTTCACGGCTGGGGCCTTTTTCATCAGAGGCTGCTTCTGGATGGTCGACAGAGATATTATCTTCGTCGACTTCAACATGGAATTGCAGTCCAAAATTCACCGAAGGGTCAGCGAAAGTGACAAGCGCAGCATAGGGAATGCGCAGATGTTCGTGCTGACGATTAAAACTGAGTTCGATATCGAACCCTTCGTCATCCGGCTGCAGCCCCCAAAATTGGTGCTGCAAGACAATGGTCATTTCTTCCGGGTATTGTGCCTTCAGGCGATTGGGAATCATCACATCGGGATGTTCCGTTCTGAATGTGACATAGAAATGATGATTGCCCGGCAAACCTCCCTTGGCTGCACGGTCCAACGCCTTGCGCACCACAGAGCGCATGGCCTGTTCCACCATTTCATTATAACCGAGCAGATCCTCGTTCATACAACTTCCATCGGACTGTTCCGCAGGGCCCAGTCGGGACCCTATTACACGACCCAAGCCTAGCGAGAAATCCAGACAGGTCAAAGCTGAATTGAGGCCTGGCCACGAATTCGATGTTATCGATCCCGCAAGATTGGCCAATCGCCCGGTATAAAAGCCCCGGATGCAAGGCGATCCGTGCGTGGGCGTTCCATATCTGGCTCCAACCGTGCGGCTGAAATCCATTGTTGCATCAAGGGATGATCAAGCAGGGCGTCGACATATCGCATGCAAATTGGAGTGAGCGGCAAATTGAATCCATAAACCCGAATTGCGACCGGTGCGAAGAATGCATCCACCGCGCCAAAGTCGCCGAAAAGGAATGGGCCTTTGCTGCGGCTTAGGCAGTCTGTCCAGGCCAATTGCAGAATTTCAAGATCTGCCAGAACGCCTTCGTCTGGTTTGAAATCAGGGAATCGATTGGACAGGTTCATTGGGCATCCCCGGCGCAAATTCATAAAACCGGAATGCATGCGGGCCGCCAGGGAACGGGCCTGGGCGCGATCCATCGCATCCTTGGGCCATAATCCAGCATCGGGAGCCATTTCGGCGGCATATTCAGCAATCGCTAAGCTGTCTGCGATACAGCGGCCCCCGATACGCAAGGTTGGAACCGTCCCGACACCGCCGGTCGCTGCCTGCATGGCGGGCTTGTGATCGGGCATATCCAGCCAAATCATTTCTTCGGCAAAATCCAGTCCAGCCATCGCCATAACCAGCCATCCACGCAAGGACCAACTGGAATAGGTACGATTACCAATAACGAGGACAGGTATTTGCGACATAGCAATGTGATCCTTCAAAGAGCCCCGCCACAACCATCAGGACGAGCGGCTCAAGTTTTCGCATAGATCAAACGATATGCAAGCACTGCTAGGGTCTAAAAAGCGAAACCGCCCTCTTTTGGAGGGCGGTCGCATAATTCGCTTGTACACTCTTGAAATAGAGCGAACGTTACGCAGCGATGGACGGTTCGTTCCAGGCGCTGGTCTGTTTGCAGTTAGAGCATACACGCTCTCCTGGCCATGCGCTCTTGAAATCAGATCGGCACATCAGGCATTTCCGAGTCTTCGTTTCGTATTTACGGTCAGACTCAGGTTTCTTATTCTTGCTCGAATCGCTCATTGTTCCATCCATATGATTATGATCGATCACTCTTCGAGGCACTATATAGCCCAGCCAATTTTGAAAAACCACTGTCACATTCACAAATCTGACAGAAAATTTACGCATGGCTTACAATCAAAGCTGTGCGTCTGGTGCAAGGCACTGGAATCTAAGCCGGAATCAAAACACCTCAAAATGACAGTTTTCTGCCGGTGCGACAAAGTTCACCAACCCAAAACTACCAATAACGCATCGCCTCTGTAAAAACCTGACGAAGTTCAGGTTCGGCAATTGCCAGTGGTGCATTGTCCAATAATCGTCTCTGCGGTGCCGTTTTTGACACCAAACTATCCAGATCTTCCATCGAATAGCCAACCCCCGACAGGCCGTTTGGAATGCCCGTCGCCCTCATCATTTCCTCAATTCGATTGGCCAAAGCATCGCCAGGTGTCTGGTCTGCCAATTCTTCTGCGGAGGCTCCCATTGCTTCTGCCCCCATCAAATGGCGTTCAGGACAAGCCGGTCCGGTAAACCGAAACACAGCTGGAGCATTAACGATGACAGAGATCCCGTGGGGCACCATGGCATGGTTTGATGGCCAGCCAGGGGGCTGATAATCCCGTACCAATCCAGCAACGGCATAGGACATGGCATGGGGAATATGACAGCCCGCATTGCCAAAACCGATTCCCGCCAGCATACCCGCAAACATTAAGGCCTCATAATCCTCCGCCGTTGGATCGTTAACAGCGGTTACCAAATGTCCTCCAACCAATCGAATCGCTTCCCGACAGGCTAGATCAGAATAGGGATTGGCCCCTTGGCTCAAGGGCCGTGTAGAAGAGGAAGCAGGCTTTGTCCGATGCGTGAAGGGGCGTGCCGTCAAACTTTCAAACGCATGAGAAAAGACATCAAATCCATTGGCCGCCAAAACAAGGGATGGCAAACTGGACAGACAGGTTGGATCCAAAATCCCCAGGCTGGGACGCAGGCGGGTATTGGCAATGCCAGTTTTCGCCTCCATTTCCAGAAAATCAAAAACCGCAATCCCGGTGCATTCTGATGCTGTGCCAAAGGTCGTGGGGCAGGCAATATGAGGTTTCAGCGGCCCCGGTACCGGCTTTGCCTGTCCAACTGGTGCATTCACATAGGCTAGGAAATCATCAGGATAG
>JARGPE010000096.1:0-11215 GCA_029212835.1 Alphaproteobacteria bacterium | reverse complement strand
TTTGCAGCCTTAGCCGTATCCATCACTGACCCACCACCGACGGAAATATACCCATCAAATTTCCCCTGGCGCGCGAATTCCGCTGCTGCCTTGAAAGATCGGTCTGTCGGCTCGACCTCCGTCTCTGTATAGAGTTCGAAATCTAACCCTGCCTTATGCAAGGCTTGGGTGACTGTTGTCAGGGCAGGCAAATCCTTCACCACACGATCCGTAAAAACCGCGATTCGCATCATGCCCAAGGCGGCAGCATCCTCTCCCACTTCCATCAAGGAACCAGTGCCAAACTTGATTTTCGGCGCCTCCACCGTAAAGGCATTATCGCCTGCATCGGTTGGCATGAAATAGGGGGATAAAGCCATTCGCGTTTCTCCTCATTATTTTTTTGTGATCAGTTTTACAACAATACGGTCAGCCACATATGTCGCTCAATCTCACAATCGGACTATTCCTTATGTTTAGAGGCGGCAAGGTTGATAATAAAACGAAACAACCCCTCCAATGCATCGGCACCACGCGTTTCGCGGCGACCATCATTGGTTAATGACTTCCAGGCATTGCTGGTATGCGCGAACGCACCAATAGCCATACCTAAAGTTTCAAACAGGTTAGGTGCAGCCAGTAAGAATTTTTGAAATGGTTGCGGATCACCATCACTGACCAGCGCATTATCAGATTGATTCTGTTTCGTAAGAATTTCCGTGGCATGATTGTAATAGCCGCGCATAACGGTTTGCGCGTTGCGGCGCTGCGCCTTCAGACGCAACGTCCGATCACTGGGTATTGTTTTAATATCATTTGGCAACGACTCGTCGCCTCGCAACCAATTCAGGAAGTTCTTATAGTCACGCCCAAAGTTCGCAAACAAATACTCATAATAGGCGATGCCTTTCCAGGCGAACAGAATCCGATTCACCTCAGCCTTTTGTACGCCCAGGCTTTGAAACAAATCCATCGCCGGTTCATTCGCTTCACAGAGCCAAACAGCTTGCTCTAAGGATTCCACCGTTGCTGCCCGTCGGGAATCGGATTCCGGCGAATCCAGAGCCAATGAGACTAGTTTTTCAGCCCTGGCGGTCACAATGCCGCGAACGGATTTCGCCGTACCCAAATCAACACTGAACCAGGATGCATCCACGGCTCGGACCTGCTCAACTTCGGATCGACGCGCCATTAATAAAAAGGGATCGAATGTTGGGGTTCGACAGAATACCTCAAGAACATTGCGATCATGCAGGCTAAGAGAAATTGGCACTTTGCCGCCAAACCATTTGATCAAACCCTGCTCCAGCAAGTCTGGCATTGCCAGCACGGAGGCCCCGCCTTCATGAGCGTTGTTTTCATTGAATACTAAGAGCGCACGCGTCTGCACCGAAAGATTATTGTTATAATCTATCGCCGATTCCTTGAAAAAAACCGCATTCGTCAGATAGGGGGAATCAAACAATGGTGGCCCGGCACTGCCTGATGCCGGACTGGTATCCACGCGTCCTTCCAGGGCCGCAGGATTAAAACATAAGAACTTACCTGAACTTAACAGGTATCTAAGCGATTCCCGGTCCATTTTTTCGAACCATTCCATCACACTGATCGCAAAAAATAGCACTTTCATGCAACACGCTTGGAGTCAACTCCTACACAGGTTACCCTGCCAGTCGGAAGACCACCCCAAACACCGGTAACATGGGATATGTTTCGTGTCTTGGTTGGGCCTGTTATATTTTGACTGTTGGATAAGAGGGGAGCTAGCAAGGCATGGCAAAGGCAAGTGAAGCAGCATCAGAAACTGATAAGGGGGCGCCCGCAAAGGCTGCTCCGACAGTAGCCTCGGTTTTAGGCGAGATTTGCTGGCTGTTTTCAATGACGCCATCGCATCGCTACTTCTTTATGGCCGACCTGGAATGGCTGGTCATGACGCCTGTGATGAAACAGCAGTTTCGCATCTACCGGGATGAAAATGGTCGCCCTATGGGATTGGTGCTGTGGGCCAAGCTGAATGAAGAGGCGGAAGAACGGCTGATTCAGGGTGCAACGCGCATTCGCCCTCAGGACTGGACGTCCGGGGAACGCCACTGGATTATCGATGTTGTCGATTTAACAGGCGGTCAACGGGCGCAGCAGATGATCGACGAAATGAAAACGGCTGTCTTTAAGGACACGCCCTTTAAATATCACCGTACCGACAGTACTGGAAAGCGCGTCATTGTCGATACCGGCGCCGAATAACCCCCAATGATCGAAAAATGTTTTAAGCTTAAATATTTTTAGCTTGAAATAAATTTCTGCCTGCGTCACGCTGAACTCCTACCAATTGTGAGTATGGGAGAGAGCGTGATGCGTGTAGCTTGTCTTGGTGGCGGTCCGGCCGGTCTCTACTTCGCGATCTCAATGAAGGTACGCAATCCAGACCACGACATCGTGGTAATAGAGCGTAATCGTCCCTATGACACTTTTGGCTGGGGGGTCGTTCTCTCAGACGAAACCCTGGATAATCTTGCCCGGAATGATGCCGAAAGCGCAGCGGAAATCCGTGCTAATTTTTCCTATTGGGACGATGTTGCGGTACATTATCGCGATACGGTGATCCGATCCGGTGGTCATGGTTTCTGTGGCATTGGACGGCGCAAGCTGCTGAACATTCTGCAAGACCGCGCGGCCGCACTGGGCATTGAGATTCAGTTCGAAACCGAAATCGACTCCGTTGATCCCTATCGCGACTACGATCTGGTCATTGCGTGCGACGGCATCAATTCAAAGACCCGCAAAACCTTCGAAGATGTCTTCAAGCCTGATATTGATACCCGTGCCTGCAAATTCATCTGGCTGGGCACGAAGCAGAAATTTGACGGGGCCTTCACCTTCATTTTTGAAGAGACGGAGCATGGCTGGATTTGGGTCCATGCCTACCAATTTGATTCAGAAACGGCGACATTTATCGTCGAATGTTCGGAGCAGACGTGGAAGAACTTCGGCTTCGATACAATGACCACCGACGAGACCATCGCCACCTGCGAGAAGATCTTCAAAAAATACCTGGATGGCAACAGCTTGATGAGCAATGCGCGGCATTTGCGCGGTTCTGCCTGGCTGAATTTCAACCGGGTTCTGTGTGAGACCTGGTCCCATGAAAACATCGTCCTGATGGGCGATGCTGCAGCGACCGCTCATTTTTCCATCGGGTCCGGCACCAAACTGGCGCTGGAAAGTGCCATCGCCCTGGCCGATATGGTACATTCGGAACCAACTCTGAAAGATGCCTTTGCCCGCTATGAGGCCGACCGTCGGCTGGAAGTGCTGCGCCTGCAATCTGCCGCGCGCAATTCCACCGAATGGTTCGAGGAAGTTGAGCGTTACCTGCATCTGGACCCGACGCAATTTGCTTATTCCCTGCTGACCCGGTCCCAACGGATCAGCCATGAAAACCTACGAGCCCGGGATGCGAAATGGCTGGCAGAAGCGGAAAAATGGTTTGAGAAATCCGCGACCGGGAAGACCCCAGAAGCGGCCCGACCACCAATGTTTGTGCCGTTCAAACTGCGCGGCATGGAATTGATGAATCGCGTCGTTGTCTCCCCCATGGCCCAATATAAGGCCGTCGACGGGGTGCCGACCGATTGGCATTTCACCCATTATACCAGCCGCGCCCTGGGGGGTGCAGGTCTGGTCTATACCGAAATGACCTGTGTCTCGCCGGAAGGCCGCATCACACCCGGCTGCCCCGGCCTGTATTCTGACGCGCAAGAAGCAGCCTGGAAGCGCATTGTTGATTTCGTGCATCAGGAAAGTCCGGCCAAGATTGCCCTGCAATTGGGCCATTCCGGTCCCAAAGGATCAACTCAGCTTGGCTGGGAAAAAATGGACGCGCCATTGAACAGTGGAAACTGGGAAATTCTGGCCCCATCTGCTCTCCCCTGGTCCCCTGACAATCACACGCCTAAAGCGATGACCCGCGCCGATATGGACCTCGTCCGCGATCAGTTTGTCGCCGCGGCAGAACGCGGTGATCGTGCCGGCTTTGATCTGTTGGAACTGCATTTCGCCCATGGCTACCTGCTCTCCACCTTCATTACCCCGCTGACCAATCTGAGAGACGATGACTATGGCGGCAGTCTGGAAAACCGAATGCGATTCCCGCTGGAAATCTTCCATGCAGTGCGCAAGGTCTGGCCCGATGACAAGCCAATGTCGGTGCGCATCTCCGCCAATGACTGGGTCGACGGTGAAGGCATTGGTCCAGATGATGCGGTTGAAATCGCCAGCATGCTGAAAGACGCTGGCGTCGATATCATCGACGTTTCCGCCGGGCAAACATCCAAGCGAGCACAGCCGGTTTATGGGCGGATGTTCCAGACACCCTTTTCGGATCGCATCCGAAACGAGGCGGGTATCGCTACCATGGCGGTCGGCAATATCTATGAGCCGGATCACCTGAATTCCATCCTGATGGCGGGTCGGGCAGATTTGTGCTGTCTGGCCAGACCGCATTTGGCTGATCCCTATTGGACCCTGCATGCGGCAGCTAATTTGGGCTATGACGCGCAAGCTTGGCCAAACCCTTATCAACCCGGTCGTGATCAATTGACGCGTCTGGCCGCCCGGCAGGATGTGATGACCGGCAAGGTTTAACCCAGGATATATGATGACAGACCTCACTGGACAGCATGCACTCATCACCGGTGGCGGAACCGGCGTCGGAGCGGCAATTGCCCGCTGTCTGTTAGAGGCTGGCGCTGCAGTAACGATTGCCGGGCGACGGCTTGCACCCTTGCAGGACCTGGCCAAACAATTGCCCAAGGCACAGGCGATACAATGCGATGTCACTGATGAGGAGTCGGTTGCAGCGCTCTTTACAACAGCAGCCAAGGGATTCGGGCCAGTGACAATTGCCGTCGCCAATGCCGGTGCCGCGAAAAGTGCGCCGATGGGTAAAACCGATCTGGCGCTATGGCAGTCCAGCCTTGCTGTTAATCTGACCGGTGCCTTTCTGACCGCTAGAGAAGCATTGCCCGCCATGCGTCACTCTAAACAGGGTCGCATCATTTTTATCGCCAGCACGGCGGGTCTGAAAGGCTATGCCTATGTCGCGCCCTATTGTGCCGCCAAGCATGGTGTTATCGGCCTGACCAAGGCATTGGCGCTGGAAGTCGCCAAGGAAGGCATCACCGTCAATGCGATCTGCCCCGGTTTTACTGAAACTCCTTTGTTGCAAGACTCCATCACAAACATCATGGAAAAGACCGGGCGCGACGAAGAGGCTGCCCGCGCAAGCCTGCTGAAAACGAACCCACAAGGACGATTCATTCAGCCAGAAGAAGTTGCCGCGACGACTCTATGGCTGTGTTCCGATCAAGCCCGAAGCATAACAGGCCAAGCTATTTCTGTTTCCGGAGGGGAAACCTGATGACGCAAAACGGCGCTAAAACCCAGTCCATCGGTTCTGTCAAAAAAATAGCCCCCAAGGGCGATGCAGAGACTGTGCAGAAAATGAGACTGCGGCTGTGGATCAATATGCTGCGCACCACACGTCATATTGAAAACACACTGCGGGAACGGTTCAAATCCGACTTCGAAGCCACACTGCCCCGGTTTGATGTCATGGCGTCCCTGTTTCGGAATCCAGATGGCATGACCATGACCCACCTGTCTGAAAGTCTGATGGTGTCCAACGGCAACGTGACCGGCATTGTGGAACGCTTGGTGGATGAGGGATTGGTCAATAGAACCGCCCACGATACCGACCGGCGCACCGCCATCGTCGTCTTAACGCCCGAAGGCCTTTCTACATTTTCTGAGATGGCCGAAGAGCATCACGCCTGGATCAACGAATTGTTGGAACCCATCCCACAGGGGGAGATTCAGCACCTGACCGAATTGTTGCAGGAATTGCGCGATGCCCAAACGGTAGAGCTGCACAAGACCCGCCAAGCAAAGCGCAAGAAAAAGGACTAAACCATGACCAGCATGAAGAACCTGAAACCAAAGCATTTTCTGTGGGACATGCAGGGTGATGTCGCCGTTATCCGCCTGAACCGTCCAGAGCGCAAAAACCCGCTGACCTTTGAAAGCTATGCAGAGTTGCGCGATACCTTTCGCGACCTGGCCTATTGCGATGATGTGAAGGCGGTTGTCTTTGCCTCCAATGGCGGCAACTTTTCGTCTGGCGGGGATGTCCACGATATTATTGGCCCTCTGCTGGATCGCGATATGAAAGGGTTGCTGGAATTCACCCGGATGACCGGCGATTTGGTGAAGGCGATGAAGGCTTGCCCGCAACCCGTTATCGCGGCCATTGACGGCATTTGTGTCGGGGCTGGCGCGATGGTCGCCTTGTTCTCTGATCTGCGGTTAGGCACCGCCGCCTCCAAGACAGCCTTTCTTTTCACACGTGTTGGATTGGCAGGATGCGATATGGGGGCCTGTGCCATGTTGCCCCGCGTCATCGGCCAGGGCCGTGCTGCAGAACTGCTGTATACCGGTCGCTCCATGTCGGGCGAACAAGGACAGTCTTGGGGATTCTTTAATAGTGTTGTAGACGCGGATGCACTGGAAGCCGACGCCGTAGCGCTGGCACAATCCATCGCCGCCGGGCCGAATTTTGGCCATATGATGACCAAAACGATGCTGAATCAGGAATGGTCCATGACCCTGGATCAAGCCATTGAGGCAGAGGCGCAGGCGCAGGCGATCTGCATGCAAACTCGCGACTTCCGCCGTGCCTATGATGCCTTCGTCGCCAAACAGCGCCCCGATTTTAAGGGCGATTAAAAATGCACTGCGCGAAAGCAGCCAGTTCACTTGCACTACCCAAGTGGGACTATTTAGAAGGGGCGCTTTATGCCTGATACAACATTTCTGGATTGGCCCTTTTTTGAGGAGAAGCACCGCACGCTTGCCGCGGATCTCAACGCCTGGGCACAGACCGAATTGGGCCATGTCGATCACAGCGAAACCGATGCTGCCTGCCGGGATTTGGTTGCACGGCTGGGGACAGCCGGTTGGCTGAAACACAGCGCGCCCGATCCCGATGCCCCGGCTCCATTGGATGTGCGCAGCCTTTGCTTGATCCGGGAGACCTTAGGTCGTCA
Source organism: Alphaproteobacteria bacterium (assembly GCA_029212835.1). Taxonomy (GTDB): domain Bacteria; phylum Pseudomonadota; class Alphaproteobacteria; order UBA8366; family Aestuariispiraceae; genus Pacificispira. Next base: position 4,133 of record JARGPE010000096.1, on the reverse strand, counting down.
TGACGGATTGGCTGATTTTGCCTTTGCCATGCAGGGGCTGGGTGCAGGCGCGCTGTCTTTGTTTGGCAGTCCGGAACAACAGCAAGAATGGCTTCCCCAAACCCGGGCTGGCACCGCAATTGCCGCCTTCGCCCTCAGTGAACCTAAATCCGGCTCCGACGTTGCGAATATTGAATTGCGTGCAGAGGAAACTGCGGATGGCTATGTCCTGACCGGAGAGAAGACCTGGATTTCCAATGGCGGCATTGCAGATTTCTATGTCACCTTCGCCCGCACTGGGGAAGGTCCTGGCGCAAAGGGCCTGAGCGCCTTTCTGGTGCCAGCCAATACGCCCGGTCTGGAAATCGCCGAACGCCTGGAAGTGATCGCGCCCCATCCCTTGGCGCGGCTTCGATTTGATGGGGCAACAATACCCAAATCCGCCCTGATCGGGGAACAAGGCAAAGGCTTTCGCATCGCCATGAGTGTCCTGGATATTTTCCGATCCACCGTTGGTGCGGCAGCATTGGGATTTGCCCGACGCGCCCTAGATGAGGGTGTGTCCCGCGCGGCCTCTCGCGAATTGTTCGGTGCTCCACTGGCTGAGCTTCAAATGGTTCAAGGCCATCTGGCCGATATGGCATTGGATGTGGATGCGTCTGCTTTGCTGATCTATCGCGCCGCCTGGACAAAGGATTCCGGTGCCGCCCGGATCAGCCGTGAAGCCTCTATGGCAAAACTCTATGCGACAGAGGCCGCCCAGCGGGTCATCGATGCCGCCGTGCAATTGCATGGGGGAGATGGTGTGCGCAGTGGCACGATTGTGGAGCGCCTGTATCGCGAAATCCGCGCGTTGCGTATCTATGAGGGGGCAAGTGATGTCCAGAAAGTGGTCATTGCCCGTCACCTGTTGTCAGAGAAAAAATGAATATTCGATCCGGCACGACCAAATGAGGGCAACCACCATGTTAGGACCATCCGCACATACCGACACATTTACCCGTGACAATCTGCCACCGATGGATCAATGGCCGGATCTGAAGCTGGATCGACCGGAATTCCAATATCCTGACTACATTAATGTCGGCGTCGAATTGACGGATCGGATCGTGGGACGCGGCTTTGGGGACAACACGGCGCTGATCGGAAATGGCCGTAAACGCACCTATAAGGAACTGACCGACTGGACCAACCGTCTGGCCCATGCGCTGGTTGAAGATTATGGGCTGAAGCCTGGCAATCGCGTGTTGATCCGGTCCGGGAACAATCCAGCTATGGTCGCGATCTGGTTGGCGGTGACCAAGGCTGGCGGTGTTGCTGTCAACACCATGCCCATGTTGCGCGCCGTGGAACTGTCCAAAATTATCGACAAGGCGGAAATTTCGCTGGCCCTGACCGACAGCCGCATGGCCGATGAATTGGTTGCCTGTGCCAAAGACAGTAAATTCCTGCAGCAAGTCATCAATTTCGATGGCACAGCAAACCATGACAGCGAGCTGGACCGTATTGCACTGAACAAATCAGTGAAGTTTCAGGCTGTGATGACTGGACGGGATGATGTCGCATTGTTGGGCTTTACCTCCGGCACAACTGGCATGCCAAAAGCAACGATGCATTTCCATCGGGATATCCTGGCGATTGCTGACGGCTATGCCGCAAATATTCTGAAAGTTACGCCGGATGACGTCTTTGTTGGGTCGCCCCCCTTAGCCTTCACTTTTGGTCTGGGGGGATTGGCTGTGTTTCCATTGCGCTTTGGGGCAACGGCAACCTTACTGGAATCCGCCACTCCACCCAATCTGATTGAGATCATTGAGACCCATAAGGCGACGATCTGCTTCACGGCACCGACGGCCTATCGCGCGATGATGGCCGCGATGGACAAGGGGGCGGACCTGTCCAGCCTGCGCATTGCAGTTTCCGCCGGGGAAACCCTGCCTGCCGCTACCTTTACCGCCTGGACCGAAAAGACGGGCGTTCCGATCCTGGATGGGATTGGCGCGACAGAAATGTTGCATATCTTTATCAGCAACGCCTTGGGCTCCGCGACACCTGGATCAACCGGTGTCGCAATCGCGGGTTATGAGGCAAAAGTCGTTGATGATGCGATGGTGGAAGTTCCCCGTGGAACGGTTGGGAAGCTGGCTGTACGGGGCCCGACCGGATGTCGGTATCTGGCCGACAACCGGCAGACGGAATATGTCCGCGATGGCTGGAACCTGACCGGGGATGCCTTCTACCAATCAGAAGACGGCAACTTCCATTTTGCGGCTCGCGCCGATGATATGATCGTCTCGTCGGGCTATAACATTGCCGGCCCGGAAGTCGAAGACGCCCTGTTGCGCCATGAGGCCGTCGCGGAATGCGGTGTCGTGGGCGTGCCCGATGAAGGCCGTGGCCAAATCGTCAAAGCCTTCATCGTGCTAAAGCCTGGCTATACTGGCGACGCCTTGATGGTCAAAACCCTACAGGATTTTGTGAAGGCAACCATTGCCCCTTACAAATATCCTCGTGCAATTGACTTCCTGGAGGCCTTGCCAAAAACACAGACCGGGAAGCTGCAACGCTTCCGGCTGCGCGGCTAAATCGCCTTTAGGATTTCGCCAGTTTCTTTAAGCCTGCCGAAGGTTCCCAGAAATCATGGCTCTGGGAGAATTCGGATACCTTTGCCAGAACGGCATCGAAACCAATGCGTTCGGCCCAGAACATCGGCCCTCCCAATTGGCGCGGGAAGCCATAGCCGTTGCAGAAGACAACATCCACATCGCTGGCCCGTTGGGCAATGCCCTCCTGCAGCAAGGCACAGGATTCATTGACCAGAGCATAAAGGCAGCGCTCGACAATTTCCTGATCCGTGATCTCGCGGCGGGTGATCCCGGATTCCTTGGCGGTATCTTCTGCCAAGGCCTCCACATTCGGGTCAGTGACGGGCTTGCGATTGCCCGCCTCGTATAGATAAAAGCCACGCCCGGTCTTTTGTCCAAAGCGACCCATTTCACATAAACGATCTGGAATGGTGCAATAGCGTTTATTCGGGTCGCGCAAATGCGCTGTTGCCTTGCGTTGTGCCCAGGCAATGTCCAGCCCCGCGAGATCCATCACGGCAAAGGGACCTAGCGCCATGCCAAATTTGGTCAGCGCCCGATCAACCTGGGCTGGGCTGGCCCCTTCTTCCAAGAGGAAGATCGCTTCGCGCCGATAGACATTATAAATGCGATTACCGATAAACCCATCGCAGACCCCTGCCACGACCGGCGTCTTGCCAAGCCGCTTGCCTACCGACAGAGCGGTCGTCAATGCATCAGGCGCAGCATTGTCAGCACGCACGATTTCCAGCAATTTCATAATGTTCGCCGGGCTGAAGAAATGCATACCCAACACGTCGGAAATGCGATCACCAGCAGCAGTCGCAATCTCATTCACATCGATATAAGAGGTATTGCTCGCCAGTATCGTTCCAGGCTTGGTCACACGGGCCAAGTTCGCAAAGATATCCCGCTTCACGGCCAGATCTTCGAACACGGCCTCAATCACCAGATCTGCTGCGGCCAATTCTTCAATATCCGTCACCGGTTTCAGGGCAGCCAGTCGTGCGTCTTTCTGCGCTTCCTTCAGTCGGCCCTTGGCGACCTGATCCTGGTAATTCTTTTCGATCCGCGCGCATCCCGCGTCCAGCGCCTGTTGCGCCCGTTCCAACAACAGGACCTGATAGCCTGCATCTAACAGAGCGATGGCAATACCGCCCCCCATTGTGCCCGCCCCGATGACCGCAACAGTATCGACCGTCCGTGATGGCGTTTTGGGGTCGATATCGGCGATCTTGGTAGCGGCACGTTCTGCAAAAAACATATGGCGCAATGCGGCCGCTTCGTCTGAGGCAACGCAGGCTTCAAAGATTTCCCGTTCTTTCTTGGACCCTTCTGCAAAGGGCAATAGAGACGCCTCCACACAATCCAAACAAGCGAGCGGCGCGCGCATACCTTTCGCGCGCTTTGCCGTCTGCTCACGCAGAGTCTCAAAGAATCCTGCGGGCGGCGCAGCAACAGGACGGGCGGAAACCGCGACAGGATTGCCAGCCTCTGCCATTTCTTCAGCAAAGGACAGGGCGGCGGGCAGGATATCGCCCGACACGACGCGGTCCACAATGCCCAATT
>JARGPE010000095.1:12530-14748 GCA_029212835.1 Alphaproteobacteria bacterium | reverse complement strand
CTTGTCAGTCAATCGGGTCAGACCACCCGTGCCCGGCAACACGCCCAATAGCGGCACCTCCGGCAGGCTGACAGCACTGGATTTGTCATCAATCAAAAAGATTTCGTCACAGGCAAGGGCCATTTCATAGCCACCACCAGCAGTAACACCGTTACAGGCAGCAACGAATTTCAGACCAGAATGTTTGGAACTGTCTTCGATGGAATTGCGGGTCTCATTGGTGAATTTACAGAAATTCACTTTCCAGCCATGGGTGGACTGGCCCAGCATGTAAATATTCGCACCGGCGCAGAACATACGATCCAGGCCCGACGTTACAACAACCGTTTTCACGGTCGGATGTTCAAATCGCACGCGCTGCAACGCGTCATGCAATTCCATATCGACACCTAGGTCATAGGAATTGAGTTTCAGCTTATAGCCGGGACGGATACCGCCGTCTTCATCGACCGTCAGGGTCAGGGTCGCAATGTCCCCGTCCACATCCAAAGACCAATGTTTATACGTTTCCGGATCACGATCATAGATGACTAAATTTTCGTAAGGCATTTGTATCCCTTCCTATTGAGCCCTTTTGGCCCAACGCTTTTCTTGATTAGCTAAACTGCACTATAATGCATTTTTCCAAAATGACAAGGAACTATAGTGCGTGTTTTGTCGAAAACATTTATGCGCCCTGCCATGCCATCCTTGCTTTGACATATGGCGTTGGCATCCCCCAATGCCAGCCGCAAAGTCAGCGGAATGCGGATCCACATCCCCACAATGCAGCCTGCGGAATGTCGCAAGATTTTCTGAATCCGGCGACATTAAGATACCCGTCCCTCACAAATTATAGGACAATCATCCAATAATTTTATCGGGGAGCTAGTGCATTATGCAAAAAGGTCGGGAAACGTCGACACTGTCAGAGACGGAGGCCGAGGCGGTCGCGCAATTTTATCGTGACCACGGTTATGCGATTATCAAAGGGTTTGTAAACGGGCAGGACCTGGACGACATGCGACGAGAGGCCGCTGCCGTCTATGCCGAGGGTCTGAAGCATCCCATGACCTACTACAACGGCAATCTGGCCTTTGAGATTTTACCCGAAAAACACTTTGGCAAACGGTATGTCCAACATGCCTATTGGTTCTCCTGGATCAATGAGTGGTTCGCGAAGCATCGTCGAAGCGAGCGCATGCGCGCCCTGTTGCGCCCGATCATCGGCGACGAGGTTAAACAATTGGTGGAGCAATTGCATTGGAAGCCACCAGGAGCGGGGAAAACGGGATATCGCTTTCATCAGGATTATCGGTTCCGCCCCAATCCGGAACAGTATCAGGATATTGTTGGGAACAGCGTCAATATCGGCATCGCGATTGATCCCTGCAAAACAGAAAATGGCTGTTTGCGAATTTTCCCGGACAGCCACAAACTAGGATATCTGGGGCTGGCGGATGATGGCGACGGCACAATTATGAATGGCCTGTCAACGGATGAGGAACTGATCCAAAAGGGGTTGAATCCAAAAGACATGCTGTATGTCGAATTGGAACCCGGCGATGCTGTAATCTGGAGCCTGCTGACGGTTCATGGTTCCCTACCGAACAAATCAGACCGGGACCGTGCCTTTGCGATATCCAGCTATGTCCGGGCAGAGGCTTCTCCCAACCGGGGTGAGTGGGTGTTCCGAGGTGGAGAATCGGTCCCTCTTGGCGATGTGCCGCAGCCCTGTAAAGATAGTGCAAATCTGAATCGCCCGCCCGGTGGAGTGTATGAAGACAGCGAATGGTATTTAAACGACTGAGTCTTTCGATCCTTCTTGCGCTTGGAATTGGTGCGGCCCCTGCCCTGCCGATTTCAGCGCAAGAGATTGATTATGTCCTGGCGATAAGCTGGCAGCCTGGCTTTTGCGAGACCCGCCCATCGGTCACCGAATGTAAAAGCCAGACGGCGGACAGGTTTGATGCCACCCATTTCACCCTGCACGGTCTTTGGCCGGAGCCGCGCGGTACCGTCTATTGCGGCGTTTCCCCCACAATTCAAGATTTAGACCGCCGCAATCGATGGGATGCCCTGCCCGACCTGACCTTGAGCCATGAATTACGCGACCAATTGGATCAGGCAATGCCCGGCACTCAATCGGGCCTCCACCGCCACGAATGGATCAAGCATGGCACCTGTTCCGAAATGCCGGATGCGGAAGGCTATTATCGGGAGTCCTTGCGGCTCTTGG
>JARGPE010000095.1:0-12487 GCA_029212835.1 Alphaproteobacteria bacterium | reverse complement strand
ATCAACACTGTCCCGCACAGAAATCAGCACGGCGATTGCCGCCAGTTTTGGCGACGGGACAGAGCAGAAGGTGCAGATCGTCTGCAAGACAGTTGATTCGCGCACTCTGATCGTGGAATTGCGGATCAATCTGAAAGGCCCCCTGACCCGGACAGATCTTGCGAGCGCCCTACACGGGGCCGCGCCCCGCGATCCGGGCTGCCCTGGTGGAGAAGTGGACGACGCTGGTTTCTAATCCGTCAGATAGCGGTGCAGCACCGTGCGGGTAACCTGTTCCAGCGCCGGATCAATTCCCGAAAGACCGGCGATCCAATTGCAGCTTCCCGCATGGAACACTTTGCCCAATCCCTTGGAGAATTCGACGATCATGCCATTCCCCCTAAGGGTTTTGGCGCAGGCTTCCGGCCCGTCATCGCCATAGCGCAGCTTTGTGATGAACTTGGTTTCCATATCCCCGATGAACGCGGGATAATCCGGGTCTTCCGGGCCGGGCACTTCTCCGGTCGTTGCCAGGCCCAGGGCCAGAATTGTTAAATCCTCCGGCACCGATGCACCCGTCGCTGGCTCTGGCAGGCCATGGCGGATGACATAGTCCAGACCGTCGGTTTCATAGCCGAAGGCGCCGCTGGGATCCCCCAGCAAATCGCCATAGCCCAATCCGGTGCCTTCAAAGGCCCAGTGATCAGGGCGATAAATCGGAAAACCGCGCACACCACGCGATCCGCATTTCCCCCAACCGGCATAGACTCCCCAACTGCCTTCCAATCCAAAGGTCAGCGCCCCGGGCCGTCCGCTGATCGCCGCCTCCCAGGCAGTGGTGGTCAGATGGGGCGTTGCGGATCGGGCCATCAGATCAGTCTGTTCCGCCTCATATTTATGGCAGGTCTGTTGCCTCGCCGCGCTGTCCCATCGGCATTGCCATAAGAAGTTCCCGGCAAATCTGGCAACCCGCCCGCCCCGATCAACATAGGCGTCGATCGCATCCCGCATGGTCCAGGTCCAGTATTCATCATGCCCGACAAAGGCACAGCACCGATATTGCGGCAGGATTTCCGGATGATCGATCAGGTCGCTTTGCGCGATCAGGTCAACCGCCAACCCTTCCTTCTCCGCCCAACGCCAAAAGTGACTTTCATAGCTGGCCCAGCCCGCCGAAGCATATTTTCGGCTATGACCGGTCTGATAGGCCCATTCCATATGGGGATAGCGCAGCGGCGCATCGAATGTAGGTGGCGTCTCCAACCTGACCCTTGGCGCATCCTTTGGGAGAGAAACGAACCCTTTGTCATAGGGACGATTCAGGCTGACCACCGGTGCATAATGATCGCGATTAGGCCCGCAAATCCCATCATAATGATTGGACCCGCCCCAGGAGTTATAGGCCCACCATGTGCAGGTAGACGCCACCAGCAACAGCCGCCCTTGTTCCTTTGCCTGCTTCTGTGTCTGATCGTTGGGACGCACCAGCAACAGGCCCTCACTCTCCATCGCAACCGAACGATCCGCCGAAAGCCCTCGCGCCACCAGTCGATACGCCCCCGACGGCCAATCATCGGCCACGGGTAGGATCAGTGTATCGGTCCAGTCACAGCCTGAGACGGAGCAATCATCAGGGGCAACCTGCCACAAACCGTCTTGCATACCGGATTGCCAAACCACTTGCGGCATGACGCCATCGCGCAGGACCACCACCTCGTAAAACGGTTGATTGGTGGAAACAAACAAACGCACGGGCTGACCCGGCGCGGCACTGAGGCAATCGCAATAGATCCAGACCTGCGGCGTATCATCCGCATCACTGGCGGTCTGATACCGCGATGTCAGGACAGCCGCCCGCCGCGATGCAGGATCCATCACTTCAATCCCTAGATTTCCCTGGACCAAACACCCAGCAAAACTTTCTGGCTATTGCCCCCAAGAGAGTTGCGCAATTGAAATGGACCATAGATCACTTCCAGCCCCGTCGCCAAGCGAGGCGAGAACGAGACCAATCTGGTGAGGTCGACGACCTCAACTCCTGTCGCAACCGCCATCGCACGGCCATAGATCTGAGATATGTCAAACCGCGCCCTCCTCTGTCGCAGTTGTTCTCACAGCCTTACGGATACCGGCGAACGTCAAGCCGTAGATACACACAACAACGATGAGCAATGCCGCAATCTGATAGGCTTCGATGGTATCGCCCAGAAAAGGAACGGCCAGCATCATGGTCACGGCAGGCCATGGTGTTGTGATTGAACTGGCGAGAGAGACATCGATGTGGCGGACAGCATAAAACCAGACAATCAACTCCAGGAAATAGACCAACCCCATGATGGCCGACATTGCTTGAAAAATCGCATCCAGGCCAAGACTGACGCCGGATGGATTTGCCACGGCGAGCATTGTGAGCAAGAACAGCGCGGAGATGGTCACCCTGAAGAATGTTACCTGTGCGGGCGTGATTGGCGTGTTGCTCAGTTCCTCTTTGATAATGACATGGGCAATGCTCCACAGGAACGGAACCCCTAGAGACACCAAGAACCAAGTTGAAAGACCCGACATACGGAACGTGCCCCCCGTGCCAAGATAATAGAGGGAGCCAATAAGAATGGCCGTCAATCCAAGCTCAAAAGCCGTTTTGCGACGTTTCAGAAACAGGCTCTCCCAGAGGATCGCAAAGAGAGGATAGGCCTGAATAGCGATGGCCGCGTTCGCAGCACCGGCATTTTCCACACCCAGGACATAAAGATAGGTGGAGAGACCAAACAGCGCCCCGGTGAACAGTGCCACAAGGATCATCCGCCCCCGTTCTCTTTTAGACAGATCAAGACCGAAAACACCTTTGGTGCCATTGCGCAGTTCCATCCCGAACACGGGTGCGGCAAAGATAACCTGCCAGACCGAAAGCGCCAAAGCGAAGGGCAGAGCACCAACATCAGCAGCACGCAAATTTGAAATGATTGGCATGACGCCGAGCAATAAGAGGCTAACGAGGGAAAGGATGATGCCCTTTCTGACGGATGGAGAGGTGAGCGCCATGACAAGACTTCCTTGATTGCGTTGACATTTTTGAAAATTGCATCCATCAATAAATCAGTGCAATAGAAAGATTGATCTGATGGCAATTTGGATCCCCGACCTCACGAACCGACAAGGTCCGAAATACCTTCAAATCGTGGAGGTAATGGCGGAGGATATCGCAACAGGTCGCTTGCCCGCCGGGACACGTCTGCCGCCCCACCGCGAATTGGCCTATCAGCTCGACATATCTCCGAACACGACCAGCAGGGCCTATGCCGAAGCGATAAAACGGGCGCTCCTGAAAGGGGAGGTCGGACGCGGGACATTTGTGCGATCAGGCGATGATTGCCTTGTGACAGGCGAGCCTGAAACACTGCGCCGGGCAGCGAGTGGACCGATTGATCTGTCTCGAAACCTTCCAATCCCAGGGTTTTCCGAACCTCACATCCGCCGTGTATTAGGTGAAATCGCCAGTGGCAATGGCCTGCCTGCCTTGCTTGATTATCAAACAGATGCCGACCTGACGCACCACAGGGAGGCGGGGAAAGCCTGGCTTGCTGGTTGCGGTTTAAACGCCGACATTGATTGCGTCGTCCCGGTAATGGGGGGTCAGCACGGCATTCTGAGCGTGCTGATCGCCCTGTTACAGCCGGGTGACTTACTTCTTACAGAAACCCTGACCTATACACCCGTTCTTATGATGGCGGCGCGACTTGGCCTGCAGACCGCCACCGTAGCAATGGATGGACAAGGTGTGGTCCCAGAGGCGTTTGAGGTATTGTGCCGCGAGGCAAAGCCCAAGGCGTTCTATCTGACCCCCACATTGCAGGCCCCCACATGCGTCACCCTATCCGCATCCAGACGCGCCGAAATTGCGGAAATCGCCAACCGCTATGGGGTGATCTTAATTGAGGATGATGTCTTTGGGCCTCTGAAGGAAAACAAGCCAGCCCCAATTGCCATGGCTGCCCCGGACAACACGATATACGTGACCAGCCTGTCAAAAACAGTGGCTCCCGGGTTGCGCGTTGGCTTCCTGCATGTCCCAAAGCGGTTTGCACCCGCGCTCCATCAGTCGGTCAATCTGAGCGTCTGGATGACACCGCCGATGACGCTGGAGGTGGCCAGCCGGTTGATAGAGGATGGAACCGCGCGGCAACTCACTGACCAACAACGCCGAATGGCAAAGCACCGTCAAAACCTCCTCCGCATAGCATTAGGGACTGAAAACCTTGTTACGCAAACAGAGGGTTATCATGTTTGGATTCCGCTGCCCGATGGCTGGCGGGCTGATGTCTTTCGCGCCGAATGCGCCCGTTTGGGGGTATTGGTCAGCGACGCCCGCAGCTTTGCCGCGCGCGCAAATGATGCACCGGAGGCCATCCGAATTTGCGTCAGTCATGAGGCAAGCGAGGAACGGCTAAAAAGCGGCTTCGAAATTATTGCGCGCGTATTTCGCCTGCAACCAAGCGGTTCACCCTTGATGATGTAACTTCACAGCCGTCTCTAAACCAGTTGGGTCAAAAAAGTCGCCCTATATCCAAAAGGCTGAGTCCATCATGTCTCCGGGCAGAATGTTCTCAGAAAGGCCATCTCCCCGGATTTGGTGAAGGCCACAATGCGTGTGCCAGCAGGCCGCGTCGCCCATCCCTTCTCAAAGACGGTATCCAGCACCGCTTTGCCCAACCCACCGGCCAGATGGGTACGCCGCATGCTCCAATCCAAACAGGATTTACACAGGGGACGCTTGGACTTTTTCAACGACTGAAAATCAATTCCAACAGATTGATAGAAATCGGTCCCGGCCTGAGTGATATCCAGCGCGTCTTCCGTCTCAATCAGAAAACCCTGTGCTGTGGCGTAATCCAACATCTGCACACCCAAGGCGCCCGCCAAATGGTCATAGCACACGCGGGCCTGACGCAATTCTGGGTCTTTCGGACCGGTCCGGGTGCGCAGAAATCCGTTTTTTGCCGCAAGGCCCATCAGACCCTCCAACACCAAACCGACATCATGGTCCGCGAGAGAAAAATAGCGATGACGCCCCTGCTTGCGCTGCCGCAATAGACCCCCCGCCTCCAGTTTCGATAAATGGCCGCTGGCGGTCTGGGCGGTAATCCCCGCCTCCTGTGCCAATTCGGTCGCGGTCAGGGCCATGCCACTCATCAACGCGGTCAGCATATTTGCCCGCGCCGGGTCGCCGATTAAGGCTGCAATCTGAGTGAAATCAGGCCCGTCTTTCATACTTCGATCCTAACCGAAGCATTCTCCTCTGTCAGTATGCAAAAACAGGGCTCACAAATAAGGAGCCAAACCATGATCACCTGTTTTATCCGCTATCACATCGATCCGACCAAGAAAGCGCAATTTATCCAATACGCCCAAAACTGGGGACAAGCCATTCCAAGGTGCGGCGCCGACTTGATCGGTTATTTCGCGCCGCATGAAGGATCCAGCACCCTGGCTTATGGCGTCTATACGATTGAAAACCTGGCCGCCTATGAAGCCTATCGCGCGCGGCTGAGCGCTGATCCATTGGGCAAAGAGAATTATGAATATGCCCAGAAAGAAAAGTTTCTGCTGCGGGAGGATCGCACGTTCCTGACATTGGCATCAGGGCTCCATGGACCAAAGGTGAAGCCATGATCGCCGTGATCTTTGAAGTCCATCCAAAGCCCGATAAGAAGCAAGCTTATTTGGACATCGCCGCAGAAATGAGGCCTGTCTTGGACGAAATCGATGGATTTATCTCCGTTGAACGGTTCCAGAGCCTAACCAATCCGGACAAATTGCTGTCCCTCTCCTTCTTTCGCGACGAGGAGGCTGTGAAGGCATGGCGCACACGCCCGGCCCATCGGGGTGCCCAACAGGCAGGGCGCACAGCGATCTTTGATGATTATCACCTGCGCATCGCCCAGGTCATTCGCGATTACGGAATGCGAGACCGCGACGAAGCCCCACAGGATTCAAAGAAGGTTCATGACAAATGACCCAAAGCTCAAAGGCTAGATCAAATCTCCATATCAGTGTGGCGGACATGCTTGCACTGGGATGGGGGAACACTCTCGTGTTTCACAAAACCCTCATCCCGATTTTTGCCTTTTAATAACTAATTATTCTCCAGCCGTCATGCCGCGGGCAATTTGCAGCAGCTTTTCAACATAGACAAAGTTACCCTGGGTACAAAGGTGGTCTGAGACCTGAATCAGGTTATCGACCTCCGCCTTCGCCTTTGTCCCGATTGAGGCGGATGCGCGGGCATCCCTCACATCCTGAACGGCCTGCATGCACGCTTTCTTGTCTGTGATATCCGATGCTGCATTGACGGAAGGAACAGCAACAACACTAACCAAGGCTGCGACCGCGCCCCACAGAACTGACTTCTTCATTTCAAGGCACTCCAAAGAGAATTGAGAGCCGCACACTACGCGCTTTAATACAGGCGTGATATTGCAATTATAGCAGACGTGGGATGCTGGATTAGCGGGACGTCCCTAAGGATGGAATCTACGTTGTCCTCTATGCAAGTCTTGCCACTGCCGCCCGTTTCGCCTAAGTCCTTTGGCTCGCTTTAAGCTTTAGAGGATTAGGGTCTATGCGCGCGGAGACGCAAGCTGTGGTGGATGAACTCAAGCAGTCATTGGAACTGCTGAGGAGGCATCTTTGACTGGGATGTTTCAACGAAACGCCTGGAAGAATTAAACGCGCGAGTCGAAGATCCGACCCTTTGGGATGACCCCGATGCGGCGCAAAAGGTGATGCGTGAACGCTCCTCTCTGGAAACCCGAATTTCCGGCTTTCTGGAACTGGAATCCGGCTTAAATGATAATGTCGAAATGATCGAACTGGCCGAGACCGAGGACGATCAGGATTTAATCGCCGAGGCAGAAGTCGCACTAAGTGGACTGCGTGACGTTGCCGCCAAACTGCAACTGCAAAGCATGCTGTCGGGCGAAGCCGACGGTAATGACTGCTTCCTGGAAGTCCATGCCGGAGCCGGCGGGACTGAATCCCAGGACTGGGCCGAGATGTTGCAACGCATGTATCTACGATGGGCCGACAAGCGCGGCTTCAAGACTGAAATGCTGGAAGAAAGCCCCGGTGAAGAGGCGGGTATCAAATCCACCACGATCCGCATTCAGGGCGAAAGCGCCTATGGTTGGTTGAAGACGGAAACGGGTGTGCATCGTCTGGTGCGAATCTCCCCCTATGATTCTAATGCCAGACGGCATACCAGCTTTTCTTCGGTGAAGGTTTATCCTGAAATCGATGATTCCATTGACGTTGAAATCAACGATGGTGACCTGCGCATTGATACCTACCGCGCTTCGGGCGCGGGGGGGCAGCACGTGAACCGAACTGATTCCGCTGTGCGTATTACCCATATTCCCAGCGGGATCGTGGTTCAGTGTCAAAATGACCGCTCCCAGCACAAGAACCGCGCTCAAGCGATGAAAATGCTGACGTCTCGCCTGTATGAAGCGGAATTGAAGCGCCGCGAGGCCGCCGCCCAGGAAGATTTCCAGGCGGAAACAGAAATCGGCTGGGGGCGGCAGATCCGCTCTTACGTGCTGCAACCCTATCAGATGGTCAAAGACCTGCGCACCGGCGTGGAGACCAGCAATACCGGCGGCGTTCTGGATGGCGATATTGATGCCTTCCTGGAAGCGTCCCTGGCCTCGAAACTTGATGGCGGCACCACATCCGTCGAAGACCTGGATTGATAAACATGACCGATATGGTTGAGACAGAAACAAGTGAAGGCGAAGACCGCCACGATTTCATCCGCGACAAGATCCGCAGTGACCTTGCCAACGGCATCGTCAAACAGGTTGTCACCCGCTTTCCGCCAGAACCCAATGGCTATCTGCATATCGGTCACGCCAAATCGATCTGCCTGAATTTTGGTATCGCCCAGGAATTTGGCGGTCGCTGTAACCTGCGTTTCGATGACACCAATCCGATCAAGGAAGAACAGGAATATATCGACGCAATCCAGGAAGATGTGCGCTGGCTAGGCTTCAAATGGGATGGAGAGCCTTGCTATGCCTCCGACTATTTTGAAACCTTCTATGGCTATGCCGTGCATCTGATCAAGAACGGCAAAGCCTATGTCGATGATTTAAATGCCGATGAAATCCGCGAGTATCGCGGTACGCTGACGGCACCGGGCAAGCCCAGCCCGCATCGCGACCGCAGCATCGAGGAAAACCTCGCGCTGTTTGAAAAGATGCGGAACGGCGAGTTTAAGAATGGGGAGAAGTCCCTGCGCGCGAAAATCGATATGGCGTCCGGCACTATCCATCTGCGCGACCCGGTCCTGTATCGCATTTTGAACGCCAAGCATCCGCGTACGGGTGACACTTGGCGCATCTATCCCATGTATGACTTTGCCCATGGTCAGGGCGATGCGATTGAGGGCGTGACCCATTCCCTCTGCACCCTGGAATTCCAGGATCACCGCCCGCTGTATGATTGGTTTATTGAAAACCTGCCGGTGCCATCGCGCCCGCGCCAGACAGAATTCGCGCGCCTGAACGTCACCTATATGGTGCTGTCCAAGCGCAAGCTGATCCAATTGGTGAAAGAAAACCATGTATCGGGCTGGAGCGATCCGCGCATGCCGACCATACGCGGCCTGCGCCGCCGGGGTGTGCCCGCTGCAGCGCTTCGCAATTTCTGCAAGCTGATTGGGATGACCAAATCCGACAAGGTCATTGAATATCAAATGCTTGAGTTCTGCATCCGGGAAGAACTGAATAAATCCGCCCAGCGTCGTATGGCCGTGCTGGAGCCATTGAAGGTCACCCTGACGAATTATCCAGAAGGCGAAACCGAATGGCTGGACGCGGTCAATAATCCAGAAGATCCAGAAGGCGGCAGCCGCCAGGTCCCCTTCTCGCGCACGCTGTATATTGAACAGGCCGATTTCATGGAGGATGCGCCCAAGAAATTCTTCCGCCTGAGCATCGGCCGCGAAGTCCGCCTGCGCTGGGCCTATTTCATCACCTGCACGGATATGGTCAAAGATGCCGATGGCAATGTCATCGAACTGCTATGCACCTATGACCCCGCCACAAAGGGTGGCGATGCGCCAGACGGGCGCAAGGTGAAGGGCACATTGCATTGGGTTTCGGCGGATCATGCGGTCGACGCGGAAATCCGCAACTATGACCACCTCTATACCCGCCCCGATCCAGGCGCTGAGGGTGACCCAATGGACGATCTGAACCCCGACTCGCTTTCCATCGCAACCGCCAAGCTGGAACCCAGCCTGACGGAAATCCCAGTCGGTGAAACCGTCCAGTTTGAACGCCAGGGCTATTACTGCGTTGACCCGGACAGCACCGCCGACAAACCTGTCTTCAATAAAACCACCGGCCTGCGCGACAGCTGGGCCAAGGCCCAGAAGACAGGGTAGGCAAGACGTCCTCGATTACGACTTATCCAGCCGGAAGGTGCCGCCGTCTTCGGCGGTGGCGTATATGCCGTCGGCTTTTTGGCGCAGCAGGCGGTCTGAATCGGCGCGGCGGAATTCTTCCAGAAGGTGGGCGATTTCTTCTTTATTGATATCCAGGCGGTTGAGCCCTTCTTCTGCCAGTTTAACAGAGCTTTCGAAGGTATCGCGGATCAGGAAGTCGGCCCCGCTGTCCAGCAATTCCAGCGCATGCACCCGGTCATGGGCGCGCGCCATGATGCGAACCGTCGGGAAACGTTTGGCGATCACGGCAATCGACCGTGTGCAGGCGGCGGCATTGTCAATCGTGACATAGACCAGATCGGCCCGCCCGACGCCCGCTGCCGTCAGCACATCAATGCGCGTGGCATCGCCGAAATAAACCTTGGCGCCAAACCGTTTCGCCGCTTCTATCCGTTTTGGGTCCGCATCAATGGCCGTGACGGAAATGCCCTTCATGCGAAAGATCTGACTGACGATCTGGCCCACGCGCCCAAAGCCGAGAATGACAACACTGTTGGTTTCTGTCTCATCGGGACGCGGCAGGTGATCTGTGGAGGCCGGGGCACGGCGCTTCATGGCCTCTTCAAAGGAAAGCCGCAGCAAGGGCGTGAAAGCCATAGAAAGAGTAATCAGAGCGGAAACAAGGTCCGATTGACCATTCGAGACCAGCCCAAGGGACAGGCCTTGCGCGACAATGACGAAGCCAAACTCCCCACCCTGGGGCAAAGTCACGGCGATGCGTCCGGCATCTTCCCAAGAGGACTTGAACAAACGACACAGGATCAGAATGATCGTCCCTTTCAAGGCCATCAGCAGGATCGCCCCGCCCAGCACCAGCGGCCATTGCGCCAGGACCACGGTCCAATCAATCGTCATCCCAATGGCAATGAAGAACAATCCCAGCAACAGGCCTCGAAATGGCTGAATATCCGCTTCTATCTGATGGCGATATTCACTTTCGGCCAGCATGACCCCGGCCATAAAGGCACCCAACGCCATAGACAGCCCGCACCATTCCATCAACAGCGCCGATCCAATGACAATCAACAGCGCCGCTGCAACGAAGATTTCACTGGATTTGGTTTGGGCAATCACCCTGAAAATCGGGTTCAGCAGGAACCGCCCGGCAAGAACCAGCCCCAGAATGGCCCCAATCGCCTCAACGGCTGGTATCCAGGACAGGTCCTCACCAGAGGCGACATATATCCCCAAAGCCAGCAAGGGTGACAGAGCCAGAATCGGCGCGATGGCGAGGTCCTGCAACAGGAGGACGGAGAATGCGCGGGTGCCATATTGCGTGTTCAGCTCTTTGCGTTCCTGCATCAATTGCAAAGCAAAGGCTGTTGAAGAAAGCGATAGACCAAGCCCGATCAGAACAGCAGTCTGCCAGGAAACGCCGATCACCATCACGCCAAACACGCCGATCAGAAATGCGGTCAGGCAGACCTGAGCCGTCCCCAGGCCAAATATATCGGCCTTTAACGCCCATAGCCGGGCTGGCTTCAACTCCAACCCGATCAGGAATAACAACAGAACGACGCCGAATTCAGAAAAGGCCAGAACGCTTTCTGCATTGCCGACAATCGCGAAAACATGGGGTCCGATGATCGCACCGGCAGCCAGATAGCCCAGAACAGAGCCCAGTTTCAAACGCTTGAAAATGGGGACTGCTACAACAGCGGCGGCAAGATACAGCGCGGCATCTTGAAAAATTGTCAATTCACCGCCAACCGCCATCGCCTTGTATGCTCACCCTTTTTGAAACCAAACCCTGTTGAATTTTAGATGTAGCACGGTTCAATTTCACCACAAAGGTAATGTTGCACCGCGAAAATTAGATCTGCGCTAGGAGCGGTCGAACAGGGCGTTCAACCCCGACTGGCTAGCGACACAGACACCGCGCTCTGTAATCAAACCGGTGACCAGTCGGGCCGGTGTGACATCAAAGGCATCGTTCCGGGCAACGACGTCTTCTGGTGCGATATCAACTGTTACAATTTCCCCGGATTCCGTCCGCCCTGTAATGCGGGTCAGTTCTGCGCCACTGCGCTGTTCAATCGGGATTTCCGCAATGCCATCTTGCACGGTCCAGTCAATTGTTGTCGACGGCAAGGCGACATAGAAAGGCACTCCGTTATCCTTTGCGGCCAATGCCTTCAGGTATGTGCCGATCTTGTTACAGACATCGCCCCGCGCCGTGGTGCGATCGGTCCCAACGATGCACAGATCAACCAGACCATGCTGCATCAGATGCCCACCGACGTTATCTGCGATCAACGTATGGGCAACGCCATGGCGCCCCAACTCCCAGGCTGTCAGGCTGGCCCCCTGGTTGCGCGGGCGGGTTTCATCGACCCAGACATGCACCTTGATACCTTTTTCATAAGCCATATAGATCGGCGCCGTCGCGGTGCCCCAATCCACCGTGGCAAGCCATCCGGCATTGCAATGGGTTAAGATATTCACAGCCTCGCCCGCTGGTTTCTTGGCCGCGATCTCTTCGATCAGGCGCAATCCGTGCTGACCAATGAATTTACATATCTCAACATCTGCATCACAGATCTCTGCTGCCCGCTCCCAGGCCAGCGCGGCGCGCTCTGCTGGGGCGCGATTGTCCAACAGGGCCCGCATCTCATCCAGCGCCCAACGCAGATTGACCGCCGTAGGGCGAGTGCGATACAGCCGCGCATAAATCGCCTCAACCGCCGTGTCACTGGCATCATCCTCCAGGCCCAAACAGAACCCATAAGCCGCCGTCGCCCCGATCAAAGGCGCGCCCCGCACAATCATATCCTCAATCGCCCGCGCCGCGTCTTCCAGGCTGGACAGGATCAACGTCTCAAACCGGTGGGGCAGTTTGGTCTGGTCAATCACCGCAACTGATTTGCGCGGTTCCTCTACCCAAATGGTGCGATGGGGAATGCCGTTGATTTCCATCCTCTCTCCTCAAACTTTTGGCTGTTTGCCATAGGTTTTGAATTTCTCCAGCACCCGTGCCATTTCATCGGCATCCAACAGCACCAG
>JARGPE010000094.1:10689-14971 GCA_029212835.1 Alphaproteobacteria bacterium | reverse complement strand
TGTTGCGTATTGACGGATGAATTTGCAATCGCGGCAGCTTGTTGTGCCGCAGCGTTCACTTTGGATGGATCCACGCCATTTTTGACCGCGTTAGCATTGTTTTGCGCGTTTGGGTTTTTCGCTTCGGCTTTAATGCGGTTGAATATGTTATTGGCACTGGCGTCGGCTTCAGCCTCTGCTTCGCCCTCAGCTTGAGTATTTGCTAAGGCGGTCGCCTGGCCTTTTTTCATTTCGCCGTTTGCTGCGTCCGCATTGATAGCAGCTTTTGCCGTCAGCGTGTTTTGTGGCTGTGAAGAAACTTGCACCGCTTCATCGGTAACAGTCGCAGTCAGTTTACCGCCTGCATTCTGGGCGGCCTTTTTTGCCTGCTCCAAAATTTCCGGTGAGACTGTTTCACCCTTTACAACTTGGCTTGCTGCGGCTTGCTGAGTTTCTTTAGCGGCTCCATTAGACTGTGTTGCCGCTGTGTTTGCTTTCGCATCACTTGCTTGAGGGGCACCTTTATCTGCCTGGGCAGGCGCGGTGTTTTCATTCGCACCGTTGCCGGTCTTGGCCTCTGCAACTGGTTTTACAGTCCCCATATCCGTATCGCGGCGTTGTGCCGGTTCCACAGGGGCATGAGCAACCGGGGCAGGGCGGTCGTCTTGACTTCTGTCATCTCGTTGCTCGTTGTCGTCGATCGACTGATCGCGTGAACGATCGTCGCGCCGATTGTAAATAGGGGTTGGTGGCTCGTTGGTAGTGGCTTTTTCTGGCAGTTTAAATTGTTGGTTTGCGCGGGAGGTACTGAAACTGGTCGCAATACGTCCTTTCAGAATTTGAGCGAAGCGCGCTTCATTCGAACCTTCTGTCGCGGAATCAGACGTATTGGTGCGATCCTGCGTAGACCTGTTCGCGTCTGTTGTGCTGAACAGGTCTCGGGTCTTATCGGTCACAGTGTTTACAGACATCATACGTCTCCGGTGTCATTACTGCCTCCTTATCAGCAAGCGCCGGGCCAGTTTTAAAAGAAATCTATATCATATTGAATTTAAATGAATTTTATTGCCTGTTACGGTCAGGATATTTTGAGGTGCTATGCTTATGTGGGCAGTTTCATCCGGGTAGATTCAGTCCAGGCGGGAATCTTCTGCCGTGAGACAGCAGATCAAAATTTCCTGCGAAAAAGAAAAAAACGCCCGAAAATAGGGCGTTGTTCAGTGCCTGTAGTAAAGCACAGTTCATAAAGAAAAAGGGCATTAAACCCTGAAATCAATCCTATTAGATTGAAGTATCAAACGCGACCGATGCTGAATCACCGGTATTGCTGATGCGGTCTACCTGAGACTGAAGAAATTCGATCAGGTTTTCTGATGGAATGCGCCGAAGAACTTCTTCTGTATTCGGCAACAGGATTTCCATGAAAACGACGTCAGTTTCTGCATCAAAACCAACTCGGGTTTTAAAACCCTGCAGTTGAAGTTCTGGCAGGGCAGAGACGCCCTGTTCCCGAACGGACCGCTCTTGCCGACGGAGGGCATTATCCTCACGGGTATTCGTTTGCGCCGGATCAGTCGTTGCGGTAACGACGTTGTCCGGTACATTTTGCACCGTGGTTGTAGCCCCTGCTTGCGACGTTGCATTTGGTGCCTGCTGTGTTTGACTGTTCTGTGACAGCGGCACGGGGGTAGAGATGTTAATTTCCATTTCAAACCTCCTCGACAGCTTCTGCTATCGTTTTTATGGTCCTTGGTTAACGTCAAAACGTATAAACGTCCTGAATGCACCAATCCATAGTTGCTTATATGGCAGATTTTGTCTGAAATTGCAAGAGGAGTCGATTCGGGCTTCTGTTTGCGTTGCAGTAAACGCTGCCTATAGTTTAAGACTAGGCGCCCTGCCTATCTCCACAGAGGAAATCAACATGCCCCTGCGCATTAAATTACCATCGAAAGAACGTATTATTATAAATGGCGCAGTGTTGGAGAATGCCGGGGAGGCGACGACAGTTATTTTGCACAACCATGCAGATATCTTGCGCCGCAAGGAGGTCATGAGTGAGGCGGATGCACAAAGTCCAGCCCGCCGTGTCTATTACGCGCTGCAATGCGCTTATATGTTTGAAGAACAACGTCCACGCTATCAACAAATGGCGTTGGAGCTCCTAAAACAGTATGCGGCGGCGGCACCGAGTTCTGAAAGTATTATTGAGAAAATTGAAACCGAAGTTAATGCTGGACGTTTGTACAACGCCCTGCGTGCATCCCACCCGCTGATTGAGCATGAGACGGAACGGTTCAAAAGCCTTGGTCTTTGGCCAGGGCTTGAGAGTGAAAACACAGGGGATGAGGATCAAGACGTCTAGGTCTCTCTATTTATTCTGTGGCTGGATCAGGCCTTGTGCTTTTGCGACTGTCGAGTGGTGTATAAACCCAGTTAAAGGCGCGAATGCGACGGTCCAGTTCTGACGTCTCTATGTCGCCAGGAACAGAGCGCATCCTATTGTATTGGGCTAGGGTCGTCTTCATTCCGGTCCAGCGTACGCCATTTCCGATCAGAGGTCTGTCCAATTCTGCCAATGCGGTTATATTCATCAAGAGCAGGCGCGCTAACCTTTGGTAGGCCAAAATAGCAATTGCGCTGGATGTGTTACAGCCAGCAATAGAGAAGTGTTCACAGTCCAAAATTTCTCCCTCATCGACACGAGGAAGCATTCTGTGAAATGTGACACCAAATTGTTTTTCACCCGCATAGCACGCGAATGCAGAAGGACGATTACCGGGATAACTGGGGGGACCAGGGTGAAAATTATAGCCTCCACCCGGGAATGCAGCCAGAACTGGGGCAGAGACAATAATTGATGTTGAAAACGCCACCAATCTAGCCTTTTTGGACAGCTTTGGTGGGGCATGTTCCAACATATTATGGCTATAGGCGTAAGCCAGTTTAAGGCTTCTATCGATCCTGCTGAAGGCAGATGCGGCGAATGCCACTTCTGGCCTTTTCATAAGCAGTACGATGTCAATTGGTGATTGAGCCGCTTTGCAATCTGGCGGCTGAGGAAAGGCAGGTTTTCCTAAGCTTTCCTTCACGCCTCTCGATTGGTTTTGTCAGTGGTAGCTTGCGAATCTTCAGAGAAATCTTCAGGCGTTTCTGCTGTGTCTGTCGGGGCGGCCAATCCATGTAATTGCGCATATTCAACACGCAGCCGTTCTGCTTCTTCTGGATCGTCGGAGGGGTTGCCCAGAAGCCCGGCTCCGATCTGTCTATTGATGTTCACTAGTACGGACAGTTTTGACGCATCCGGTGTTCCGATTAACTCTGCAGATCTTTTATCGATGAAATTAGACAAACTGATTAGGTTTTCCCGGATTTGGCGGGGCGTTTGGCACTCGGGATCTACCAGTTCAGCCTGAAAAATTGTCCAAACGCGCCAATTCAAACGCACAACGTTGCGAATTGCCGCGATATCATCAGGGGCCCGGGATGCCTCGTCCATTCGACGCGCTACTTCAATCAGCGCGTAACCCTCAGCAGCTTGAGGGGGGGCTTTTTCTAGTGCTGCACGTTGTTGACTTGCGTAAGGATTGGACATGCCTACCCGTTCTCTGGTTGATAATCTTGCGGTAAACGATCCAACTAAAGACATTAAATTAGATCGATTTAGCACTGACTTTACTGTGTCAGCATAAAACAAATTCGTAAAGCTAGGGTTAACGCGACGCAATTAAATTTATAGATAATTTACCAGCGATAACTGGCTTTGTCGCGATATTGTTGTGTAGGACGCTTCCAATTGGGTTTGCAGCGCTGATATGCGCACGGCGACCTCTGCGTCATTGGCAACCGTAAGGTCGGTTATGACCGATTGGGAAATGTTTATGAAGCTATTGTGAACCGCCTTTGTGCGGTCCAATTCGTTGATAATAGTCCCATTCGTTGCCTGCAATTGACGCAATTGAACGCGGGCATTGTCCAATGTGGTGCGGGCTTCCCCCAGGAATTCTTCGCGCTGATCTTCTGTCAGGCCACTTTGAGCAGCAGATTTCAGGCGCAGCAATCCTTCAATAAGATTCTGGAAGGCAGGTTCATTCGCGGTGATGTTATAGGTGATTGGCTGTGCGTCTGCGATCGTGACCTTCATTTTCTCATAGGATTTCGAGTCGATTGTGCCCGCAGCTGTGAAGGATGTGTGGTATGATTCAGTTGTCGCCGCGCCGCCCGCATCAACGACATGCTGTGGAACAGTGTCTGCGGTTTCAATTGCGTTTGCTGCGGCGGGCGCAGACCCAAGATCCGTTGA
>JARGPE010000094.1:0-10679 GCA_029212835.1 Alphaproteobacteria bacterium | reverse complement strand
AGCGATAACGTGCGCAGATCCCGCAAGGGGGCATCACTGAAGTTGGTACCTGCAAAAATGAATCGATCGCCAAGTTTGATGTTCAGGTTGGCTTCAACTTCCAACATGAAGTTGTTCGCTAGAACTGTTGTCGTATTTGGAAAATCGGGATCGTTTGTCGAAAGCGGTTCTGCCGCATTCAGAGCATCTGTGACGACAGCAACAAGACTCTCTAATATTGAATCGTAGGATTTCGCAGTGGTTTCAGTAATATCAATTGTACCGTTATAGGCCTTTCGCGCATCGATGTCTTTTCGCAGGTCAACAATTCGCGTGGAGTCCTTGCCATAGAATTTCAGCCCCTCGTGTTTGTTCCCAGAGCCGAGAGAATAGTTCAAGTCAGCAAGCTTTGATTGCCCACTATTAATCAGATACAGGTTCTGGCTGAGCGTGCCTGTTGCGCTGACTCTGGATACCATGGCGTTTTTCCTTTTCTGGCAGAGTTACTAAATTTCCGCTTCTGCGGCATAATCTGTTTAGCCTTAGAGAAAGGTAAGCAAGCGGCGTGCCAGTCACATAGGATCGACAGAAAAAGCGATGGCGGTTATCCGTAAATTTTTTTAAAAATGTCTCTTGACACGACCGTGGCCGCTCGATTATGTTTCACGGTAACCGAACAAGTCGGTCCGTCCCGCAGAAGCGCGACGTTATATTTGGCAATCCAGAAAGGACCATAGCCATGTCTTCTGATATTACACTCACAGGTGCACAACGTAGCGCTCTGCTCACCCTGCAGAACGTAGCTGATTTGTCTGATCGCACGCAGAACCGCCTGACAACTGGTAAAAAAGTTAACTCCGTTGTCGACAACGCGGTCGCGTTCTTCCAGTCCAAAGCTTTGAATGACCGTGCATCTGACTTTACCGACCGTAAAGACGGTATCGACCAGGGTATTTCTTCTATTACCTCCGCTCTTGGTGGTCTTGAGAAAATCGATTCGCTGCTTAAGCAGATGAAAGGTGTCGCGGAAGCGTCCAAAACCCAGACAGCAACTGAACGTGCGTCGTCAACGACGCAGTTTAAAGAGCTCGGCACACAGATTTCCTTGTTGATCGAAGACGCGAGCTATCAGGGTTTGAATCTGCTTAATAACACTGGGTCTAAGTTGGATGTTGCGTTCTCAACGCGCACAGCTTCTCGCCTGGAGGTTAAGGGCTTTGACTTGAATGCGACTTCAGTCACGGCATCTGGCACGCGCTCGTTGTTCACCGGTATTAATACCGTGAACGCGGCTGGTGGATTTGATGCGAGCCAGAAATTTGTGGGCGTGTCGGCTCTTACAGGTACTGGTCTGGCTTCGACGGATGCTCTCGTGTTCAACAACTTTAACCAGATTGGGACCAACAACTCCTTCATCGGTGCAGTTGATCAGATCGTCACCAACATTGACTCTGCTATTAGCCGGGTTCGTGCGACGTCAGCTGAACTTGGTACAAACGTTGCTATCTTGCAGACGCGTCTGGACTTCACGAATGATTACGTGAACACCCTGCAGACTGGTTCGGACAAACTGACTCTTGCGGATCTGAACGAAGAAGGGGCCAACTTGGTCGCCTTGCAGACCCGCCAGCAGTTGGGCATTCAGTCTCTGTCGATTGCTGGTCAGCAGCAGCAGGCCATTCTGGCTCTCTTGAACTAAAACAGCCTTAGGGTTGTGAATACGCTTTGATGCTTGGGGGTCCGGTTTTTATCGGGCCCCCAATGCGTTTCTGGCTATCCTTGATCTGTATGACCTCACGCGAATACAAGAAATGCTGTCCTAATTCATCGAATCATAGGAGTCTCTATGCGATAATGCAGAGACTTTATTCGGTGTGCCCTCCGTAGAGAAAGCCTTGGCCCTATGTCTGATGATTTCGATATTAATTTTTCTGACTTTGATATCAGTTTCACGGGGCAATCCGCCATTGGTGGCACAGATCCTGTTAATGAAATCCTGTCATTCTTGAATGACGAAAATACTTTGGCAGCCTTGGATAAATTGGATGAGTATCGCGCGGCGGTCGGTGGCACTCCGTTAATGCGTCATTTATTAGCACTGGCCACATTGAGAATTGGACGGATGCTCCCGGCGCTTAAAGTGATGCAAACGGCTCACGATGACCAGCCGGAAGCGTTTGAGCATGCCGAAGTTCTCTCTGTACTTTATTCTTCTTTGGGGAAACATTCAGATGGTGTTTATTATGCCAAACTCTCCACAGCATTGAAGCCATATTATCCCCAATATCAATTAGTGCCCGCTTGGTTAGTCTCAGCTGGGACAGCATTTTTGGCGACAGAAGAAAATCCGTTGGTGGATTATGGGTATGGCTTTCTTGCCTCCGATGAGATTGATAAGGCTGCGGAGATTTTTCTTGATGCAATTGAGTTAGATAATGCGAATGCCCCTGCATGGCGTGGGCTGATTGAAACAAAGCGTCGTAGCGGTCAGGTTGGGCATCGCTTGCGGGCAGCAGAGGCCTTGGTTGAACTTGAGGGCCGGACCGCCGAAGATTTGGTTATTTATGCGCAGTGTCTGGTTGCCGCTGGTGAGGTTGGTATGGCTTGGTCGGCTGCCCAAAGAGCATTGCAAGCGGCAGAACAAGACCCTGTGGCAATCGCACAATGCTTGCCTGGCCTTGTCCGCTATGACTCGGCAGTCACACCGGATCGTGCTTTGGAGTTGTCTCAGTCCTGGAATGCCCTTGCCGTTGTATCCTCAGAACCGATTAATGTTACTCAAAGAGAATCGGATGAATCACTGTTTCGCGTCGGTATTCTCAGTGGGGCTATGCATATTGAGTCGGAACGCGCACCGATCCTCTCAACAATAGAGGAATGTTTGTCCCGCACTGCCCAAATTTACTACTATTCCAATTTGGCAATTGAAGATTCTATCTCTCGACGCTTACGGCGCGGAGCGGCCGCATGGCGAAACATTCACGATATTGATGATGAAACCGTCGCAACCATGATGCGCAATGACGGCATTCAAATCCTGATCGATCTGGATGGCTATGACTGGACGGGACGCCCCGGAATTGTTCAACGTATGCCAGCACCCGTCGTTTTATGTGCTTTTGGAGCCCCTGGTTGTATCCCGGGGGCTGAAAAGGGGGCGCTGGCTTTGGGGGAGCCCGGTTTTCCATTGTTTTTGGATGACACCTCAGCAGGAGTTCAGATTGCATCAGGTCTGTCGACATGGCCTTTGTATGAGGATTTGGAGGAGGACCCGCCCGATTCTCCAGTAACAGGTGCCATGCGCGTCTTTATCGATGCGCCGGTTGGTCGCTTGTCGGACTCATTTTTGGAAATGGTGGCTGACGCTGTGCGACAGGGGTTTCATGGAACCTTGGTTATGTATGGCGATGAGGCAAATGATGAGATCGCAAATGAAATTCTGCGAGAGCGATTTACGAATGCCGGATTGGATTTGAATACTGTCGAACGTATTTCAAAGGAAACGACACTGGAAGAAGCGATTGACGGTATCGATCTGGTGTTAGACACATTTCCTTTGCCTGGTGTCGAGGTTGCTTTGACAGCGTTGCGTCATGGTGTACCCGTTTTATCGGTGCAGCCTGGTCGCCCTGAAAATGCGGCGGTAACCAGTCTTCTGCGGAGCCTTGGTCTTACGAGCTGGGTCCAGGAAGATCGAGAGGCTTTGGCAAAAAAACTCGCGCTTTTGTCGCAAGACCCAGAAACAATCCGAGCATCAAGACAAAGCATTGCAAAGTCTGTGTTGGATGCTGGAACAGTCGTGACGATCAATCAACGAGGGCGCGAGTTTGCGACCTTGTTTGACAAACTTTTGGCCAAGGCGGTAGGACACGAATGATAAAGACACTCGACCCGACCAAAGATCCCATTGCGTGTGAACGCTTTGAGCGAAATATTGTCGCTGTGGAGCGTCACAGCCGAGATTTGGCGGCACAGTTGCGTGCAATCGATAGTCCTGCGTCCAAGGTTGTCGAGGTTGGGGATGACCTTAATATCGATATTGGACATACTCTTTTCTATGAAACTGGCGTGCGTCAGTTCGTTGACGATCAGTATTCAGCCTATACGGAGAATCCATATCGCATTGATATTGGGTGGCCTGTTCGGGATAACTTACCACCGCAACTGATGACGAAAATGGCCATTAAACGCCTGACCTTTGGTGCAAAGGCCTTGGGTATAGAGCCGCAGGCGAATGATGGCCAACAAGGCATAACAGGCTTTGCGGTGTCACTCGGCGTTGGGATTGGCGATCATATTGGACGAATGCTGAATGATTTTGAGGCCCAGTCCCTTATTGTCGTAGAACAGTTTATCGAGTTCCTTTGGTATTCCCTGTATCTCAATCCTTGGGATGAATGGATTGAACTTGTTGAGAGCCGCAAGGGTCAGGTCTTCTTTATTCTGGATGACAATGCAGTTTCGGTGTCCTCTGAACTGACAGTTGCCCTGCGCTCTGACAATGGTGGCACCTTGGATGGTGCGCTTGTTTACACGCATTATCGGTCTCCCTTGGTGCGGGAAATTCATAAGGGCCTATCCGACCAAATTTCCTATATCGGATCAAACCGCGGCTTCTTTGAAGACGAAAACATCATGATTATGAATTCGACGAGAAATTTTCTGTCTCGCGATTATGCAATTTGGCGCACACGGCCAAGGCATGAGAAACGGTGTCCGGCTTTCGTTGTAGCGGCCGGACCCTCCGTCGATATGGCCATGGATACGATCCGGAAATTCAAAGATCAAGTCGTCCTGATCTCTTGTGGGTCCGGTCTTAAGGTTTTGTTATCACAAGGAATTAAGCCTGATTTCCATGTTGAGGTTGAAAATACTTATGGTCAGGCAGATATTTTGGAACGGATCGCATCGCAATATGATCTTTCTGGGATCACATTTGTCGGCGCAGCAACCGTTAATCCACGCACGGCTGCTGTCTTTGATAAGGTGATTTTCTTCCACCGCGATACGGTTTGTTCCTCGCGGTTTTATGAGTTGAATGAAGACCCGATGTATCTGGCAGTGCCCACCGTTTCGAACGGTGGGGCCCGTTTTGCGTTGGGGGCTGCGTTTAAAGAAGTCTATCTGTTTGGCGTGGATCTTGGCAGTCGTATCGCTGATTACCATCATTCAAAGGCGTCGGCCTATTACACCGACAAGGAATTCATGTTCTCTTTCCAGGGCACGAAAGAGTCTACGGAAATGGCATTGACCATTGATGGGAATTTTGGCGGCACCGTCGTGACAAATGATGGGTTCTTGTTGAGCCGGCTTTTTATGCAAAAGCTGATGAAGATGTTCAGTGGATATAAGGTTTATAACTGCTCTGATGGCGTGGAGATTCCAGGCGCGGTTCCCAAACTGCCACAAACGATCAAGTTGACTTCATCACCAAAAGATCGGGAAACAGACCTGAAACGTGTCGATCAGGAGATGCAGAAATATGCCAAAGGGGAAGGGGTGCCTCTGGATCGCTTCTATGACCTGCGGCAAAAGACGATTACTTGGTATCAGGAAATTTATGCCGCAATTAAGGAGATGAAGAAGGAGACGAAACCCAATCCCTTCGAATCCTACGGAATCATTTGGGCCTTGTTCCAGCCAAAGGAGGGCGAGGTGTTTGACCCGATTGTTGCTGTCGTCTGGCAGAACAATTATGGGACATTGATGACCATGTTCAACGTTTACTTCCGAATGCATCGTCGGGTGACAGATGAAGAAGCCCCAGCAATTTATCAGCTTTTCCTGGATGAGCTTCTTGGTTTTCTGGAAGATATGGAATCTATCTTGATGGGTGTTTTGGATGAGCTGATCGCTGAAGTTGAGGCCGTGGAAGCTGAAAAGGTCAAAAGTGCTTAGGCACAGAGAGCGGGAATTAAAATGCATCTGTTTGGGATTGATCTGACAGAACGGCCGGTTCTGATCGCCGAAATTGGCGTCAATCATGAAGGGGATGTCGACAAGGCGGTTGAATTGCTGCATCTCGCCGCTGAAGCCGGAGCGGATGCTGTAAAGTTTCAGAGCTATACACCCGAGCGTTTCATAGGTGCGGCCGATGCGGATCGTTTGGCCAGGGTCACCCGTTTTGGTTTGGATGAAGCTGCACATCTGCGGTTGAAGGCAGAGGCGGTACGGCGCGGTGTGGCTTTCTTTTCCTCCGCTATTAGCGAGGATTGGGTGCCGTTTCTGGCGCAGCATTGTGCGGCGATAAAGATCGCCAGCGGTGATGTTGATTTTGAACCTGTGATCCGTGCAGCCGCCGCCAGTGGCCTGCCTGTCATTCTGTCGACAGGAACGGCGACGCTGGATGAAACACGCCAAGCCATCGATTGGGCTGTGTCGGAGATGGGGACAGAGGGTGCCGCGGCACATTTGGCCGTTTTGCATTGTGTGTCGGCCTATCCCACCCCTCTGGATCAAGCCAATCTTTTGGCAATTCCTACTTTGATTCAGGCCTTTCCAGACATCACAATCGGTTATTCCAATCATGTCATTGGGCCGGAGGCGCCGATTGCCGCTGTGGCTTTGGGCGCGCGTATTGTCGAAGTTCATTTCACGGACCAGAAGGAGGGGCGTACTTTCCGAGATCACACGCTGTCATGTGACCCAGCCGATTTGGCCTATCTTGCGCGGATTCTGCCACAGGTGGCGGCATCGCGCGGGGATGGCATCAAGCGTCCGCAACTGTGTGAGGAGGGCACAGGCCCTGCTATTCGCAAAGGCCTGGTCGCCGCACGAGACCTGCCTGTTGGGCATGTCATTGCAGAGGGCGACATTCAATTTGCCCGGCCTGCGACGGAATTCCCGGCTTCTGCCTATAAGGATGTTTTGGGCAAGTCGGTGAAGGACGCGGTTGGCAAAGGGCATTCACTGCGCCGCGCCGCAGTTTCGGGATAGGGTCCTATGTGCGGCATTGCCGGACGCCTTGCCAATTCACCACTTTCCACAGATCGTTGTGCCGTTGCAATTTCCCGCATGGAACAGCGCGGACCTGATGGCAGCGGTACTTACAATGCGACACGTCCAGATGGTCAATTCCTGGATTTCTTGCACAGCCGATTGTCCATCATTGATTTGAATACGCGTTCTGATCAACCCTTCCGTAAGGATGGTTGGGTGCTGATCTATAACGGCGAAATTTACAATTACCCGGAGTTGCGCACAGAATTACAAGCACAGGGTCACCAATTCCAAACCAGCGGTGATACAGAGGTTTTGTTGGAGGCTTGGCGTGCCTGGGGGCTAGACGCATTAGACCATCTGGTTGGCATGTTCGCCTTTGCGATTTATCAGGAAGACAGCGGCACTTTGGTCCTGGCGCGGGATCGATTTGGGGAAAAGCCTCTCTATCTCTGGGATCTAGGCGCAGAGGGACTGGTCTTTGCGTCTGAAATTAAGGTTCTGACGGCCCTGGCGGGACAGGTTCCTGCTATTGATGGCCTGCATATGCAACGCTATCTGGTGAACGGCTATAAAGGACTGATGAAGGATCATCGTACATTCTTCGCGGGGGTTCGGGAATTGCCAGCCGCTCATGCATTGGTGATAGAGGCGGGTAAGGCGCCACGGCTACATCGCTATTGGCAATTGTCCTATCGGCCCCGGGAAATGAGCGTCTCCCAAGCACAGGAAGCGGTGGATGCCGCCCTGGAGCAAGCAATTGAGCGGACATTACGGGCGGATGTGCCTGTTGCTGTTCGGCTGTCGGGTGGGATTGATTCCAATGTTATTGCGGGCATGGCGCGGCATCGCCTGGGGCTGGATATAACTTGTTTTTCGATCATAGAAGAAGACTGGCGCTATGATGAATCCGCGATGATTGCCGCAGGATTGAAGGGGTTGGACGTGCCCAATCACCAGATATCCATTCCACGGGAAGGATTTCTGGATCGGCTGCGGGATATGATCGCCTATTTTGATGGGCCTCCTTTGACGATCTCTTACTATCTGCACTATCTGGTCAGCCAGAAAATCCATCAGGAAGGCTTTAAGTTATCTTTGGGTGGAACGGGCGCAGATGAGGTTTTCAGTGGTTATTATGACCACTATCTCTTCTGGTTAGCAGAGATGCAGGAAGCTCCTGATTTTGAAGGTCTGGTGCAGGGATGGCGCGGCAGTTATGGGCAATTTGTGCGGAATCCATTCCTTCAAAACCCTCGCGCCTTTATTGAACGGCCCGACAATCGCGATCATATTTTTCTGGGCGCAGAGGGATTTTCTGAATTCCTGACACAGCCCTTTCAGGAAACTCATCAGGAAGAGGCTTACTGTGACGCCATCCTGCGCAATCGTATGTTGAATGAACTTATGCGCGAGACTGTGCCTGTCATGCTGCACGATGATGATCTGGCGGGAATGCGGTGGTCTGTTGAAAACCGTGCGCCCTATCTGGACAAGGATTTGGTGGAATGTCTGTTTTCAATTCCCAGTCGCCATTTGATACAGAACAGCCTGCCAAAATATCTGTTGCGACATGCGGGTAAGGGGATGGTTCCGGATGTCATCCTGGATAATCCGCGTAAACAGGGGATCAATGCCCCGGTGACGTCCTTTGTTGATTTCGCTGATCCGGCGGTGCGGGATACTCTGTTAGCAGACAGTCCGTTTTTCGATTTCGTGGATAGGGCGCGATTTGAGAGATTTCTGGGGTCCGAGATTGCGCGCAACAGCGACAGCAAATTTCTGTTCTCGTTATTGGCTGCACGAATGTTCGTGGATCATCATGCACAATTGAGGAACTAAGCGAATGCGCTATTGCACGCAGTGTATATTGCCCGATACACGCCCCGGTATCCGCCTGGATGCGGAGGGTATCTGCACGGCCTGTCACGGTCACCGCGATAAGGAAACGAAGATCGACTGGCCGGCCAGGGAGCGGGCATTCCAAACTCTGGTCGCCCAGACCAAGGCCCGGGCCGAAGGATATGACTGTATCGTTCCCGTTTCGGGCGGTAAGGACAGTTGGTATCAAGTGATCATGGCCAAGAAGTATGGTCTGTCTGTCTTGGCGGTAACCTGGCGCACGCCTGCACGGACAGAAATTGGTCAACGCAATTTAGATGCGATGATCAAGAATTTGGGCGTTGATCATATTGACTATACCCTGTCCCCGGATGTGGAGCGCCGCTTTATGAAGGCGGCATTTGAGGAGCGGGGTACGACCGGCCTGCCCATGCATATGGCGTTGTTCGCCATTCCTATTCGACTTGCGTTGCAGTTGCGCATCCCAATGATTTTATGGGGCGAGAACCCTCAGTTGGAATATGGGGGCAATGAGTTGGAGCGCCTTTCCGACACGCTGGATACGGACTGGTTGGCACGGCATGGCTGTCTAGAATCTACCGATGCGGATTATTGGTGTGGCAAGGAAGGTCTGACACAAAGCGATCTGTTAGCCTATCAAATTCCTAGAAACCCCAATTTTGCTGTCCGTTCCGTCTTTCTGGGCGCGTTTTTCAAATGGAATAGCTATGAGAACGCCCGCATCGCACAACAATCAGGTTTTGATTATGATGAACAAGATTTGAAAATTGGATCTTGGGATTTTGCTGATATTGATTGTGACTTCATTTCATTGCATCATTTTTTAAAATGGTACAAATTTGGATTTACGCGTGACTTTGATAATCTATCTGTGAAGATCCGTTATGGTATGATTGACAGAAGTGAGGCAATTAACCAAATCGCGCATAAAGGGTGGGTTGCACCGGAAAAGGATATCGCGGCTTTCTGTCGGTTTCAGGAAAAGCCGGAGTCTTGGTTCTGGTCAGTATGTGAAAGTTTTAGAAATACGGATATATGGGTAAAGGATGCTGGCGTGTGGCATATTCCAGGGTTCCTTATTCCAGAATGGCATTGGACTTAACAGATTTGATCAATTGGATATTTCTCGATGATGGAGCCTAAAAACTTGCGGGTGGGCGTTTTGACGACGGATACGCCCCATCATACGCATTTCGTTGAGGCCTTGTCTCAAAAGTGGAACATTGTCCGTGTTTTTGAAGAAAAGCGGCCCAGCAGCGCAACCTTTGAAACTGAACATCAGCTTGAAGAACAGGGCGCTGCCTATGAGATCGAAAGTTGGTTCGGTGGTAAAAATCGTACCTTGAGCGATGTTGCAGATGTTCAGACTTTTGCAGACTTGAATGAACCAGCTGCCCTGGAGGCGATGCGTGACGCGCATTGCGACGTGCATCTGGTTTTTGGGACCGGGCGTTTGGAACAGGCCTTGATTGAAATTACCCCGGATCGCATTGTCAATTTGCACGGTGCCGACCCGGAACATTATCGCGGGTTGGATACGCAATTATGGGCGGTCTATCACCGGGATTACCGGGGGCTGATTACCACGCTTCACAAGGTCAGCCCGAATTTGGATCGCGGCGGCGTCATCATGAAAATGCCGCTGCCTCTGACCCGTGACATGCAATTGTATCAATTGCGTAAGGTGAATACGGAAGTGTGTTTGGATATCTCTCAGCGTGGCCTGGAAATGATGGCAACCTATGGGCAGTTCATCAGTCAGCCACAGCTTTATATC
Source organism: Alphaproteobacteria bacterium (assembly GCA_029212835.1). Classification (GTDB taxonomy): domain Bacteria; phylum Pseudomonadota; class Alphaproteobacteria; order UBA8366; family Aestuariispiraceae; genus Pacificispira. The sequence continues at coordinate 121 of JARGPE010000094.1, read as the reverse complement.
GGGCGACATTATTCATTTATGCCTGCGGTGCTGAAGGATCGTTGCATTAAACAGTTCGCGGAATTTACGGCGACACTGTGACCCAGGATACTCTTAAATCCGATATCCACTGCCCTGTTAC
>JARGPE010000093.1 GCA_029212835.1 Alphaproteobacteria bacterium | reverse complement strand
TTGTGGTTAATTTCTGAATTTTATCTTGAATTACCTTATTCATCCGCTTGCTGTCCCCGTACCTTCTGGAAAACGCCAACGCCTTGCCGAAAGTTGGTTCCCCTGCTATACGCCCGCTCGAGGAAGGGGTGCCGCAGGGCATCATTCTGATAAACGGAGAAGGAAACAACCATGGCCGATGACTTTAAAGTCAAGGATATCTCGCTGGCTGCTTGGGGCCGCAAGGAAATAGAACTCGCTGAAATTGAGATGCCTGGCCTTATGGCGCTGCGGGAAGAGTTCGGCAAAGAACAAGTCCTGAAGGGTGCCCGTATCGTAGGCTGCCTGCATATGACCATTCAAACGGCGGTTCTGATAGAAACGCTGACGGCTTTGGGTGCGGAAGTGCGCTGGTCTTCCTGCAATATTTTCTCGACTCAAGATCATGCGGCTGCAGCAATTGCTGCCACTGGCGTTCCGGTTTTTGCCTGGAAGGGCATGAATGAAGAAGAGTTCTGGTGGTGTATCGACCAGACCATGGAAGGCCCGGATGGCTGGAAGCCAAATCTGATTCTGGACGATGGTGGTGATTTGACCATCCGTATGCATGAAATGCGCCCAGAATTGCTGGACGATGTGCGCGGCCTGTCGGAAGAAACGACGACCGGTGTTCACCGTCTCTACGAGATGGAAAAGAAAGGAACGCTGCGCGTTCCTGCAATCAATGTGAACGACAGCGTCACCAAGTCAAAGTTCGACAATAAATATGGGTGCCGCGAAAGTTTGGTTGATGCCATTCGTCGGGCTACCGATGTTATGATGGCGGGTAAGGTTGCGGTCGTCGCGGGTTATGGCGATGTGGGTAAAGGTTCTGCTGATAGCCTGCGTAATGCAGGGTGCCGCGTTGTGGTGACTGAAGCCGATCCGATCTGTGCGCTTCAGGCGGCTATGGAAGGCTATGAAGTTGTCACCATGGACAAGGCCGCATCGCGGGGGGACATATTCGTCACTGCTACGGGCAATGTCGATGTCATCACCGTGGATCATATGCGGGCCATGAAGGACCGGGCCATTGTCTGCAATATCGGTCACTTCGACAGCGAAATTCAGGTCGAAGCCCTGCGCAACATGAAATGGGACAACATCAAGCCGCAGGTTGATCAAATCGAATTTTCTGACGGCAAGAAGATCATCTTGCTGGCTGAAGGCCGTTTGGTGAATTTGGGCTGTGCCACTGGGCATCCCAGCTTTGTGATGAGTGCGTCTTTCTCCAATCAGGTTCTGGCCCAGATTGAATTGTGGAAGCGCAGCGCGCAATATGACAAGAAAGTCTATGTGCTGCCTAAGCATCTGGACGAAAAAGTTGCCGCCCTGCATTTGGCCAAGGTTGGTGCTGAATTGACTGTTCTGTCTAAAAAGCAGGCGGATTATATCGGTGTTGATGTGGCTGGACCGCACAAACCGGAAGCGTATCGTTACTAAGAGTCTTTGACCCTTGGATTAGAAGAGGCGGCTGCCACCGGGCACGCCGCCTCTTTTTATTGTTCCCCTTTTCCCGTCGGGCAAAAGTGTCCTACTGTTTTCCGAATATTTGGGGCAATGTGGCAGTTAGGGTCAATGAAAGGGGATCCTGCCTATGATTTTGCAAATCACTGCGGTTGCTGGCGGCGTCTTAGCCTTGGCATTGGCTGGTTTGTTTTGGCGCAGTCGACAAGAGATTGCGGCTCTGCGGGATCAGTCGGCTGCATTGCACGGTGATTTGGAGTCATCGCCTTATGCATGCCTCAGATTTGACTCTGACGGCTGGTGGCTCAACGCGAAAGCATCAGAGCTTTTGTATCAATCAGAATTGCAGTTGATCGACATGCAGACGCTTTTACACTGTATAAAGCCGTCGCAGCGCGATGAGTTTGCTAAATCAATTGATGGCCTGCTCACCAATAAACACCCGTTTTCACTCAGCCTTGAAACGCAAAAAAGCCAGCGCGCCGTCTTCGTGAACGGGCTATGGTCCTCTTCCCATGCGGTGCTGTGGCTGCAGGATGAAGGGGCGACCCTGTTATTGACCGAGCGTATGGTCCAGAAGGAGCGTGAAGCGCTGTTTCTGACTAAATTGATGGATGCCGTGCCGATGCCGATTTGGTGGCGAGACCCAGAAACGCTGAATCTGTCTGGAGCGAATAAAACATATAATACCTTGTTGGGGGTCGGCGATGATCCCAGCCGGGCGCGGGATTTGGCAAAACTGGCCCAGCGCACCGGTGTCGCGCAGACAGAGAGCCGTCATCTGGTCCGGGATGGCAGTCGGATTGCAATCGATGTCACAGAGGCGCCGGTTGACGGCTTTCCGGGCAGCATCGTCGGCATTGGCAGTGATATGACAGCGCTTGAGAACCTTCAAATGTCGTTGGCGGAGCATATCTCTGTGCAGGATCAAGTGCTGGAGCGCCTGACATCAGCGATTTCAATTTATGGCCCGGATCGACGTCTGAAATTTTACAACAAGGCCTATGCGGAGATGTGGGACCTTGCTGAGGATATTCTTGATACGCAACCCACTGTGGGAACATTACTGGAAACACTCCGTCGACGCGGTATTTTGCCGGAAACTGCGGATTTTCCAGCCTATAAGCGTAACCTTGAAGACATGTTCACCCATTTGATTGATGTGCGTGAGAGCATGATCCATTTGCTCGATGGGCGTGCAATTCATGTTCTGATATCGCCCCATCCGCTGGGGGGATTAATTTTTCAATATGAAGATGTGACCGATCAATTGGCGCTGGAGACTTCCCATAATGAGCTGATTGCGGTGCAGAGATCGACGTTGAACTCTCTGTTTGAAGGTGTGTGCGTATTCGGGCGCGATGGGCGCTTGAAACTATTCAACAGTGTGTTTGCCTGTATTTTTGGTTTGGAAGTGGACTGGTTGATGCAGGGCCCGCATATTTCGGTAGCGGCCGAACGGGTCAAGAGCATGCTGCAAATCGATGGCGACTGGGACTTGATGAAACGTCGTATTATCAATCGCATTTCAGATCCAAAGGCACGTCAGGGCCGAATGATCCTCAACAATGAGCGTGTTTTAGATTATGCCTATGTCCCCCTGCCGGATGGACAATGTTTGTTGTTGTATCTGGATGTGACGGATACCGCCCGTGTTGCGGAGGCTTTGCGAGAACGAAATCGTGCTTTGGAAAACGCTGATTTGTTGAAGAGCCAGTTTGTCGCGAACATGTCTTATGAATTGCGCACGCCATTGAACGCAATTGTGGGCTTTGCCGAATTGTTGAAGATGGAAATATTCGGCAACTTGACCTCGCGTCAGCTGGTGTATGTCGAGGATATCATTTCTGCCTCAACGGAACTATCCAAACTGATCGGGGAGATTTTGGACCTTGCGGCGGTTCAGGCCGGCTTCATGGACCTGGAGTTAGAGACGCTCGATCTGGCCATGATAATGCAGGATATTGTTCAATCCAAAGAAGTTAACGAAGCATTTGAGCGGAAGGCTATTAGCTTTGATGCTGGGGAATCCGCATTGGTGAAGGTAGATCCCAGACGTATCCGTCAAGCGCTGCAGGCATTGATAGAAGATGCGCTTTATTGGCTAGACGCGGACGATTCAATTTCGGTAGACATCACGCCTCATCAGAACAATCAGGTCTATCTGACCATAAGGGTTCCCCATTTGAAACTGGACGAGTTGTCTTGGGCCATATCAATTTGTGGATCTTCAGAAAGAGTCTTGTTGGAACCCTCTTTAGGGACGGGGACGGATATCGGAATCAGTTTGGCCCGTTCCCTTATCCAGACACAGGGTGGATCTTTATCAATATCAGAAGACTCTGAAACGCTGATATGTGCCTTTCCTGCCGCCGGTGGGAACGCTTGATCTGTCAGGATTTCCTGGTCTCTAGCCCTTCCGGACTAGCTGGGGACGCCCTGAGTCGTTGAATACTCAAAATGTAACGCCTCATTAGGATAAACGATGCCATGAATGCTGTGGGCAGCGGCTGCAGCGTCGGCAAATCCTTGCAGGATCAGTTTCAGTTTCCCGGGATACAGCGCGACATCGCCAATTGCGAACAGGCCTGGGATTGGGGTTTCGCAACTGGTACGGTCAACGACGATGGTGTTCTTTTCGACTTCGAAACCCCATTCGGCGATTGGTCCCAGTTTAGCAGCCAGCCCGAAAAAGGGCAGCAGGACATTGGCATCCAGGGTGCGCTCACCGCCATCGAAATCCTTTACGGTGACGCCAGATAGCACACCATTTTCACCGACAAGACCGCTCAGTTGATAGGGGGTCACCAGTTCCAGCTTGCCCTGGTCGACCCAGGCCTGCATGCGATCAACCATATCGGGCGCGGCACGGAATTTATCGCGGCGATGCACGACATAGACCTTTTCTGCGACTTCTGGCAATGAAACCGCCCAATCAACGGCGGAGTCACCGCCCCCAGCGATCACAATGCGTTTGCCGCGAAAATCTTCTCGGCGCCGAACCATGTAAAAGACGGATTTTCCTTCGTAATCGGCCAGATGGTCCAGTGGGGGTCGGTTTGGCCCAAAAGCCCCGCCCCCTGCTGCAATGATGACCGCCTTGCATCTAAACTGTGTGCCCTTGGAGGTGGTCAGATCAAATGCGCCATCTGGGCGGACCACAAGGCCAGTGACCTGCTGGTTAAGATGATAGACCGGGTTGAAGGGGGATGCTTGCTCCTCCAGTTTTTCGATCAGCGCCGCGCCTTCAATGCGGGGATGCGCGGGAATATCAAAAATTGGCTTTTCCGGATACAGGGCTGTGCATTGCCCCCCGACTTCTTCTAGCGAATCAACGATATGGGCGCGGATTTTCAACATACCCAGCTCAAATATGGCAAATAGCCCGACCGGTCCGGCCCCAACAATCACCACATCTGTCTCGATTGGCGGGGTTTCGGCTGTCATTTTGTCGGTCATTGATATGTTCCTAGCAGTAAGTCTGAAGATGGGTGTCTTGGGTTCGTCGCATTCGGGTGATAAGAAAGGCCCCAGACCCAACCCGTCAAGTGCCGTGGCATCGAAAAATGCAGTAAAAACGCCCTCGCCTTTGTAGAGAATCTCCTCTAACGCTATGGTTTCATATTGGAATTGGGATTTATGACAGTCGATCGTTCGCAGCAGATAGAGGCATTTTTGGCGACAGCGGGGTGGCCAGACGCGTCTCACGGGACATTGGCCGATGATGCCTCCTTTCGGCGATACGAGCGTGTGGTTGATGGCGATCGCCGCGCCGTTCTGATGGATGCGCCGCCTGATAAGGAAGACACCCGCCCCTTTGTGACTGTTGCCCAGATTCTGCGCGATTTAGGACTCAGCGCGCCAGAAATCCTGGCCCAGGATGCCGAACAGGGATTCCTGTTATTGGAAGATCTGGGTGACGATACCTATACCCGCGTTCTGGCGCGCGGTGGGGACGAGGCAATGCTTTACAGCCTGGCCCTGGAAACCCTGATCCATCTGCAACAGCACTTTCCGGTGCGTGATCAGGTTCCTGACTACACGCTGGAAAAAATGATGTCAGAGGCCAGCCTTCTGACAGACTATTTCTGGCCGGCGATGAAGGGGCACCCCTGTCCAGAGTCTGAAAAGGCCCTGTTTCAGGGCTTGTGGCGTAATGCGCTGAGCCATGCCTTTGCGGTGCCGTCCAGTCTGGTCCTGCGTGACTACCATGTTGATAATTTAATTCATCTGCCCGGTCGTCCGGGCGTTGCCGCCTGTGGCCTGCTGGATTTCCAGGACGCGGTGATTGGCCCGATCAGCTATGATCTGGTCTCACTGTTTGAAGATGCCCGACGGGATGTGCCGCTGGATATGGCGAAATCTCTGATGCAGCGCTATTTTCAGGCATTCCCTACAGTGTCCAAAGACGCCTTGGCGCTGTCTTATGCGGTTCTGGGGGTTCAGCGGGCCACCAAAATTATCGGCATATTCACCCGGTTGGATCGCCGGGATGGTAAATCTGGCTATTTGCGTCACATCCCGCGTACCTGGCGATGGTTGGAGGGCGGCTTGTCCCATCCGATGCTGCGCGATCTAAAGGCGTGGTATGATGTGAATTTTCCACCGGATATGCGTATCGCGCCGGAAAGTCAGCCCAGGGTAATGCAATGACCCAGTCAATCACCACAGCAATGGTGCTGGCTGCTGGATTCGGCAAACGTATGCGCCCGCTAACGGAAACCCGCCCAAAGCCGCTGGTAGAGCTGTGCGGGTCGCCTTTAATCGACTGGACTATGGCGCGGTTGCGCGCCGGTGGTGTCTCGCGCTTTGTTGTGAACAGCCATTATCTGGGCGATCAGATTGCCACTCATTTCAAAGATCAACCGGATGTCACCATTTCGCCGGAAGCGGTCATTTTGGAGACCGGGGGCGGCGTGAAGGCGGCCTTGCCCTCTCTGGGGACCGCGCCCTTTATCACGGCCAATGCGGATATCGTCTGGCTGGACGGGCCTATCCCCGCCGTGGCGCGACTGGTAGAAGCGTTTGATCCTGCGGTAATGGATGTACTGTTATTGCTGCATCCGGTGACGACGGCAGCGGGGGATTATACCGGGCCAGGCGATTACACGCTGGATCAAATGGGGGTTGCCGCCCGTCGCGTCGAAAAAGCCGTAGTGCCGTTCTTATTTGCCGGTGTCGCAGTGATGAAACCAGAGCTGTTTCGGGACGCACCAGAAGGGGCTTTCTCCCTGAACTGGATTTTCGATAGGGCGGAACAGGCGGGCACGCTCTATGCCCTGGTCCATGATGGGGAATGGTATCATATCGGTACGCCACAGGCCTTGAGAGAGACCGAATGGGTGATCGCACGCGGACATACCAAATCCAACACCAGATGATCCTTGTTGTCGGTGCACGAGTCCCGGTAATCTTTTGCCTGTGAAACACCAATCGCTCTACACAATCGCGCCGGATCGGCCTTTCGTGGACGCCTTAGCTCTGGGTCTATTGGCTCAAGCGGGCGACGATCCCCTTGCCTTGTCTGATATGCTGGTTTTGTTGCCCACACGCCGTGCCTGCCGGTCGCTGCGAGAGGCGTTTCTGCGTCAAGCAGAGGGCAAGGCGATGCTACTGCCCCGGATGCAGCCGGTCGGCGATGTGGACGAGGAAGAATTGATCCTGACCGCGCCAGGTACGGCAGAGGGGGCCCTGGCGGAACTGACAGATTTACCGCCCGCTATATCGGAAACAGAGCGCCTGTTGCTGCTGACCAGATTGGTGAAGGCCCAGCGTAATCAACAGGCCACGATGGATACCGCGCTGGACCCGATCGGACCCGATCAGGCCTTACTGTTGGCGCGGGAACTGGCCCGCCTGCTGGATCAGGTGCAGACCGAGGGGTTGAGCCTGGATCGGCTGGACGGATTGGTGCCTGAACTCTATGCCGAACATTGGGGCGTGACGCTGGATTTTTTGAACATCATTCGCACCGCCTGGCCTGCGCATCTGGTGGAAAACGGGCTGATCGATCCGGCAGAGCGCCGTAATCGGTTGCTCTTGTCTCAAGCTGAATTATGGCGAACATCCCCACCGACCCATCCCGTCATCGCCGCCGGGTCAACCGGGTCCATTCCCGCCACGGCGCAGTTAATCGCAACCGTCGCTGGCCTGCCCCAGGGTGTGGTTGTCCTGCCAGGGCTGGATCGCGTCCTGGCGGAGGAGGATTGGGGCGCTGTAACCGAAGATGCGACCCATCCCCAGCATGGTCTGGCCTTGTTGTTGCAAAAATTGGAGGCGACCCGCGCAGATGTGGTGGATTGGCCGGGTGGTGGTACAGGTCCGGACCGGACAGCCCGAGTACGATTAATTGCGGAAGCCTTGCGCCCGGCGTCAACGACGGAACGTTGGCGCGGTCTGGCGACATCCGGTGGACTGGATGAGGCCGCTTTTACGGGCGTGCAATGGCTGGCCGCCCCATCGCAATCCGCAGAGGCGGAAATGGCTGCACAATGCCTACGCGAAGTTTTGGAAACGCCGGGCAAGACCGCCGCTCTGGTGACGCCGGATCGCATTCTGGCTCGGCGCGTTGCAGCACAATTGGATCGATGGGGCATTCAGATCGATGATTCCGCTGGTCGTCCCCTGGCCCAGACGGAATCCGGACGATTTTTTGCCCTGACCGCAGAGGCGGTGCAAAAGCGCCTGTCCCCGGTCGCCCTGCTGGCATTATTGAAACATCCTATGGCTGCTCTGGGAGGGCGGCCCGGGGAATTGCGCAAGGCGGTGCGGCATTTGGAAGTGACCGGCTTGCGAGGTCCAAAGCCTGCGGGAGGTCCAGACGGGCTGCGCAACGCGCTGGAGGCCCGCACGCAGGAAACGCGAAAGCGTCCCAGTGATGAAGCGATTGCGGCTGCCAAGGGCACGGTCGATGGGATTGAGGCTGCCTTGCAGCCACTGCTGGAGGCGATGGATCAAACCGAGATTGGGTTTGATATCCTGCTGACCGCCCATATTCGCGCCGCAGAGGCGCTGGCCCAGACCGCAGAAGCATCCGGGGCCGAAGCCCTGTGGCGCGGCGAGGATGGGGAGATGCTGGCGGATTTTATTGCCGATCTGATGCCTGTCGCCCATTTATTAGGTCCGGTCGGACCGGGTGATTATGTCGCCTTGGTTGATGCCCTGATGGCCGGTAAGACCGTGCGCCCACGCTATGGCGCGCATCCCCGGCTGGCCATTCTGGGGCCGTTGGAGGCAAGGCTTCAGCATGCAGATCGCTTGATCCTGGCAGGATTGAACGAAGGGGTCTGGCCGCCTGAACCGGGTGATGATCCCTGGATGTCGCGGGCCATGCGTCATGCGTTTGGTCTGCCACCGCATGAGCGCCGCATCGGCCTGTCGGCTCATGACTTTGCCCAGGCCTTTGGCGCGCCAGAGGTTGTCTTGCTGCGGTCGTCAAAAACGGGAGGGCAACAGACGGTCCCGGCCCGCTGGTTGGAACGGTTGGCAACAGTCACCGAACGGTTGGGCCTGGATCACATCCTGCCCAAGCATAATACCGCCAGCCAACAGCATTTATTATGGCAGCAGCATCTGGACAGTTGGGATCGGTTGCCGATGTTGCAGCCCCCCGCACCGCGCCCGCCAGTGGACAAGCGACCAAGGCAGCTGTCGGCAACGCGCATTGAAACGCTGATGCGGGACCCCTATTCAATCTTTGCCAGCCGCATTCTGAAGCTGGACGTGCTGGATCCGTTGGAAAGTGATCTGGGGGCCGCTGATAAGGGCACGATGATTCATCGGGCGCTGGATCTGTTCACCCAGACTTACCCGGATCGATTGCCGCCAGATGCTGCCGAAAAGCTGATCGAGATTGGAAGGCAGGTTTTCGGACCGGAGGCCTTGGCCCGCCCAACGGTGCGGGCTTTTTGGTGGCCGCGCTTTGAGCGTATCGCTGTATGGTTTTTGGCGCAGGAAGCAAGCCGTAGACCTAAACTAGCCCAGAGCTTTACGGAGATTAGCGGTAAAATTAAAATCCTGGCACCGGCTGGTGAATTCCTTCTAACGGCAGAGGCGGATCGTATCGATCGTTATCGTGATGGCGGCTATGCCATTCTGGATTACAAGACCGGCACAATGCCTAACAAGAAGGCGGTGGGTGCCCTGACCGCTCCGCAATTGCCTTTGGAAGCGGCGATCCTGAAAGGCAAAGGGTTCACTGAAATCACTCCTGGCCCGATTGTCGAATTGGCCTATTGGAAATTGAGCGGCGGGGAGCCTGCCGGGTCCATTCAAGTAAATGATGTGGTTGATCCAGACGATCTGGCTCAAACGGTGCTGGACAAGCTGACGGCGCTGATCGCGGCCTATGATGATCCAAACACGGCCTATCCTGCCGTCCCGCGACCCGGAGAGGCCCCGCGCTTCAACGATTATGCCCATTTGGCGCGCATTAAGGAATGGTCGCTGGGTGGTGATGCAGATGGGGGCGAGTCATGACCAGCCCGAAGCCTGATCCCAATCTGACTCAGCGCCGCGCGGCCGATCCAAAATCCAGTGTTGGGGGGGCTGCCCGCGCGGGTCGTGGCAAGCCGACGGTTTTAACCGACCGGGTACTGGCTCTGTTGGTCGATGGGGCGAAACCTGATGGCTTGTTATGCGTTACCTTCACCAAGGCTGCTGCGGCGGAAATGGCAAACCGTATCCATCGAGAGCTTTCAGAATGGACGCGGCTGGAAGAAGGCGATTTAAGCACCGCGATCCGCAGTTTGGATGGCGGCACTGTGACGCCGGAAAAACTGGCCAGGGCGCGGCGGTTGTTTGCGCAGGTTCTGGATCTTCCTGGCGGATTGCGTATCCGTACCATTCACAGTTTCTGCCAATCAGTATTGGGACGCTTTCCCTTGGAGGCTCGCGTTGCCCCGAATTTTGAGGCAATGGATGAGCGCCAGGCCGCTGAGGCGATGGAACTGGCCCGCGATACGGTGCTGCGTGCGGCAGAGGGCAATGCGACTTTAAATGCCGCCCTGACCGCGGTTACAGCACGCGCTGCGGAAGGTGCGTTTTCTGATCTGATGGCGGGCCTGTCGCGGCATCGCGCTTGGCTGGCACCGGATGCGTTGCGCCGCATTGGTGGGTTGGATGGGGCTATTGCGGCCCTGCATGATGCGTTAGGCGCTGAATCCGGGATGGATGAAGCGCAAGTTATTGCAGATGCTAGCGCGCCTGATGCTGTCGATGAAATTGGCTTGCGACTGGCCGCTGAAGCCCTTTTGGGTTTTGGCACCCCTCCGAACCAGGAAAAGGGGCGGATCATTGGGGCTTGGCTGGCGGGCGGTACGGAAACCCGCATCACGACATTTGAACGCTATATCGGGGCCTATCTGACCAAGAAATATGAGCCCCTGAAAACTTTATGTGTGAAGGCAGTGGCGGAAAACAGTCCGGCAACCCCCGATGTTCTCGCCGCCGAACAGGATCGATTGCTGGCGGTGGATCAGCGACTGCGCCGTCAGGCCACCGCCCGCGCCAGTGAAGGTCTGTTGCGGTTGGGCGAGGCAGTGTTGCGGGCCTATGAGGCCAATAAGCGGGCCACGGCGCGGCTGGATTATGACGACCTGATCCATCTGACGGGACGTTTGTTGGCCAAGGAAACCGTGCCCTGGGTGCTGTTCAAACTGGATGGCGGTTTGACCCATATGCTGATTGATGAGGCGCAGGATACCAGCGCCGATCAGCGTGCGATTGTGGATGCGCTGGTCGCGGAATTCTTCTCTGGTGAAGGCAGCGCGGCAGAAAATCGAACTCTGTTTGTCGTTGGGGATGCGAAACAGTCTATCTACAGCTTCCAGGGAGCCGACCCAGAAGGCTATCGCCAATGGCGCGACAGCCTGACCGAAAGCGCGAAGGCCGGCGGGCAGGATATCCGGCGCGTGCCAATGGATATTTCCTTCCGCTCCGTGCAGGCCGTTTTGGATGCTGTGGATGCGACATTTGCCGAAATGCCTGCCCGTGACGGCGTGGTGGAGCCAGATGAACCTGCACTGAAGCATCATGCCTATCGCGCTGGCCTTCATGGCCGCGTTGAAATTTGGCCCCCCACAGCGCCGCCGGAGGCGATTGAGGATGACCTGTTCACGATCCCCAGTTTGGAGGGCGGCACATCCGTCGATGCGACCCAGACCCTGGCGGAAGGGCTGGCAGAAACGATTAGTGGATGGATCAGAAACCAGGAAGTTCTGCCCGCAAAAGGGCGCCCCATCCGGGCAGGGGATATCTTGTTCCTGGTGCAGCGACGTACCGTCCTGATTGATGCCCTGGTGCGTGAATTGAAACGCCGGAGCATTCCCGTCGCCGGGGTGGATCGGATCACCTTGACCGAGCAGATCGCGGTGATGGATTTGCTGGCCCTGGCCCGTGCGCTGTTGCTGCCTCAGGATGATCTGACCTTTGCTTGTTTGCTTAAATCTCCCTTTGTCGGAATGGATGATGATGATTTGTTCCGGCTGGCCGCTGACCGGGGGGCACAGAGCCTGTGGCAGCGGCTGTCTGCACTGCAATCTGAAGACCCACGTTTTGTCGCGGCGGCGAAATGGTTTGATGGTCTGCTGGATGACACTGATCGGCTGGCCCCCTATGAATTGTTTCAGCGTGCCCTGATTTCCCGCTGTCCGGGGCCGGGGTCAATGGCGACACCCGGCGATCATTTCACCGGACGACAAGCCCTGATTGCCCGCTTGGGGACAGAAATTGAGGACCCGCTGGAAGAATTCCTGACCCTGACGTTGGAACATGACCGCACCAATACGCCGTCTTTGGAAGGCTTCCTGGCTTGGTTCACCAGAGGCAATACGGATTTAAAACGGGATTTGGAGACGGAGGCGCGCGATGAGGTGCGGATCATGACCGTCCACGGTGCCAAGGGGCTGCAGGCCCCTATCGTGATCCTGCCCGATGCTATGACCAAAAGCGGTGCGCGTGGCACTCCTCTGCGCTGGTTCCCGCATGACAGTGGCGTGCGCTTGCCGATCTGGACTCCGTCGTCGCGCTATGAAGAACCCGTTGCCCAGGCCTTGAAAGAGGCAGAAAAGGCAGCGACAGAGCGCGAATATCGCCGCCTGCTCTATGTCGCTATGACGCGGGCAGAGGATCGTCTGATCGTCACCGGACGTCTGCCCCGTACAGCGCCACCAGAGGGCAATTGGCACGCGCTGGTGCGCGACGGTTTGGATCGGCTTGAGGGTACACGGGAAGTGCCCTTTGCTCCGGCAGGCCTGGATGCCACAGGAACAGCGATTGGCGGCTGGAGTGGTGATATCCAGCTGTATGAAACTGGTGACCCTGGCACAGAAAAGGATAAGAAAAGCGCCCGCGCCGTGCTGGATGATAAGGCACTTCCAACCTGGCTGACTGCGCCACCGCCAGAAGAGCCCGCTCCCCCCCGTCCTCTAACACCCAGCCGGCCGGGAATCAGTGATCCGGCCGTGCGATCCCCCTTGCGCGACGATGATCCATTGCGGTTCAAGCGGGGGAAACTGATTCACCGTTTGCTGCAGACTTTGCCTGACCTGCCGGAATCTAATCGAGCAGAGGCGGCACAGCGTTATCTTGCGCTCCCTGCTCATGGTTTGACCGATGAAGAACAGGCGGCCCTGTGGCAGGAGACGAAGGGCGTTTTGTACCATGACGCCTTCGCCCCCTTATTCGGAGCAGACAGCCGGGCAGAAGTTCCCTTGGCTGGTCTTGTGGTACAGTCTGGCGAATCAGTCGGACCATTTGCCGTCTCCGGCCAGGTGGATCGACTGTTGATCGCCAGGAACGAGATCCTTGTCGTTGATTATAAAACCCTGCGGCCTGCCCCGACGGAGGCCAGCGCCGTGCCCCGCGCCTATTTGATGCAAATGGCGGGATATCGCGCTATTTTGCGTCAAATTTATCCAGATCGAGCGGTGCGATGCACACTGGTATTTACGGAGACACCGCGTTTGTTGGCCCTGCCCGACAGTGTTCTTGATCGCGTTGCTTGATTCCAGTCCAACCGCTGCTTAGATTCAGCCTGAACATAAATTCGATGCACGCGATAACCCTGTAACTGTCCGACCCGCCGACACTCCCATAGGGGGACCAATCGTCCGCGACGGGGAATAAGGAGACGCAGTATGAGTACGGTCAAAGTTTCTGACGACGAATTCGAAAGCAAGGTCTTGCAGGCTGATGGCCCGGTCCTTGTTGATTATTGGGCCGAATGGTGTGGCCCGTGCAAATCCATCGCCCCGGCCTTAGATGAAATCGCCAGCGCGATGGACGGCAAACTGACCATTGCGAAACTGAACATCGACGAAAACCCTCAAACGCCGACCAAGTATGGCGTGCGCGGGATTCCAACGCTGATGCTGTTCAAGGATGGCCAGGTGATTGGCACCAAAGTTGGTGCTGCACCGAAAAGTGCTCTGCAAGATTGGCTGAATCAGCACGTCTAAGATAGACACAATACGCTTGAAAACACCCCTGCGGCTTTATGGTCGCGGGGGTTTTTCTTTGAGTAACCCGGTTGTTCCTTAGTGGTGACCGCCCAGCGGGACGCCCTCTTTCAGGACGAACTTCTTGTCGCAGTATCCACATTCAACAAATCGTTCCGGGCCGATCTGCATATAGACCTTGGGATGGCCCAGGGCACCTCCACCGCCGTCGCAGCTGACGCGGCTGGTTTCCACGATTACAGTTTCAGGCTCGTTGATCGATGGCGCTGGCATTGTGCTGTGCATCCTCTGTCCTAAAGGCATGGGAATCGGAGGCGGCCCCCGATCCGAAAATCCAATCATGTCAGGGCGATAAGGTCGGTGCTTGCCCCAATCGGCTTGGCAGCCTATCTAAGGGCACAGGCTGACCGTCCCGCCCGATGTCTCGTTATGACCCAGCCAAGCCCTAAGGTGCAAGAGCAAATGGGGTACCTGAGCAAATGGCGGATGGATCTGGTCCAGACAGTGTGAGAAAAGAGGATATCCATGCCGTTAGATACCCATATGCAATCCGATGCCCTGACATCCACCGATCCGGATCTGGCAATTGACGCAAAAGGTCTGACCAAGATTTATCGTGGACAGGGCAAGGCGAAGGATAAGCTGGCGCTGGATAATGTGGACCTGCAAATTCCCCGCGGCAGTCTGTTTGGTCTTTTGGGTCCCAATGGGGCGGGTAAATCGACTTTTATCAACATTCTGGCCGGTTTGGTGACGAAAACATCCGGCACCGCGCGGATCTGGGGCTATGATGTGGCGGAAAATCCACGCATGGCCAAGGCATCGATTGGCGTCGTGCCACAGGAATTGAATATCGACCCTTTCTTCACGCCAGAAGAGATGCTGGATGTTCAGGCGGGCCTGTATGGCGTTCCAAAAGCAGAACGTCGGACCAATGAAATCCTGGACATGATTGGCCTAGCTGATAAGCGCGATGCTTATGCACGCACACTGTCTGGTGGGATGCGTCGCCGTTTGTTGATTGGCAAGGCGCTGGTCCACAACCCTCCGGTTCTGGTGTTGGACGAACCGACCGCTGGGGTCGATATCGAATTGCGCCGCCAGCTTTGGGAAAATGTCGTCGCCTTGAACAAGCGCGGCACGACGGTCGTGCTGAC
>JARGPE010000323.1 GCA_029212835.1 Alphaproteobacteria bacterium | reverse complement strand
GCCTTCAATCTGGGTCCTCGTGTCTTTATTCCCCGCGCCGCGTTGGCCGAAACACAATTGGAACAACCGGGCAGTCTGATCCGGTATCATTATCGTATTGGACTGGCCCCAGGCACTGATGTTACCGCCTGGATTGAACGTTTGAATACAGCCTTCCCTGATGCAGGATGGCGCGTTCGGGCGCTGGATGATGCGGCCCCCAATATTCAACGTTTTGTTGATCGTGTCGGGCTGTTCCTCACTTTGGTTGGCCTGACCGCCTTGCTGGTGGGCGGCGTTGGGGTTGGCAATGCAGTCCGCGCCTTCCTGAACGAACGTACCGCGACCATTGCGACACTAAAATGTCTGGGCGCCTCCAGCAGCACGATTTTTTCTGTCTATATGCTGCAAGTTGGTGTTTTGGCCATAGTCGGCATTATCGCTGGCTTGATAATTGGTGGTATTGGACCAGCGCTGATCATCCCCCTTTTAGCGGACCGCCTGCCTGTAGCGGCACGGATGGGGCTGTATCCGTTTCCCTTGATTCTAGCAGCGGGTTTTGGCTTTCTTACAACATTGGTTTTTGCTCTCTGGCCTCTGGCCAAGGCGAGCAATCTGCCAGCCGCGACCTTGTTCCGCGATCTCTTGAACCCAGTGATGGGGCGACCCGGCCCGAAAATGGCCACCGCTCTCGCACTCTGTGCACTAGCATTGGTTGGATTGGCTGTTTTGACGGCTGATCGACCTTTGGTCGCACTGGCCTTCTGTGGTGGGGCCGTTGGAACATTGCTTGCCTTTAGAGTCGCCGCAAGCGGGGCAATGGCATTGGCCAAGCGCCTGCCACGATCCCGCAACATTCGTGTCGCCCTGGCCGTTGCCAACCTGTATCGACCTGGCGCACCAACCGCCAGCGTTGTCGTATCTTTAGGGTTAGGCCTAACCGTTCTGATCGCCGTTGCGATGATTGAGGGCAATCTGTCACGACAGGTTTCTGATACCTTTCGGGGAGAGGCGCCCGGCTTTTACTTCATCGATATTCAACCCGACCAAATTGATGATTTCCGCAGCGACCTGTCCAATTTCGACGGCTTGGATCGCTTCGACACCGTCCCGATGCTACGCGGTCGAATCACGGCCCTAGCCGGTGTGCCGGTAGAGCAGATTGAACCTGATCCGGAAGTTGCCTGGATCCTGCGGGGGGATCGCGGCATTACCTGGTCGCGCACCGCGCCAGCTCAAGGCAGCAAAATCGTTGAGGGATCGTGGTGGCCAGAGGATTATTCCGATACCAGCCGCACCCTTGTCAGTTTTGATGCAGAGGCCGCAAAATACCTGAACCTGAAAATTGGTGACACGATCACCGTAAATGTCCTGGGGCGCGAGATTGAAGCAGAAATCTCCAATCTGCGGGAAATCGACTGGACTACTCTGGGGATCAACTTCGTCATGGTCTTCTCCCCTGGCCTGATCGAAAGCGCCCCTCAGATGTATATTGCAACTGCCTATTTGAACCCGGATCGCGAAGTTGCCCTGGAACAGGAATTGACTGATCAATTCCCCAATGTTTCGGCCATTCGGGTTAAAGAAGTGTTGGAAGGCGTTGATAAAATCCTGAAAGATTTGGGAACCGCCGTCACCGCCATCGCCGGAATCGCGATCCTGGCTGGTATTTTGGTTCTGGCGGGCGCTGTTGCCGCTGGGCACAACCGTCGAATATATGAATCTGTCGTGCTAAAGGTCTTGGGGGCGACACGCCGGGATATCCTGATCGCCTATCTGCTGGAATTTGGGCTTCTGGGTCTGATGACCGCCCTGATTGCAGGTCTGGTTGGCGGTATCGCAGCCTTTGTCGTGATTGAATTCGTGATGAATGCACAATGGATTTTTGTGCCGGAAGCGGCCGCGATAACCGTGGTTGTTGCCCTGATCGCGACCCTGTCTATGGGCTTTATCGGCACATGGTCCGCCTTAGGCAGAAAAGCCGCCCCATTGATGCGAAATGAATAAGCCAAAACCATGACATTTTTGGCACATATTCCTGTTGAAACAGTGTATAAGGATCTCCATATAAAGTAAGGAAATCGCGTTCCGGTGACCGCAATGGGCAACACCCTCCCCATAACGGCCACTACCGGGCGCGGCGAGAGAGTTTCACAGGGGGTGAACTAAAGGGGCAATGAGCCATGGCTCTCAATCCGAATCGTTATGCAGCACAGACTGGTAGCGCCAGCCAGGCGGAAATCGACGCTGGCCTGCGGTCTTATATGTTGCGCGTCTATAACTATATGGCGCTGGGTGTCGCCTTTACCGGTGTGCTGGTCTTCGCGCTGGCGCAAAACCCCGAAATCATGGTCACCATCGCCGTTGGCCCAATGAAATGGGTGCTTTTTGCAGCCCTGCTGGGTATGGGTTGGTTCTCTGGCCGCATCATTACAATGCGCTCGACGGCAGCTGCCCATATCTTCTACTGGGTCTATTGCGCTCTTTGGGGCGTCATGATCTCTCCGATGGTTGCGTATTTCCTGCAAACCACTGAAGGATCAATGGATGTGGCCCGTGCCTTCTTCATTACCTCAGGCATGTTTGCGG
>JARGPE010000322.1 GCA_029212835.1 Alphaproteobacteria bacterium | reverse complement strand
TGGCCGTTCTGGTCACGATGGTGGCACTGCTGCTGCCGCGTCTGCCGAATGAAGAAACCCCTGCGGCGCCTAAAATGACGCCTGCCGCTGCGGAATAACGATTAGAGCTTCGTATCGATGGTCGTCAGCGTGCCGTCTGCGGAGGCGCTTCGGTAGAAGCAACTGCGATAGCCGACATGACAGCAGCCACCATCACCCTGTGGCAGCACACGCAGCAGGATGGCGTCCTGATCGCAATCCACTCGCAATTCGACGAGTTTTTGTACCTGACCAGAGGTCGCACCCTTGTGCCACAATTCTGCGCGGCTGCGGGACCAGTAATGCGCTTCCCCTGTTGTCAGCGTACGTTCCAGCGCCTCAGCATTCATATAGGCCACCATCAGCGCCTCGCCGGTTTCCGCATGGACGGTCATCACCACAATCAAGCCATTGGCGTCAAATTTCGGGGCCAGACGGCTGCCGGTTTCTAGCTCTGCCTTGCTCAGGCTCGAGGGATCGGGGAAGGGCATTGTACGTCTCCAACGGGAAAGGGTTGGGCTTCTTTACACGAAAGTGCCGGGCAGGGAAAAGCTCTCACCACCTAAACCAGTCTTAAAATGCGCAACGCCAGGGGCCTTGTCCCAATCCAGTCCGCCTAGATCGAGGTGCCGAATGCCCAGATCCGCCAAGGCGGGCAGGGCACGCCACAATAGCAGATTATGGGCATGGCAAGCGCGCCCCTCAGGCGATGTCCAGCCCACCTGATAGGTCGCCGCCACGCCATGCAGCACGAAAAATACCCCGGCCAGCAGGTGATTGTCAGAGTCGTATGCGTGCAGGCACAGACCGTCCTGCGCCGGAAGGCTAGAGAGCATCGCCCCGCTGGGTCCTGAATATCCTGTGCTGGCCCGATGCGCATCGTAGAGGGCGAGAAGGGGCCGAGGGTCTTCTTCAATAGCACAGCGTATGTCGTGATCTTCTGCGCGTCGCAATTGGTTGCGGAAATTCTGGCGAAACCGTGCGCGCAGACTGTCCAATGGCTGCTTCAAATCCAACCAGGCCGTATCATACTCTGGCAAGACCTGATGAAAGCCAGCGTCGCTGAGTAGGACCTGTGTTGCTGGTCCATCTGGTAGCTCCGGCAAAATCGATAGGCGCTTGAGGCGGCCTAATGGATATTGTGATCGCACGGCACGCAGGGCGGCAATGCGGTCTTCGGGCATCACGGGATGGAAAAACAGTGGCCCACGTAATATCTGTCCCAAAGTAAACAAGCTCAGCCGTTTTTGGTCGAAGACCTGAACAAGACCGACCGGGCGACCATTTTTTAGAATATAGGCGCGGTGCAATCCTGCAGCATCACCAACCGCCATAGTGGCAGAACCCCAGGCCCAGCATTGAAAGGCGGTGCTACGGTCACAGGCTTTGAGCCTGTGACGCCATGTCTCTTCATCGGGGCTTTCCCAATCCAGTTGGATCGTGCTCATCTAGCCATCCAAAAGAGGGAGCCCATTATGGGAGAGCAAAAGCGCAAGAAGCTGGCAGGGTATGCAGCCCCAAGCCTATCGCAATCACGCCGAGGCAAGGGGCGTATGCGCATTACTTGGCGGGCTGTAATCTTGTTTCTAGGGGCGATGCTGATCCTCGACATTTTGCTCTATGCCGTTTTCCGATTTGGATTTGGCGCCTGTTATGGCGTTCTGTGCCTGTTGGATTAAGCCATAAAGCAGAGACCTGCGCGCGTCTATCCCAGAGCAGCCTCAATGGCGGCCACAGCAGTTGCGGCTGACGCCCCATCGGGACCCCCGGCCTGTGCCATATCTGGACGTCCACCGCCTCCTTTGCCGCCCATCGCCTCGGCCCCAGCGCGTACCAGGGAAACCGCATCAAAGCGCTGCGTTAAATCATCAGTAACACCGACCACCAGAGAGGCCTTACCCTCATTGACCGCAATCACCGCCACAATGCCTGATCCCAATTGCGTCTTCAGCTGATCGGCTAAGGGTTTTAGTTCCTTGGGAGAAACCCCGTCCAGAACCCGGCTGGCGAATTTGATGCCTGCGATTTCCTTGGCTTCCTGAGGGGCACCGCTGCCGCCACCGCCTGCCGCCAGCTTGCGGGTCAGTTCGGAGACTTCCCGTTCCAGCCGTTTGCGCTCTTCCATCAGGCTGACCACGCGGTCGGTGACATCTGCGGGGCTGACCTTCATCTGCGCGGCGATGCTCTTTACACGCGTTTCCTGGGTCGCCAGATAATCCAGCGCCGCTTGCCCGGTCAGGCATTCAATGCGCCGCACGCCAGAGGCCACCGCACTTTCGCTGACGATCTTAAACAGGGCGATATCCCCTGTGCGCCGCACATGGGTACCACCGCACAGTTCTGTTGAATAGACATGGCCAGAGGCATCGCCCTTGGGCGCGCCCATGGAAACGACGCGGACTTCATCGCCATATTTTTCCCCAAACAGGGCCAAAGCACCTGCTTTGATGGCCTCATCCGGCGTCATCAGGCGGGTGGTGACGGGCGCATTCATGCGGATCTGCGCATTCACCAAACGCTCTACCTGATCAATCTCTTCAAGGCTCAGGCC
>JARGPE010000321.1 GCA_029212835.1 Alphaproteobacteria bacterium | reverse complement strand
GCCAGTGTTCCTGTGGCACTGGCCTGTTCCCGCACGGATCCGATATTACCGACCATCTGGGCCGTGCCATTCGCAGCACCTTCGGCGTTTCGGGCAATTTCGGATGTTGCTGCCCCTTGTTCCTCCATCGCGGCGGCGACACTGGAAATTACTTCCTGTACCCGTGATGCAGTCTCCGCGATGGTTTTGATACGGGAAACAGCGTCGTCAGTGCTGCCTTGAATGGCGCGAACAAGGCCACTGATCTCGTCGGTTGCATTACCGGTTTGCGATGCAAGAGATTTCACTTCGCTGGCGACGACGGCAAATCCCTTGCCTGCATCGCCCGCTCGGGCGGCTTCGATGGTTGCATTCAATGCCAGTAAATTGGTCTGCTCGGCGATATCGGAAATCAGGCCCACTGCCTGACTGATTTGTTCGGCAGATTTCGCCAGCCCCTGGATCGCAGTATCCGTTTCCAGGGCGGAACTCTGGGCCTCGCGCGCAATTTCCACGCATGTTCCGATCTGACGTGTGACTTCTGCGACGGTCGCGGACAGTTCTTCGGCTGCCGCTGCCACTGCTTGTACATTGTTGCTGGATTGCTCCAAAGCGTCGGCGGCATCATGGGTCGAACTGGACGTATTGGAGGCACTGTCCAGCATTGAGGATACGGCAGTGCGCATTTGCTTGGTCGCCTCTCCAACGCGGTTCAAAACGCCCATGACGGATTCCTCGAAATTGGCGGCCAATTCTTCGGTGGCACGGCGCTTTTCCAGTTCTGCGTTGCGTTCCATCTCAGCGCGTTCTTGTTGCAGGCGTTCTTTCTCTGCACCGTTTTGCTTAAAGACTTCGACGGTTTTCGCCATCGCCCCGATTTCATCGCCACGGCTGACGCCCGGAATATCGACGGCGTTATCACCACTGGCCAAGCGTCCCATGATTGCTGACAAGCGGGTGATGGGAAGAGTTACGCTGGTATGGGTTATAAACGCCATGCACCCGGCCAGTGCCAGTGCGATTAATACGCCAATGCTGATAACCCATAGGCTGCTGGTATGGGTCGCGCTTAAGGCGGTTTGTCCCGCATGCGCAAGCGTTTCGCTGTTTTCGGATAGGTGTGTGGCAGCCACCTCCATTGCGGTGGTCGCGCTCAATCCTTCGATCGCGTTTTGAATTAGCTGCGTATACCGGTCGCGATAGGCCGCAGCCGTTGCACCAATCATTTCAGCTGTTTTTTTCGCAATCTCATCATCCATCAATTGCTTCAGGCTGTTGCTAGTGGCTTCCATTTTGTTGATGCGATCGTCCGTTTTGGCCAGATTTTCTTCATAACCAGCCTGGTCAGTTATCTGCGCAAAATCTGATTTGATGCGCTGTAATTCTAAGGCGATAACCTCTAGCTGCGTTGCTCTGCGCTCAACTTCCTGACGCATTGTGAGTACTGCCGTTGCTTGGTCTGCCTTGCCAGAGACATCTGCAAAAATAGTGCGTTGTTTGTTCGACACGCTTTCGACCAAGGAGATGAAATCGGTCAGGGCAGAATTCGTTTCTTTCCGTACGCGAAAGGATGTCGGGTCTGAGATCAGCGATTTGAAGGCACCACGATAGGTCTGCGCCAGTTGGGCGATCTCGTTTGCATCGGATTCAAGACCGCTTCCCTTGACTAGTTTTTTGAGCTTAAGAGCGGACAGAAAAATTTCCTTAACAATTTCATTAACGTTTTTGGCTGCCTCACGATCTCCATCATATTGGAAGATTGCAGTCTGAAGCTGCGCCCGCCTCGCCGCATCTCCCAACGTGTTCGTCAGTTCCAAAATACTGAAGGCTGCCCTTTGGGCCTTTTGATCTTGCTCCGCCCCGGATTTGGCCCAAGACAATTGCATCTCTTGGGCTGATGCGACCCCTGTTGCTGCCTCCAAGACGGCCTTCAGATCTTCATTTAGCGCCGAAATCAGCTCTACTTGGGTCAGTCGCAGTTCCGTAAATCGGGAGAAGTTCTGTTCAAACTCACCGACCGCGTCGGCAGCTGATTTTAACACGCTTTCATTCTCTGCGCTGAGTGACCCCTCCAAAAGGTGGATATGATCGCGGGTTGCCTGGATGTTGGACATGGTTTCTTCGGCGGTTTCTTGCAGGTTGGTTCTGGAAAAGGATTCCGCACCACGCTGTGCCCTCAACAGGGAGATGGAGACTGAATCGCTACGCCCGACCGTGATCGCTCCATCATTCATGGTGCTAAGGCCGTTGAATCCGACTAAGCCGATTCCAAGTATGAGAAGAGCCATGAATCCAAAGCCTAGACCCAGTTTCAGCGAGATTCTCAGGTTATCGATCCGCATGTGTTTCCAATCCTTAATTCTATCTTCTTTTGCCTTTTTACCTGCATTGGCAGGTAGACCACCATCTTGTGATTGTAGATATTATATTAGGTTTAATAATATTTTGTTAACGTGTTTGGCTGTATTTTGGGGTTATCGAATTCCTGACGCGATGTGGGAATTATTATTCATCAGGTCTGATACACGGTGGCGGCATCGATTTTGGCCTGTAGGAAATCAAAGGGATGAAACACGATGAACAATAAGTTATTT
>JARGPE010000092.1 GCA_029212835.1 Alphaproteobacteria bacterium | reverse complement strand
CGTTGGACTCCACCTCGCGCATTCTGGATGCTGCGACGGTTGGCGAACAGCATTACCGTGTTGCCCGCCGCGTGCAGGAAACACTGCAGCAGTATAAGGGGCTGCAGGAAATCATCGCGATTTTGGGGATGGACGAATTGTCAGAAGAAGACAAGTTGACTGTGGCCCGCGCCCGTAAGATCCAGCGCTTCCTGTCTCAGCCATTCCATGTTGCGGAAGTCTTCACCGGCTCCCCGGGTAAATTCGTTGAGCTGGCCGATACGATCAAAGGCTTCGAGGCGATTGTTAAGGGTGAATACGACGACCTGCCAGAATCCGCCTTCTACATGGTTGGTACGATCGAAGAAGCTGTTGAGAAAGCGAAGAAAATGGCGGCTGCTGCAGCTTAATCGCTGCTGTAACACAGACGCTCTTTTTACCGCAGAGGAAGTGAAGATATGTCGGACAAGGTGACCTTCGAACTCGTCTCCCCAGAGAAGCTTCTTTTCTCTGGTGAGGTCGATATGGTGGTGCTGCCTGCCGCAGAGGGGGATATGGGTATCCTCCCCGGACATGCCCCGGTCATCACCACAATCCGTCCCGGCACGATCTGTATTTTCAATGGTAATACCGTTGAAAAGCGCCTTTACGTGGCGGGCGGTTTTCTGGAAGTGACACCAGACCGCTGCACGGTTCTGGCCGATACGGCCACGCCAGTGGAAGACATCGATATTTCTGAGGCCCAACAGATGGTCAAAGATTGTACCGATGATCTCGGCGTCGCTAAGGATGAAGACAGCCAAGCCAAGGCACGCCAGCTTTTGGCCACTGCCGAAGCAAAGCTTCAGGCCGCGCAAAGCCCCGCTTACAAGTAAGCTCGGCACAAAGTAATCTGGAAGCAGCCCGCACTCTTGCGGGCTGTTTTCGTTTCAGCGTAGTGTCGCGTTATGAAAATCAAATCCGCCCACCTTTATCGCCAAGTTCAACCTTTCTCGGATGGTCCCTATATCTGTCGGGGACAGGCGGAGGAGGGGTTTGACAGTTGCATCGTCGCATTGGAAGCAGAAGACGGCACTGTTGGTTGGGGAGAGGCTGCGCCGTTGGGCGCCTTCTATGCAGAGGCCTTTCCAGAGGCAATGCGGGCTGGGATTGAACGGTTGCTGCCGGTCACGATCGGCCTGTCCGCTACCGCCCCGGCAAGGCTGGCAGATGCCCTGAACCATGCCATGTTGGGCCAGCCGTCGGTTAAGTCGGCCATCGATATGGCCGCCTGGGATCTTGCCGCACGGATCATGGGATGCCCGCTGAGTGATCTGCTGGGTGGTGCCGATGGCACTTCTGTTCCGCTCTATCGATCGATTGGTCAGACCGATCCAGACGCGATGGCCAGAAAGGCGCAGGATTATGTGAAGCGCGGCTATCGTCGTTTGCAGGTTAAGGTTGGCGCTGATCCGTTGGAAGATGTTGCCCGGATGCAGGCCGTGCGGGCCGCTGTGCCAGACGATGTTCCGCTGTATGCCGATGCCAATGGCGGCTGGTTACTGGAAGATGCCCTGCGCTTTGTGGATCGCACGCGGGACCTGGATTACTGGCTGGAGCAGCCCTGCATGGGCTATGCTGATAATCGCACAATCGCGCGGCGCTGTGCCAAACCGATGGTGCTGGACGAGGGATTGGTTACGCTCGAAGATCTGCTGCATGCCCATCAGGATGGTGTGATCTCTGGTGCGACTTTGAAAATTGCGCGCATTGGCGGTATCGGTCCAACCCGCTTGATACGGGATGTTGCGGTCTCTTTGGGGCTGAAGGTTACCATCGAAGACACGGGCGGCAGCACGATAAACACCGCAGCCACCGCCCATATGATGTTGTCCACCCCCACTGCCCAGCGCGCCCATACCGTGGATTTCATGAACTGGGTGACGGTTCAGAACGCGACTGGCATGCCAGAGACGGCAGACGGGAAACTCTTCGGCCCCTCGGGCTCCGGATTGGGTATCTGCGTCGATCCTGATATCTTCACAGACTGAGCCAATCCGGTATCCAAAGTGCGGTTAAATATTTTGACCGCCAGAAACTTCGATCCGTTGCCCCGTCATCCACTGACTGTCACTGATCAACAGGGCTGCAACGGCCTTGCCAATATCGTCCGGCAGACCGACCCGGCCCATCGCAGTGGCAGCAGCGATCATGGTATTGATCTCCGCATTATCCCGAACCACGCCACCGCCAAAGTCCGTTTCAACGGCACCAGGGGCCAGTGTATTGACCGCAATGCCACGATCTCCAAGCTCCTGAGCAAGATAGCGGGTGAATACCTCAATCGCCCCCTTCATGCAGGAATATGCCCCATATCCGGGCAGTGAAAACCGAGTCAGGCCTGAGGATACATTTATAATTCGGCCACCATCGGCAATCATGGGCAGCAACTGCTGGGTCAGGAAGAAGACCCCTTTAAAATGAACATTCATCAAGGTATCAAATTGTTCTTCAGTCGTCTCAGCAAGGGGGCTATAGACGCCGGAGCCTGCGTTGTTGACCAGAAAGCTGATGCGGGACGTATCGAACTCTTCCGCCAGCACAGATTTCAGGGTCTCCGCGAAATTGGGAAACGATGCCGTATTGGCCGTGTCGAGTTGGAGCGTAGCGGCGGTCCCTCCGGTTTTCTTTATGGCAGCAACGACTGACTCTGCATCTGCTTTGCCACGGTGATAGGTGAAAATCACGGGCACACCTGCCCTGGCTAAATGTTCAACGGCGCTGCGGCCCAGGCCACGGCTTCCGCCGGTGATAAGAGCAATCTTCTGAGACATAACGGCATTCCTTTCGTTGTGATGCCGTGAAAATAGGGTGCCCTCATAAAGGGTGCCTGCCTCATACTCTGAATTTCTTGCCTAATACTCCGAACAAGGAGGTTGGTGGGTGGCTTAGAAATCAAAATCAGCTATGTTTTTGGTGAAATTCTACGGAGACACCGATGTCGCGTTCAGACCTGATCGACAGCATCAACCGTTATGCAGATGCACAGAATGCACCTGATACTCCCTTTGAAACGGATATTGAGGGACTCTCGGTGGTGCGCTGTCGTCACCCGACTGCGCTGCAAGGAATGATTTACAAACCACTTCTGTGTCTGGTTCTCCAAGGGGCCAAGGAATCCTATCTGGGTAAAAATTCCGTGCGGTTTGCTGAAGGAGATTCCCTGATTGTAAGCCTTGATTTACCCTCGGTTTCTCGCGTCATTCTTGCCGACCCGGCCCGTCCTTATGTGGCAATAGCTCTGGAGTTGGATGTTGCCCTTATCCGAGGACTTGCCGCTGAGATCAGTGATATGGAAATGATGGAGGATAATCAGCGGGTCATCGCGGTTGGAACCGCAGATACCATGCTGATTGAAACGATGTCGCGTCTATTCAGTCTGGTGGATAACCCGATGGAACAGCGCATTCTGTTATCCCAGACCAAACGTGAAGTGCATTTCCGGTTGTTGCAGGCCCGCCATGGCGAAATGCTGCGCAATCTGGGGCAAATGGACAGTCATGCCAGCCGGATCGCACGGACCATATCGCGAATTCGTGCGGACCTTACCGTTCCGGTCAGCGTGAATGAACTCTCGGAAATCGCAGGTATGAGTGTTTCCAGCTTTCATGAGCATTTCAAGGCAGTGACGGCGACAACGCCACTGCGCTATCAAAAAGACCTGCGGCTGCTGGAGGCACGTCAGCGCCTGACCAGCAGCAACCGCCCGGTCACTGAGATCGCCTATGAAGTTGGCTATGAGAGCCCGACCCAGTTCAGCCGAGAATATGTCCGAAAATTCGGACTCTCGCCCAAACGGGATCGGGTTGCCGCGTAGGGCTCTATTCCTTCACGATCATTTCGCGGGGATAGGACGTTAGGCATTCCGCCGGGCCGTTTTCCTTGATCAGAATGCTTTCGGTGATTTCCAGACCCCAACTCTCCATCCACAGGCCGGGCATGAAATGGAAGGTCATACCGGGCTTTAGCTCGTTCTGATCGATTTCGCGGAAGCTGATGGTGCGCTCGCCCCAATCGGGGGGATAGCTGATCCCGATGGGATAGCCACAGCGGGCAGAGCGTTCGATCTTGCCCTTGCGCAATTCCGCAGCCAGAGCATTGGCAACATCACAGGCGCGGTTGCCTGCAACGGCTGCTTCGATGCCGGCCTGCAATCCATCCAGCAGGGACTTTTCCGCATCGATGATATGTTGTGGCGGCTTGCCCAGAAAGACGGTGCGGCTGAGCGGCGTGTGATAGCGTTTGTAACAGCCCGCAATTTCAAAGAATGTGCCGGCTCCTGTCTCCATCGGCGCATCGTCCCAGGTGAGATGGGGGGCGGCGGCATTCGGTCCGGTCGGCAACAGCGGCACGATAGCTGGATAGTCGCCGCCATATTCTGGGGTTCCTTCAATCCCCGTATGGAAGATGTCGGCCACAATATCGCATTTGCGGATGCCGGGTTCCATTTTTGCTGCGATCACGCCATGCATGCGGTCCACGATCTTCGCGGCCTTGCGCATATACTCAATTTCCGTTTCGGATTTGACCCCGCGCTGCCAGTTGACCAATCCGGTCGTATCAACAAATTTCGCATTGGGCAGGTGCTGTTGCAGCGACTGAAAGGCTTTTGCCGAGAAATAGTAATTGTCCATCTCGATACCGATACGCAGCTTACCCCAGCCGCGATCCTCAATAATGCCAGAGAGCTGATCCATCGGATGGCGCTCTGTCGATTGTACATAGATATCAGGATAGGACAGGACATGATCGTCATTCATGTAAACCGTGCGGTAGGCACCATTGGAATCCTGATTGCGTCCCCACCAGATCGGCAGCCCGTCTGGTGGTATCAGGACCCCCTGATGGACATAGAATGACCAGCCATCATAGCCCGTCAGCCAGGACATGTTTGAAGGATCGGTCACCCAGAGGAGATCAACGCCTTTTGCCTCCATAGCCTTGCGGGTTTTGGCCAAGCGCGTGGCATATTCAGCAGCAGAGAAGGGTAGATCGGTTCCCGGCATAAATCTCTCCATTAACATAGGGGTGGTAGCGAAACTGTGCATCGACTTGTGACGCGTGACAAGTGCCCGTGACGACGCCACAATCGCCAAAAAGGACATCCTGCATGACCAGCCTTGATGATCGTGATTTGAAGATTCTGACGATTTTGCAAACCGAAGGGCGGCTGACAAAGGCGGCCTTAGCGGAGCGTGTGAACCTGTCTCCAGCCGCCTGTTGGGAGCGATTGCAGCGGCTAGAGAAAGCCGGAATTATTATCGGCTATGAGGCCAGAATTAATCCAAAATTGCTGACCGGCGCGGCGGAAGTTTTGATGTCGGTTGAGTTGGAAAGCCACCGTTCCAGCGACTTTCAGGCCTTTGAGAAGGGAATAGAAAACATCCCCGAAGTGGTTGAATGTTGGGCTGTTGGCGGTGGCATCGATTATATGCTGCGCGTTGTCACACAAGACATCGCGGCCTATCAGAGTCTGGTCGATGGATTACTGTCTGCGGGTGTCGGGGTGAAGCGGTATTATAGCTATGTTGTTACCAAATCGATCAAGCGAACGGCGGTCCCGCTGGACCTTCTAGACCTCAATGAGCCGAAGAATCGTCGGCCTTAGCCGCAAACTTTCGGCGAAACACCGCCTAATCCTGTTCGCTTACATCGGTTCTTCGCCGCTGCTTGTTCTATGATGATGGCATCTGAGTAGTCTGCCCAATCATTTTCAAAGAATCAGTGAGGTGCCATGTCGCAGGAGTTGTCTTCTCCGCGGGATCGTTTGTTCAATTCGTCCCTGTTCCAAACCGCCAGCTTTATTGATGGTCAATGGGTCACTGCCGTTTCTGGGGAGACGATTGCTGTCACTGATCCAGGCACCGGTGGGGTCATTGGTCATGTTACATCGATGAATGCTGCAGAAAGCCGCAAAGCTGTGGATGCGGCGGAAAAAGCCTTTCCCGTCTGGGCGGCGATGCTGCCCCAAGATCGTGCCGCCCTGTTGCGCCGCTGGTTTGTTCTGGTCAATGAAGCGCGCGAAGACCTGGCCACCCTTATGGTTCTGGAGCAGGGCAAGCCGATTTCCGAGGCACGGGGCGAAATTGCCTATGCGGCTTCTTTCATGGAATTTTATGCCGAAGAAACCAAGCGTCCAAATATTGAAGGCGTAACCTCCCATCTGCCAGACGCTGAGGTTGAGTTATGGCGTGAACCGGTCGGGGTTGCAGCCCTGATCACACCTTGGAACTTCCCCTGTGCCATGATTACACGCAAGGCAACAGCGGCCCTGGCGGCGGGCTGTACCGTTGTCGTACATCCGTCGAGTGAGACTCCCTTCTCGGCGCTGGCACTGGCAGAGACGGCGCGTCGTGCCGGGATCCCACCTGGCGTGTTTAATGTCGTAACCGGCGATCCAGAAACCATTGTCAGCGCCTGGACGGATGATACCCGTGTGCGGGCGTTGTCTTTCACCGGATCAACGGAAATCGGGCAATTGCTCTATGCCCGCAGTGCCAAGACGGTAAAGCGTCTGATCCTGGAACTGGGTGGTCATGCGCCGTTCATTGTTTTTGATGATGCGGATCTGGATCGGGCCGTTGACAGCGCCATTGCAGCAAAATTTGCGACATCCGGTCAGGACTGTCTGGGGGCGAACCGGTTTTATGTTCAGCGCGGCATTTATGAAGCGTTTTGTGCGCGGTTTGCCGAACGCACTGCCGCGCTGAGTGTTGGCTATGGCATGGATGATCCGGATATCGGGGCATTGATGAATGAGCGCGCGGTTGCTAAGCAAGAAGCACATGTTGCAGATGCTCTCTCTAAAGGGGCGCGCTGTCTGGTGGGCGGGGCCCGGCACGATCAAGGGCCGCTGTTCTATCAGCCGACTGTTCTGGTCGATGTGCCAGCCGATGCGTTGATTTTTCAAGAGGAAACCTTCGGCCCTGTCGCGGCGATAACACCTTTTGACACCGAGGGGGCGATTCTGAAGCAAGCGAATGACACAGAATATGGATTGATCGCCTATATGCACACGATCGATCCGCGGCGGATATTCCGCATGAGCCGGGGTCTGCAATACGGCATGGTCGCGGTGAATAGAACGAAGGTGACAGGCGCACCGATCCCCTTTGGCGGGATGAAACAGTCTGGTCTTGGCCGTGAAGGTGCGCGCCAGGGCATGGAAGCCTTTACGGATGTAAAATATGTCTGCCGCGATTACGGCGATCTAACCCTTGTGGAGTAAATTATATGTTAAGAAACGAACCGCTTGAAGAATGGGACCGGGACCACTTTTTTCACCCTTCAACTGCGATGGGTGCGCATGCGCGCGGTGAGACACCGCATCGCATCATTGAGTCGGGCAAAGGTGTTCATATCACGGATGCCAACGGCAAGACCTGTCTGGATGCCTTTGCTGGCCTGTATTGCGTCAATGTTGGCTATGGCCGGACTGAGATCGCCGATGCAATTTCTGAACAGGCGCATGAGCTTGCCTATTACCATGCCTATGTCGGTCATGCGTCCAAGCCTGCGATCCGCCTGTCTAAGATGATTGCGGACCGTGCGCCGGAAGGCATGAACCATACCTATTTCGGCCTCTCGGGTTCTGACGCGAATGAGACCAATATCAAGCTGGTCTGGTATGCAAATAACATCTTGGGACGCCCGGAGAAGAAGAAGATCATCTCCCGCTGGCGTGGCTATCATGGGTCGGGGATCATGACGGGGTCACTGACGGGCTTGGCGCTGTTCCACAATGCGTTTGATCTGCCGCGCGCACCGATCCTGCACACTGAGTCTCCCTACTACTATCGTCGGGAAAACCTGGATCAATCCCCCGAAGAATTTGCACAGCATTGTGCCGATAAATTGGAAGAAATGATCCTGGCGGAAGGGCCGGACACGGTTGCAGCCTTTATCGGCGAACCGGCGATGGGTACCGGTGGTCTTGTGCCGCCCCCTCCAGGCTATTGGCAGAAGATTCAGGCGATTCTGGATAAATACGACATCATGTTGATTGCCGATGAAGTCGTCACCGGCTTTGGGCGTTTGGGCAGCATGTTCGGTTCCGCTCATTACGGTATGAAGCCGGATATCATTACTATCGCTAAGGGATTGACCTCTGCCTATGCCCCGCTGTCGGGTTCTATCATCTCCGACAAGCTGTGGGCGATCCTGGAGCAGGGATCTGACAAGATGGGCGCGATTGGTCATGGTTGGACCTATTCAGCCCATCCGATCTGTGCGGCGGCTGGCGTTGCCAATCTGGAACTGGTCGACAAGCTGGGTCTGGTTGAAAATGCCAAGACGGTTGGTGCCTATCTGAACAAAACCATGAAGCAGGCCTTGGCTGATCATCCCCATGTCGGCGACGTGCGGGGCGAGGGGCTGATGTGTGCCGTTGAATTTGTGGAGAACAAGGCAGATCGTGTCTTCTATGATCCGGCGAAGAAGATGGGGCCGACCTTGTCTGCTGCGGCCTTCGAACGAGGATTAATCACCCGCGCCATGCCTCAGGGCGATATCCTGGGCTTTGCGCCGCCCTTGTGCCTGACCCAGGATGAAGCCGATACGATTGTTGCAAAGACGGTCGAGGCGGTGAAAGCTGTTCTTGGTTAAGTATCGTTAGGAAAAGTCTGGAAGATTAGTCTGGGAAAAGGGGACCTATATGGCTAGTAACCCAATTTCGCCAACCGTTGATTTCGATCAGGATGGCGTTCAACACGGGTTTCTAAGGTTACCCTATTCCCATGACCAATCGGCGTGGGGATCAATCATGATCCCCATCACAGTGGTCAAGAATGGCAGCGGCCCCACCGCTGTGCTGACCGGGGCGAATCATGGGGATGAGTATGAGGGCGCGATTGCCCTGTATGACCTCGCCTCCCGGATTGATCCGCAGGATGTGACCGGTCGGATCATCATCGTTCCTGCTTTCAACTACCCTGCCTTTCTAAACAAGTCCCGAACCTCCCCGATTGATGGGGGGAATTTGAACCGTACTTTTCCAGGGCGAGCCGATGGGACGGTGACGGAAAAGATTGCTGATTTTTTCCAGAATCAGATTCTAGCGCGGGCGGACTATGTGTTGGATATCCATTCCGGCGGCAAGACATTGGATTTTGTTCCCTTTGCAGCGGCGCATTTTCTGTCCGATCAGTCTCAGCAGGCCCGTTGTGTGGAGGCGATGAAGGCGTTTAATGCACCGTATTCATTGATGCTGTTGGAAATCGATTCTGTTGGTATGTATGACACCGCTGCAGAAGATCTTGGTCTGGTTTTCGTTTCAACGGAATTGGGGGGCGGTGGCTCCTCCAGCGCGCGCACCGTTGGAATCGCCCGCAAGGGGATTGAGAATTTCCTGAAACACGCTGGTATCTTGCCGGGTGAGTTGGAGATTGGACCGACGGTCAATCTCGATATGCCCGACAACCGGTGCTACGTGGCTTGCGATACGCCCGGCCTGATCGAATACAAGGTCGATCTGGGGGCCAGTGTGGAAGAGGGGGATCTGATCGCCGTGGTGCATGAAATCACCCGCACCGGTCGCCCCCCTGCGCTCTATTTCGCAGGCATTTCTGGTATTTTTACCGGTCGCCATTTTCCGGGCATGATCGCCATGGGTGATATCGTTGCTGTTATTGCGGTACCGGTCTGAAAATCCACCGATAGAGTGGGGCGAGCAGGGACGGCATGATATACATCGGCATCTGCCAGATCGCGAAATAGAGGAAGATATCTGGATGGGAACCTGCCGGCAGGACGGCCAGGATGATACCGATATTGCGATTGGCACAGATAAACCCGATGCTAGCCCCTATCCGTGGGCCAAACACCCTCCCCATAACGCTGCTGACGCTCAACATCAGCAAATAGGCAGCAAAGGCGATTCCAATTACGCGCAAGACAAAGTCGGTTTCTGCTAGCAGGCGTGCAGTAACCCCATCCATGATCGCAATTGCAAACAGGACCAGGATGAACACAATCACCAGGTCCAGGGGCTCTTTAGCGCGGGCAATCCGGACGGACCCTAAAATTTTCTGAAGGATGAATGCCGCTCCAACCGCGCTGCCAACGAAAATACTCAGCTTTATGCTCCAGGTGAGGGGGTCAATGCCCAGATCCAAATCCAAAAGATGCAGGGCAATGAAAGGCAGGGTGAAAGGCACCAATGCCGTTGCTGCAATCATCACCAATAGCGCGATCGTATCATCCAGACCCATTAATTGAGCCAAGGATGGTGTCGACATCAGCGGGGCCCCACCGGCCATCAGAATAAGGGCGATCATCAATCCCTCGCCTGGTGGCAGGGCGGTTAAAATCCCCCAGGCCAGAACCGGCGTGACCACTAACATCCAAATCAGCGTTACAATTAATGCCATTGGCCGACGCAGCAGGGTGATGGATCGCAGAAGATCAATTCTCAAGGCGGCCAGGAACAATAACAGCCAGACGGCTGGTCCCAAGGCCGGTCGGCAGAATTGTGCCAAACTAGGGGCCACCAGCCCGATACAGACACCCGTTGCCAGCAGCAGGGGTGCCTTTCGGGCAAGGAACATCAAGGTGAACCGCAACATGAGAGACCTGAGAAAAGGAGATATCAGAAGCGGTTCTAACAGATTTTCCTTAAAGCACCATGGCCATTGCGGCACATCACCTTGGTACCATTTTTAAAAGGGCTATAAAGCCTTTCTGCACGCTTGAATTGTTCATGCAGATTAGATGATCGATAGGTCTTTCCATCCGATGCCCTTGGCGATTGGATCATAAGATGCCATATCCTTGGTTATATGGATGCTAGCAGAATGGTTACCGTGTCGGTGATATGACATATCATCAAATGGTAATACCAGTTGATGGGGCTTCGCACAGGCTTTAGGATGCCGGTGCAGAAGAAGACCCCAGTAATTCAATGGTCTCATTTTAGGGAATGGAAGGGTGGCTCTTACATGGCCGATTTGATCGATCCGTTCGGACGCGAAATTGAATATCTCAGAATATCCGTAACCGATCGTTGCGATTTTCGCTGTGTTTACTGCATGTCTGAAGATATGACCTTTTTGCCAAAGTCAGAGATTCTGACTCTGGAGGAATTGGATCGTGTGTCTTCTGCCTTCGTGCGGATGGGCGTGCGCAAACTGCGCATCACCGGCGGGGAACCGTTGGTTCGCCGCAATATCATGTCTCTATTCAAATCCTTAGGTCGTCACCTGGAAACTGGTGCGCTGGAAGAATTGACCCTGACCACCAATGGCAGCCAATTGGCGAAATATGCCGATGATCTGTATGCCTGTGGCGTGCGGCGCGTGAATGTATCGATTGACACGCTGGACCCCAAGAAATTTGTCGAAATCACCCGCTGGGGCAAATTCGATCAGGTCATGGATGGGTTGCAGGCCGCCAAGCGCGCTGGGCTGAAGGTCAAAATCAATGCCGTGGC
Organism: Alphaproteobacteria bacterium; assembly: GCA_029212835.1. Classification (GTDB taxonomy): domain Bacteria; phylum Pseudomonadota; class Alphaproteobacteria; order UBA8366; family Aestuariispiraceae; genus Pacificispira. Next base: position 3,772 of record JARGPE010000092.1, on the reverse strand, counting down.
ATTGAAGGGCGTCAACGATGTTGAAATCCATGATCTCGTTGCCTGGTGCGGCGGGGAAGGATTCGACCTGACCTTTATTGAGGTCATGCCAATGGGCGATATTGGCAATGAAAACCGCATTGATCAATATTGGCCGCTGAGCATGGTTCGCGCCGATCTGGCGAAACGCTGGACCCTGGAAGACAGTGACTATGCAACCGGCGGCCCGGCCCGGTATGTGACAGTCAAGGAAACCGGCGGGCGCATCGGCTTCATCACGCCGTTGACCCATAATTTCTGCGAAAGCTGCAATCGCGTGCGCTTAAGCTGCACAGGAACCTTGTTCATGTGCCTGGGTCAGGAAGATGCCGCTGATCTGCGCGGCCCTTTGCGGGCGTCTGAGGCAGATCATCTGGTCGAGGAAGCTATTCGCGAAGCGATCACGCGCAAGCCGAAAGGCCATGATTTCATCATTGACCGCCGTCGCGGTGCGAAAAGCGTGTCCCGTCATATGAGCGTCACCGGGGGCTAGAGGGTAATGTCGATCCCCCCTCTTCCCGGCGAGATGCGGGTTTTTGCGCTTGATTGCTATCCAGATCCTAAAGCGAACCCGACGGTCGTGATGATCGTTTGTGCGATCAGTGAACAGATGGCGATACAGCATGCCTTCGACCACCCCAATGCCAGCCAGTATCAGGCGGTGCAATTGCATCCCGGCAAAAAGCATCGCAAGGCACCAGACTTGCAAGCGGGCGTTCATGGTTTTGTGAATTGGCAGGCCTTTAAGGCGCTGGGGTAAGTCATAGACTTTTGGAAAGCGACATAGCGCATGAAATTGGGTGATAAGACGGTTCTGATTTGTGATTGCGCTGGAACGATGCCCCTGGATGGGGCGGCGATTGCAAAGGCTTGTGGCGCGGAAAGCTGTACCGTCAATCGTCTGTTGTGCCGCGATCAAATTGGGCGCGTTGTTGAGGCGGGTCGCCAGGGTGATGTGATCATCGCCTGCACCCAGGAAGGGGCTGCCTTTACTGAAGCACTGGATGAGCATGGCCTGACCCCCAATCTGCAACTGGCCAATATTCGTGAAGTCGCTGGTTGGTCCAAAGAAGCGAAATCCGCAACGCCAAAGATTGCCGCTCTTCTGGCAGAGGCGGCGTTGAAGGCACCGGATGTTTCCACAGTTAGTATGGAATCCGGTGGGATTTGCCTAGTCTATGGGGCAGGGCAGGTTGCCTTGGATGCTGCGCGGCAATTGAACGGTCGCATGACCGTGTCGCTATTGCTGACCGATCTTGGCGACCTTGTGCCGTTGGGCATGATGGATTTAATGGCTGCCACCGGCCGCATTGCCAGTGCCGTTGGTCATCTGGGTGATTTTGAAATCAATGTGAATAGTTATGCCCCATTAAGTCCTGCCTCTCGCGATGCCCTGTCCTTTGGGCTACAGAGCAATGGTGCGGCGGCAAAATGCGATGTCATCCTGGATTTGAGCGGTCGCGCGCCTTTGTTTCCACACCATGAGCGCCAGGATGGTTATCTGCGGGCTGATCCGAAAGATCCTGTCGCCGTGCAGAAGGCAATTTTCGCGGCGTCTGATCTGGTCGGCGAATTTGAGAAACCCCGTTATATCAATTTCCGCAGTGAGCTATGTGCCCATTCCCGCAGTCAGATCACAGGCTGTAACCGGTGCCTGGATGTCTGCCCCGCCGGTGCCATCACGCCAGATGGCGATGTCGTATCAATCGACCCTTATTTGTGTGGTGGCTGTGGCAGTTGTAACAGCGTTTGCCCGACCCAGGCGGCGTCCTATGCCTATCCCAGTGACGAACATCTGCTGACCCGGGCGAAGACATTGCTGCAGACCTATCTGCAGGCGGGTGGATCGCGGGCAATTCTGGTGGTGCATGCCGCCGAGCATGGATTTGGCATGATGGAGGCCAGCGCACGCTTTGGTCGGGGGCTGCCCGCTCGGGCAATTCCGCTGGCTGTGCATGAGCCGACCCAGATCGGGGCAGAATTCCTACTCTCTGCCTTTGCCTTTGGCGCAGATCGTGTGGTTGTCCTGGTGCCCAAGAAGCGTCGCGATGAATTGGATGGCTTGGCGCAACAGGCAGGCCTTGCAGAATCGATCTTGTCTGGCCTGGACTACGATTCAGGCCTGGTGACGGTTCTGGTGGAAGATGACCCGGATGCGCTGGAAGCTGCGTTGTTTGATGCACCCAAGGTGAAGAAGGGGCTCAAGACTCCGTCTGCCTTCCTGCCACAGCCGGAAAAACGCACGAATATGCGCCTCGCCTCCGAACATCTGCGCAAAAACGCGCCCAGCCCGACAGATATGATCAGTCTGCCGCCGGGCAGTGCCTTTGGCACCATCAATGTGGATGTGGATGGCTGCACCCTCTGTCTTGCTTGCGTTGGGGCCTGTCCAACCAATGCCCTGTCGGACAATCCAGACAAGCCGCAACTCTCCTTTCAGGAAAGTGCCTGTATCCAATGTGGCCTGTGTAAGAATACCTGCCCCGAAAAGGTCATCACGCTGGAACCCCGCTATCGGTTTGGTGAAAAGGCCAATGATCGCGCGGTGGTGAAGGAAGAGGAGCCTTTCGAATGCATATCCTGCGGCAAACCATTCGCCTCAAAATCCACCATTGAGAAAATGATCGAGACCTTGAGCGGCAAGCATTGGATGTTTGAGGGTGCGGGGGCGGATCGTCTGAAAATGTGTGAAGACTGCCGCGTCCAGTCCGTCTTCAATGATTCGCCGCAAATGGCTTCTGGCCAGCGCCCTAAAATTCGCACCACAGAAGATTATCTGGCGGCACGAGAGCGCGGTGAGACAGGCGACTTTGAATAGGCAGTGTAACTAGGGTCATTGATGGCTCTGTATCGATAAAATGCAACCTGCTGTTCTGTGTCACTGGAAAATATGGAAAATAGGCAATAGATTTCCAAAAGGATGTGCCCAGTCAGGCGCATAGATGTTTTGGAAAGGGTGTTGGAATGAGCCGTCTTGATGCCGCGAAATGCACAGAGGAATCTGTTCCTGATTGTGCACCGGTAGATTTCGTTTTGGTGCCAAAGCCTAAGGATATCGGGGCCTTCAGCGTTCGGCGTGTCCTGCCAGCGGCAGAGCGGCGTTCGGTTGGTCCCTTTGTCTTCTTTGATCAAATGGGCCCTGCGGTTTTTGAAAATGATACCTATCTGGATGTTCGGCCCCACCCGCATATCGGTCTTTCGACTATCACCTGGATGATAGAAGGCGAAATTATGCACCGCGACAGTCTGGGCTATGTCCAGCGCATCCGGCCCGGTGAGGTGAATTGGATGACCGCCGGGTCAGGCATTGTGCATTCTGAACGCACACCAGACGAAGGCCGCCAGCCAGGGGGCAGGCTGTATGGTATTCAAACCTGGATCGCGCTGCCAAAGGATCAGGAAGAAATCGATCCATCCTTCCAGCATTATGCAGCGACGGACATCCCCTGGATTGACGGGCCGGGCTACCGTATTGGCTTGATCGTTGGCGACGCCTGGGGCGAAAGCTCTCCCGTGGAAACGCCCTCAGAAACACTCTATGCCGATATCAGTATGGAGGAAGGTGCTACGGTTGATTTGCCAACAGCAACGGAAGAACGGGCGGTCTATATTTTATCGGGGGCGATTGATATTGCCGGTACGGTCTTTGAGAGTGGCCGCATGGTTGTGCTGCATACCGGCGTGTCGGTCAGTGTGACCGCAGAGGAAGAAAGCCGCCTGATGCTGTGCGGTGGGGAGCGTTTGGATGGCCCCC
>JARGPE010000091.1:6627-15433 GCA_029212835.1 Alphaproteobacteria bacterium | reverse complement strand
GGCTGGAATGGCAAGTCGAAGAAACCGGCACTGTTATGCTGTACGACCTTATCATTCCAATATTGGTATTATCCGTGTTATTGCTGGTTACCGTTGCCTATGTCATTTGGCGTGCCTTGAATGCGGCCAAGCGGGTTCAGAATTATCACGATTGGTTGGAATTCCAGGCTGAAGATCTAAGAGAAGCTCGAAATCAAGCCGAGGCGGCCAATCGCAGCAAGTCTCATTTTCTCGCAACGATGAGCCATGAATTGCGGACACCTTTGAACGCAATTATTGGGTTTTCGGATTTGATCCGTAACGTTCCGGGGGTGCCCAGTCAGCCTGAAAAGGTGGTGGAATACGTCACAGATATTCACTCCAGCGGTCAGTATCTCTTGGCTTTGATCAATGACATATTGGACATGTCGAAAATCGAATCAAAGCGGTTTGAATTGTATGAGGAAGTGGCGCGCCCAGATGTTCTAATTGACGAATGCACGAAACTTGTCCGCCCTGATGCGGATGCAAAAAGTATTGCCATACGACGGACCAGAAAGTCCTTTTTTCTTTTATGTGATGAACGGGCGGTGCGCCAGATATTGATCAATTTACTTTCCAACGCGATAAAGTTTTCCCCCCCAAACTCCCTGATTCAAATCGCGATTAGTCATAATACTGGAGAAGACTTTACAATCAGCATCATTGATCAAGGCATTGGGATGAGTGCAGAAGAAATTGAACGTGCCATGTTGCCGTTTGGCCAGATACGGGATGCTCATGTTCGCGAAAATCAGGGAACCGGATTGGGTCTAAATATCAGCAGGGCTTTGACAGAGTTGCATGGCGGCTCACTAACGCTGGAGTCTCGGCCTGGTAAAGGAACAAAAGCGTCAATTCGCTTTCCAGATCATCGCGTCGTCCAAAATCCGTCCGCCTAGGTCCAATTTCTTTAATTGAACCTGGATTAAATCGCGGACCTATAATGACCCTTGGTATGAATAGATGGTGGGCGATACTGGGATTGAACCAGTGACCCCTCGCGTGTGAAGCGAGTGCTCTCCCGCTGAGCTAATCGCCCTCTAAACCGCTATAACAAAACGATTTTCTGAGGTTTATTGCATTTCTTCATAGTAACGCGACAGGTTGTACTGAAATAGCTTCTGGAAAACAAGCCACAGTTTCCGATATCTTGTTCAGACGGGTAAGTCGGTGAGGGCAGGAGGTGATACCGAGACCCTGCCGCATAGTTGCGCAAATCTATCTGACAGAACTGTAGAGTCTGATGGCCCGATAATCCCGATCTCCCGCACGAAGTCAGGTTGATCAATCGCGATAATCTGAACCTGGCTCAGTTCTGCGGCATAGGCCTCTGTCTCTGGAATGATCGCGATGCCGAATCCATCAGAAACCATCATAAGAATGGTTGGAATGTCGTCCAATTCGACCCGGTCTTGTGTGGTGATCCGATGCCCATCCAGGAAACGCTCCACTTGTCTGCCCCCGAAAGAGGTTCGATTGTAGCGCAGGAAGGGCAGGGTGGAGAGCGCGTCTTGCAGAGTATCAATTTTCCAGGACAAGGGAGTGGCAAGCACAAAGCGCTCTTGCAGCAGTGGCTTCCAGGAGAGGGTCGGTGGAAGACCAAAACCGGGCAGAATGATAATCGCAAGATCCAGGTCCCCGGCATCGATCTGATCTAAAAGATCAAGTGACGTACCCGGTACCACTTGGACCTGAACTTTGAGGAACTCTGACGAAAACATCGGCAGGGCACGGCGCAGAATGGTTGGATGCATGGAGGCAATGGCCCCCACTCTCAGGCGACCGGTCTGAGCGTCAGGTTCAATTGGATCGGCCAAAGTATCGGCCAGGGCTAGAAGATCCCCAGCCCGGGCCAGGACCCGGCGACCGGTTTCGTTCAACACCGCCGAACGGCCCGTTCTGGCAAAGAGTGGCTGCCCCAGCTTCTCTTCCAGTCGTTTCATCTGCCCGCTGACGGCCGATTGGGTCAGCCCCATCCGATCTCCCGCTGCGGCAAAGGTGCCAAAGCGTGCGACGGCGACAAACGTTTTTAGTTCGGTCAGCATTCATCAGATTCCGTGTAGCTCACATAAAAAATATATCGCTTTTAATGAAGTCTGGGAAACGCTATTTGACCAGCATGACACCGTCCCGGAGATGACAATGAGCACTCAGGCAATCCGCCCCTTCCACCTTGCGTTTCCCGTTGATGATCTTGAAGCAGCGCGCGGCTTCTACATCGGCCTTCTGGGCTGTGGCGAAGGGCGCTCATCGGATCATTGGGTGGATTTCGACTTTCATGGGCACCAGATTGTCGCGCATCTCGCGCCAGAGGAATTGGGTGAGGCAAAGGCCAGTGCTGTGGATGGTCACAACGTCCCTTGTCGGCATTTTGGCCTGGTCATGGAGATGGATGAATGGCAGGAGACAGCCGACCGCCTGAAGACGGCAGGCATCCAGTTTGTGATTGAGCCCTATATTCGGTTCAAGGGGCAGCCTGGCGAACAGGCGACGATGTTCTTCCTGGATCCTGCTGGCAACGCTGTTGAACTCAAAGCGTTTAAGAATATCGACCAACTTTTCGCCAAGTAAGCACATTTGGTACGCTGGTCATATTGCACCGGGAAGGTAGTATTGATACCTGCCCGCTGGCAATCAGTGGAGACCGACTATAATCGCTCCATATCACTGAATGTATTTCGGTGAGGGGACGTATTATGCCACGGCCATTTGGTCTAATCTTTGGAATAATCTGCCTTCTTGGCGGGGGACCTTCTTCCGCTGGGGCTGATATGCCTGTAGATCTGACGCTGGAATATGAAGCCTATTTCGGGGGGATGCATATCGCCTCTGCCCGTGCAGAAATTTATCGGGATGAGACATCGTATCGAATAGAGGGCAGGGCGCGCGCCCGTGGGCTGTTGGATTGGTATAGCGATTGGAAAGGGGAAGTTCTGTCACGTGGATTGGTAGAGGACGATTTAAAAGTCGAACCCAAGACACATGTAAACGATGGGGTTTGGCGCGGAGAGGAACGTCGGAACCGCATGACATTTCGCCCTGATGGAACAGTCGACGTAAGGCGAGATGCCCCCGATGATGATGAAATCATCACCCCTGTTCCAAAAGATAGTATTCCTGGCAGCATTGATCCGATTACAGCAATCCTGTCGCTATCGGGTGCCATTCAAAAAGGGGGGCGATGTGAAGGGACAGTGCCAGTCTATGACGGTCGCCGACGGTATGACATGATCATCACGCCCGAGGGCATGAAAACCTTTGAGCGCAATGATTATACCGTTTTTTCAGGGGAGGCGATGGCCTGCCGCTTGGAATTCAACCGCATTGGTGGCTTTCGGGAGCAAACATCCAATAAGTATACCAAAACCGCTCAAGATCGATTGGTCTGGGTCGCCAGCCCGTTTCCTGGTACCCCGCCGGTGCCGGTTCGATTGGAGGTCAGCACTGATTATGGAACCCTGATCGTGCATCTTACCGCCGCTCGGTATCAAGATAAGGTTGTCGCTTTGGAGCCAGACGCGGACAATCTTGCTGACGATTGATTGACCCCAAAATGTGCTAAAAAACTCAATAAAAATTTAATTCATATCTTTTTTTGGGGATTCGTTTGGAAGCGCATAGGTTGTTAAGTATTTGTTCATTATTCCCAAGACAAAGTAATTACTTAAAACTCAATCGAAAGAGGGATCATGAACATCATACGGAATCTGTCAATTTCCCGGAAATTGATACTTATCATCGCCTCTCTTTTAGTGACGCTAGCGGTCGTATCTGCGGTCACTCTAACGTCTATGTATGATGCCATGTATCAGGAGCGCGTCGCCAAGGTTAAAGCCATTACCCAGACCAGCGTGCATATTGCTCAGGGCCTCCAGAAGCGCGTTGCCGCGGGAGAGTTGACTGAGGAGGCTGCACAGGAACAATGGCGCATGGTGGCAAGCTCAATGACTTTTGAAGGGGCTGGCTATATTTTTGCCTATACCAAGTCGGGGGATACCATTGCGCATCCTAGGCAAGACATGTTGGGTAAGAACTTCTGGGATCTAAAGGACCCTTCGGGCACTTTCATTGTTCGTATTCTGCGCGATGCTGCAGAAAGCAATCCAGACGGTGGCACGTTTGAATATTTCTGGGCAAAGACTAAAGGGGAGGAGCCAATTCCCAAAGTTAGTTGGGCGATGGAAATTCCAGGTTGGGACGTTATGGTCGGAACCGGAGTCTATATCGATGATCTAGAAAACGAATTCTTCTCTGTTGTAATTCAAGTCGCAAGCATCGCTGTGATTATGATTATTGTTGGTATTGGCGTCTCTGTTCTAATTTCCCGCGATATCACCAAACCGATGGCCCGCATTTTGAGCTCGATGGAGCAGATGACGAATGGCAATCTGCAGATTGTTGTCCTGGATCAGGAACGAAAGGACGAAATTGGTTCCATTTGCCGGACATTGGATGCCTTGCGTCAAACAGCACAAGAGGCCGAAGTCTTGCGGAATCAGCAAGAGGAGATCAAAGCCTCGGCGGCCAAAGCCCGGCAGGATGAAATGGCCCGTATCGCCGATCAGTTCCAGAGCAATGTTGAGCAAGTGGTCGCCAAGGTGGTTCGTATTTCTGGTGACGTCAAAACCAATGCTGGCGACATGGCTACAATGGTCTTGGAAGCAGCGTCTCAGTCTACCGTAGCTGCAAACTCAACCCAAGAATCCGCATCCAATGTGGAAACTGTTGCTGCTGCGACAGAGGAACTTACTGCCTCTATCCGGGAAATTGCCGGGCGCACTGAATCCGCTCGTGATGTCAGCCAGAGAGCGGTTAGTGCTACAGAACGCTCCTCTAAAACTGTGGAGGGGCTTGTCAGTGCCGCCGCTGAAATCGGGGATGTTCTGAATCTTATCGAGGATGTGGCATCGCAAACGAACCTGCTTGCCTTGAATGCCACCATTGAGGCGGCGCGTGCTGGTGAAGCTGGCAAGGGGTTTGCTGTGGTTGCCAATGAAGTGAAAGCCCTGGCACAACAGACCCAACGCGCCACGGATGACATCCGCGCTCATATTCAAGGCATTCGAAAGGCAGTCGGCGAGGCCGAGGGTGAGATGACAGAAATACGCAATGTGATCTCTCAAATCTCAGAGTCGACGACTGGCATTAGTGCTGCGGTGGAGGAACAATCAGCCGCAACGTTGGAGATTGCTCGAAATGTGCAAGAGGCCTCCCAGGGAACATCGCGAGTTGCTGAAAGTGTGGCAGCCGTTCGAGAAACGTCGGCCCGGTCGGGAGAGGTCGCTGGACGCCTGACAATTGCTGCCGACACTTTGAGTGAAGACTCGGAGAACCTGACACTTCGGGTGCGGGAATTCGTCAAGAATCTGCGCAGTAACAATGGTGAGGCGGCCTAGTGTCCGTTTGATCCGTGATGTAAGCTGATTGTTGGAAAGAAAGAAGGGCGCGGGTAATCTCTGCGCCCTTTTTAATTGGCCTACATATCAACCCTGCAACGAAGTATTGATGTTCCAAATTACCTATGCCCCGAACCAGATACAGGCGTTCGCCTTTAAGCCATATTTGAATAAATCTGCTGTTTAACGGTTCGCGATCAGGTGCCGTCATCAATCAGTTAAACAAAATGCTGTGCTCAAGATTGAACTGGGTAGGTCTGAAAGAATGGCTGTATTTTGCTGGCCCCCCCGACAAGAGCGACAAATAGCGCCCATCTTGAAATTGGGAAATTCCCTCCGCAAAGAAAAGGCGCGAGACTGTTGCCAGTCTCACGCCCTTTAATTCATCGTAAAAGCTTAGATGCTTTTACTTGTCTTCTTGCTCTTCTTCATCGCCATAGCTGGCAGCGTCGAGGATGCGTTCGGCGGTTTCTTCATCAACCAATTCAGCGGCGGCCGCTGCAACTTGGGCAGCTTGGCGTTCGGCTTCTTCGGCCATGTCGAAATTGGCGCGTTCGGCTTCAGTCACAACAACGTCTTCACCGCGTGCTTTGCGTTCGGCCTGGGCCTCTGCTTCTTCTTGCGATTGGGCAACGTTGACCTGGACTGTTACGATCACTTCCGGGTGCAGTTTGATGCGGAAGTCGAAAATACCGATGGTCTTCACCGGACGTTCCATCATCACCTGGCTGCGGGCAATCGTGAAACCAGCCGCCGCGATGGCGTCCGCAATGTCACGGGCCGTAACGGAACCATAGAGCTGACCGGTATCAGACGCTGCACGGATCAGGATGACCGACAGGCCATTCAGATCGTTTGCAACGCGTTCGGCTTCGTTCTTGCGTTCCAGGTTACGGGCTTCCAGTTCGATACGCTGGGATTCAAAACGTTCCCGGTTCGATTTGGTCGCACGCACGGCCTTGCCAGATGGCAGCAGGAAGTTACGAGCATAGCCAGGCTTTACGGCAACTTCGTCGCCCATTTGGCCCAGTTTCTCTACGCGCTCGAGAAGGATGATTTGCATAGCTTTTTCCTCCTATCGGATCACGTAGGGGATGAGGCCCAGGAAACGGGCGCGCTTGATCGCTGTGGATAAGGCACGCTGCTTCTTGGCGCTCACCGCGGTGATGCGGGACGGGACGATCTTGCCGCGTTCAGAAATGAAGCGCTGCAGGGTTTTAACGTCCTTGTAGTCGATCGCCGGCGCGTTAGGGCCGGAGAAAGGGCAGGTTTTCTTACGACGGAAAAAAGGCCGCCGTGTTGCTGCTGGTCGCATACCCATCAATTTTCCTCCCGATCATTGTATTCACGACGGGGACGACGCTCTGTGCGCTCCATCCCCATATCATCGCCGAATTCACGACGTGGGCCGCGAGGACGATCACCGCCGCGGTCACCCCGGTCTGGACGATCACCCCGATCCGGGCGGTCACCACGTTCGGGACGATCACGCTCGTCACGACGGGCCAACACCACAGATGGTTCGGTCGGCAGGTCTTCGGTGCGAACGGTCATGAACCGCAGCACGTCATCATGCAGGCGCAAGCGACGTTCCATTTCAACGACAGCATCAGAGCCGACATCGAAATTCATCAGGACGTAGTGGCCCTTGCGATTCTTGTTCATACGGAAGGCGAGGCTGCGAAGGCCCCAGTATTCACGGCGGGCAATGGACCCACCGGCTTCGGTCAGGATTTCCTGAGCCATATCTGCAATCGTTTCGACCTGTGCAGCCGAAACATCCTGCCGTGCAATCAGCACGGTTTCATAATTCGCCATCAATGTGACTCCCTATGGCTGTTTCACGGTCCGGCGCAGTGGGTCGTATGAAGCAAACCTTCAAACCACCTCTGCCGCCCGGCCCTAGCCGGCCCTCTATCAGCAAGACGTAAACGCCTCAAAGACCAGCAAGGAGTTTTGCCCAAGATCATCCCTGATCTCAGAACGAGCGGCTTATAGGAGAAGAGAGGGGGGGATGCAAGAGTATAAGGTTGGTTCTCTGGGAATTCTGAGTGTTTTGATACTCCTATGTTCTGCGTCTTCATCGTCACTTGATACTTTTGGGATGCTTAAGCAGTTTCGAGCATAGTTTTACATAAATAAATTGGTGTATTTACATGGTCCCTCATGTGATTTTACAGTATTTTATGTAAAAAAAATAAGTGAGTATAAAATAAATGGTAAAAATAGGTATTCGCTAAAATTTTTATTTGAAATGGAGTCCGAATCGGCCGATTCTCACCCTTAACAAGGAGAGACACGATGCAAGACCCGCAAGAGATGAAAGCAGTGATGGCCGATTTGATTGCCCGCGAGTTGAAGCGGTTGGCGAAGCTGTCGGATATCGTGGTTTTCACGTTGTATGATCCTGAAAACCCTGATGAACCAATGGATTTTAATCTGCTGGACCGGGAAGAATTGGGGGAGTCGATCGACTTAGATATCGACTTTTCCTTTGAAGGTGTTGGGCTTTGGTATCTGTGCCGTCGGGACGGTGATGCCTTCAGTGCCAAGAAGATTTTGATCCAGATTCGTGATGGTCGATTCGTACATGGCCAAGTTGGTGATTTTGAAGGATTCTGGGACGAATTTCCGCAATATGTCTCAGAAGACCGTTGGGTTCGCTCCGCTGTATTACAGGGCGGTGTGAACGATGATTCAGAGATTCAGCCTCAATTTGCAGCGGCCGCTGAATAAGGTGGCAAGTAAAGCAGCGTTATTGCTTGCGCTATAGTGACGAGTTACACCCTGGCAAGGGTTGAGCGTCCCGAACAACAGAGTTCGGGGCGCTTTGCTTTTGAACCACCGAAACCTGTATTCGATTATTCGCGCGAGGGGCATAGGGTAAAGTTGGGAATGTTTTGACCCGTACTATCGACATACGGGGATATCGGACCAACGGGTCGTATAGTATGGGGATCTTGCTTCTTGACGCATATACCATGTTCGCTCGCGCCTAATTCTGCCGAGGGCGATTGTGCCCGTACCGAAACGCGTGTTCAGCCGGTCGGCGATCATTGAAACAGTCATTGATTTTGGTGTTTGAGATGCGAATAGATCGTTTGTTCCATCGTCCGATTTGCTCAGATCGAGTAGGAAAATACCCGCGCGTTTGTAACCGATCCCGTCGCGGTAAATTCTGTCAAAGCAGACTCTGGCAGCGTGGTTGATATCTAGGATTGATCCGCGCGGCGGACTGTAATCCATTCCCGCCGATTTCTTGTATTGCACTTGATCTGGTCGGAACCGGTCCGATTCGATGAAAACGACTACGCGACCTGTGACCAGTCCTGCGCGTCGTATTTTTGCACCTGCGATATCGGCGAAGGTCGAGACTGCCTCCGCTAATA
>JARGPE010000091.1:677-6617 GCA_029212835.1 Alphaproteobacteria bacterium | reverse complement strand
GCAGACTGTTTTTTTGTCTACGGGTTCAATTTCTATATCGGCACAGGGGTGACCTTTCAGCTCTCGCACCGTGCGCAATCCAGTCACGCCCATTTTCTGGCGCACCCACCCTTCGGATACAGTTGTAAATTCGTATGCGGTTCGAATGTTACGCGCGACCAGCATCGGTGCGTTTCGTTTGCCGATTCCCCAGACATCTTTGATTTCCGTTATCTTAAGCGCGCGCTGACGTTCCTCTGGACTGGACAGCACCAAAACGTGATTTTCTTTTTTGGCGAGTCGATTGGCCAGTTTTGCTAGGGTTTTTGTGGGGCCGACACCAACAGAGACTGGGATTCCAGTCCATTGTAACACTGTTTCCTGTATCTTATGGCAATGCTCGGCAAGGTTATCCAAACCTGTTACGTCGAGAAAACATTCATCAATGCTATAAACTTCCAACTGTGGCGCAAAGGTTGCCAGGATAGATACAATGCGGGAACTCAGATCGCCATAGAGGGCAAAATTGGCTGATTTCACGATGATCCCATGGTGACGAATCTGATCTTTCATTTTGAAATGTGGCACCCCCATTGGAATACCAAGCATCTTCGCTTCAGAACTTCGTGCGATCACGCATCCGTCGTTATTGGATAGAACGACAATGGGTTTTCCTTTCAGATTCGGGTCAAAGACACGTTCGCAGGACGCATAGAAGTTGTTGCAATCGACAAGGGCGAAGAGACGTTCGGTCATCTTTCATGATCCCTAATCGAATTCTTAACGACCCCCCATATCTCTGAATCATCAGGAAGGTCCATTGGCAGGAATCCTGAATTTTCAGCTTCCAATCGCCATTGCCCACCAGGTCCTTTTACCAAACGCTTTACGGTAAACTCCCCATGTATGGTCGCGATTACGATATGACCTGATCTCGGCGTAATACTGCGATCCACGATTAGCAAATCACCGTCGAATATCCCGGCTCCGATCATCGAATGGCCGCTAGCGCGTAAAAAATATGTCGCAGCAGGTTGTTCGATTAACGAATTTAAATCCAGGCTGCCTTCGATAAAGTCATCTGCCGGTGAAGGGAATCCAGCGGAAACACGACATGCCATAAACGGCACTTTGGTTTTAGCGGAAGATGATAAGTTTCGCTGTTTGTTCATGGGAACACATTTAGAACAAAACGATTAAGCCAGTCAATATATGAGAGTCGTAAACTGTGTTTAAATCATGACCCCGTAAAATGGCTTCTTAAGCAGGATTAAATCTGATTCAGAGTTTCTAATAGGGAATTTCTGATGACGCATTATGTCCTCAAGGAGTTCGTGCGGCAGATGGCTTGACAGAAAACCGTCTCCGTCTATGACTGACGCCAACTTACCGCGCGGTTTCTGGCGCGTTTGGAACCAACAATGCCCGATAGAGCGGGCGGGGAGGGATCGAGAATGACACGGGCATTCGTGTTTCCAGGTCAAGGCAGTCAGGCAATCGGTATGGGCAAGGATCTTGCTGATGCCTTTCCTGTCGCGCGCGCAATCTTTGAAGAGGTTGATGATGCGCTGAACCAGAAGCTGTTCAAGCTGATGCAAGATGGCCCGGACAGTGACTTAACGCTGACGGAAAATGCGCAGCCTGCTTTGATGGCGGTCAGTCTGGCTGTTGTGCGTGTGCTGGAATCGGAGGGCGGTCATACCTTATCTGATATGGTCGAGTGCGTCGCAGGACATAGTCTAGGCGAATATTCTGCATTGGCAGCCGCCCGTGCCCTGGAATTGGCGGATACGGCCCGATTGCTGAAACTACGGGGCAAGGCAATGCAGGCTGCCGTTCCCGTCGGTGAGGGGGCTATGGCGGCCTTGTTGGGGCTAGACTTGGAACAGGCTGAGGCGGTCGCGGCGGAAGCTGCTCAGGGCGAAGTCTGCGCCGCGGCGAATGATAATGCACCGGGCCAGGTAGTAATTTCCGGCACACGGGCTGCGGTTGAGCGGGCGATTGAGATTGCCAAAGAAAAGGGTGCGAAGCGAGCGATGCTGCTGCCGGTTTCGGCCCCGTTTCATTGTGATTTGATGGCGCCGGCTGCGGATGCGATGGCGCGTGCTTTGGCAGAAACGGTCATTCAGCCACCCGCCGTACCAATCATTGCGAATGTAACCGCGGCACGCTGTGTTGATCCAGAGGCGCTGCGCACCCAATTGGTGGAACAGGTCTGTGGTCGCGTGCGTTGGCGCGAATGCGTTTTGACGATGAAGGATTTGGGGGTCGATACCTTGGTGGAAGTCGGCGCAGGCAAGGTCCTGTCGGGTCTGGCGCGCCGTATCGACAAGGACTTGACCGGTGTTGCGGTTAATGGTCCAGCAGATGTTGAGACCTTTTTAAAGAGCCTATAACCGACGGCTTACAGATTGATCGAATAGAAAGGGAATTGGGATGTTTGATTTAACCGGCAAGACGGCCCTAGTAACAGGTGCAACGGGCGGTATCGGCGGCGAGATTGCGACCGCACTGCATGCGGCTGGCGCGACCGTTGGGTTAAGCGGCACACGGGCTGAGCGTCTGCAGGACCTGGCGAATACGCTGGGAGAGCGGTGCTTCGTTTTGCCGGCAAACCTGTCAGACCCCGAAGGACCAGAGGCGTTGGCCAAAGCAGAGGCAGCCATGGGCAGCATCGATATCGTGGTCAACAATGCTGGATTGACTCGTGATAATTTGGCGATGCGCATGAAGGATGAGGAATGGGATCAGGTCATTGCCGTGAACCTAACCGCTGCATTCCGTCTGTCACGCGCTTGTCTTCGGGGGATGATGAAGCGCCGTTTTGGGCGAATCATTGGTATTACCTCCATTGTCGGCGTGACGGGCAATCCAGGTCAGACGAATTATGCCGCCTCCAAGGCTGGGTTGATTGGCATGTCCAAGGCCCTAGCGCAGGAAGTTGCCAGCCGGGGGATCACGGTAAATTGCGTGGCACCAGGTTTCATTGAAACGGCGATGACGCATGATCTTTCTGATGCGCAGAAAGAAAAGTTGATGGGGGCGATTCCCGCTGGACGCATGGGAACGGCTCAAGAAATTGCTGCAGCCACGCTGTATTTGGCTTCTTTGGAAGCCGCATATGTAACGGGTCAGACGCTGCATGTGAATGGCGGTATGGCAATGATCTGAGGATATTGATGATAGAAGGGGTTTCCTGGTACGACTCGGGATATCTTGTATTCTGTCATTCAGTTGACACGATGGGCTGGTCTCTCCAGTTTAAGTGTGATAGGCAGGCGCCGTCGCGCTGAAAAAGCGGCGCTGGCAAAGGGTTAATCAGTAAGTTAGGCACTAAGGTCGGCCGGTTCTCCTGGGCCGCGACAAACAAGGGAAAGAACGATATGAGCGACGTTGCGGAACGTGTAAAAAGCATTGTTGTTGAGCATCTGGGCGTGGATGCCGACAAGGTAGTTGAGTCGGCCAGTTTCATTGATGATCTGGGCGCTGATAGCTTGGACACGGTTGAACTCGTGATGGCTTTCGAAGAAGAATTCAATTGCGAAATCCCTGATGACGAGGCCGAAAAAATCGCCACCGTCCAGGACGCGATTACGTTCATCGAAGCCCACAAGTAAGTTTTTATACGGGATCGGGTGGTCGTCGTTGCGGCCGCCCGAAACTCACTTCGACTGGTTTTTTAATACCGATCGACTGTTCACTTCGATATCAATGCGTCTATGGCCGGTGGATATTTTTAGTCTCCGCTCGAGCGACTCTGTTTAAATGAAGTTGTGGGCCAAATAGTGGTTTCGTTAAGTTTCTGAGATTTTGTTATACGAAACTGTTAAAAGTGCATTGGTCGGGCAAGGTTAGGATGGGGCAATAATGAAGCGTGTCGTCGTAACAGGCCTTGGTGCCGTTACCCCGCTTGGGGTTGGTGTTCAGAACATTTGGGATCGTTTGATTGCTGGGAATTCCGGTATCTCGCCGGTCTCAACGTTCGACGTTTCGGATTTGCCTGCCAAAATTGCCGGTATGGTTCCGCGCGGCACAAAAGCCGATGGTGCCTTCGATCCTGAAGAATGGGTCGAGAAAAAAGAACTTAAGAAAATGGACACCTTCATTGTCTTTGCGATGGCTGCGGCCGCGCAGGCTGTAGAGGATTCTGGCTGGCGTCCCACTGAGGAAGAAGATCAGAATCGTACCGGTGTGATGATTGGGTCTGGTATTGGCGGTTTGGCCGGTATCTCCGAAGGGTCTATCGTTTTGGAAACCCGTGGTCCGCGTCGGATGAGCCCATTTTTCATTCCCGCGAGCCTGATTAATTTAGCCAGTGGCTATGTCTCCATTGTTTATGGTTTTCGTGGGCCAAACCACGCGGTTGTGACAGCCTGTGCGACGGGTACTCACGCAATTGGCGATGCCGCGCGACTGATTATGTTTGGCGATGCCGATGTTATGTTGGCAGGTGGAACCGAAGCCGCAGTGTGTCGTATTGGCATGGCTGGTTTCGCTGCGTCCCGGGCTTTATCGACCAATTTCAACGATACGCCGGAACGTGCGTCACGCCCCTGGGATCGTGACCGCGACGGATTCGTGATGGGCGAGGGGGCTGGTGTTGTCGTACTGGAAGAATTGGAACATGCGAAGGCACGTGGCGCAAAGATTTATGCGGAAGTACTGGGCTATGGTCTGTCAGGCGATGCTTATCACATTACGGCGCCCGCTGAAGATGGATCTGGTGGCTACCGCGCTATGCAGGGTGCCTTCCGCAATGCTGGGATCGGTGTTGATAAGATCGACTATGTAAATGCCCATGGAACCTCAACGCCGCTGGGTGATGAGATTGAGTTGGGTGCAGTGAAGCGGCTGTTCGGGGATCACGCCTACAAAATCGCCATGTCGTCGACGAAATCAGCGATTGGGCATTTGCTGGGGGCTGCTGGGGCTGTGGAAGCAATCTTCTCGGTTAAGTCGATCCAGACAGGTATTATTCCGCCAACACTGAATTTGGATAATCCATCGGATAGTTGCGACATCAATTTGGTCGCCCATACGGCCCAGGATCGGAAGGTCGATTACGCACTTTCCAACAGCTTCGGCTTTGGGGGTACTAATGCCAGCATCATATTTGGCCCCGCGCCCTAAAAAAATCACTAAGTTGCGCCGTCAGCGCGCCAGCAACGTGCGATTCTTATCTTAGAGGCGCGCGTTCATGGAGAAGATGTCCCCAGGACTGCAAGGTCTGATTTGGTGCTTGGTATTCGTTGTGCTGGATGCCGCACAGGCCGTGTATTTTGGGGGAATCCTCCAAAAATTGGATGGTTTTCTGCTCGGCGGTCTTGTCTTTGGGCTATCGTCGATTGGCTGTATCGTTTGGACTGTGCTGTCCCGCCCTCAACAAATACAGGTCGTGTTAGGCAACCGGGCTGCTGTTTTAGGGGTTAACCTCTCGGCGGCAGGCGGCTGGATGGCCTATTTTATTGCCATTCAGGTTATTGAACCTGCCGTTGCTTTTACGATATTTTCCGGTGTTATTCCTCTGACGACCATTGCCGCATCCCGTCTTGGCTTTGCGGAGGCACAATCATCCCGCAATTGGGTTGAGGCCTGTGGTAATGCTGTGCTGACCCTAGGCATGCTGTTGCTGGCTGTCTTTACCTTGATGGGATGGTCCGGTTTCGTGCGCGGAGGTATTGGAACGGGTTTGTTGGGGCTGATATTTTCGGCCATTGCAGGTGTCTTGATCGCCATGATGCTTTTATACAGCAAGCGCCTGGACCTTCGTGGGTTGGAACCTGTCCCGCAATTTGGTTTCCGGTTTCCAATCTATCTGGTGCTGACCGCGATTGGCTATGCCACTGGCATTGACGCGAAGGCAGCGGTTCCAGTGTCCGATCTCCTCTATGCGATTGGCATTGGTTTGGTGGTTCTGGCATTTCCGATCTACGCGGTTCAGAAGGCAATTTCACTGACATC
>JARGPE010000091.1:0-667 GCA_029212835.1 Alphaproteobacteria bacterium | reverse complement strand
GCGGTTGCACCTTTGATTGTTTTTGGGCTGCAGGTTTTGGAAGGTCGGGTGGATTATTCCAATTCGACCTCGCTGGGCCTTGCGGTATATTTCGTTGGTGCCATCATAGCAGCTGTTGGAAGCGCCCATGCAGCAACGCGGATAAAGAGGTTGGCCTGAAGTCAGGCCTTTGATCGATAGGAGACTGCGTGTCAGAGCCGTCTGAAGACCAATCCCAGACTGAGACATCAGGGACCGAATCCACGGCAAAATCGAATGGATTGGGTCGGGTTTTACGCCGTAGCTTGGTGTTGTTTCTTGCGCTTGGTGTTTTGATGGGCGGGGCTGCTATTGGATTGGTATTCTGGGCACAGGAAACCTATCACGCCCCTGGTCCACTACAGAAACAAGTCGACATTGTGATTGAGCCCGGGACTAGCCTGCAAGGCATCGCCCGCCAGTTGCAGGGCGCGAATGTGATTGAGTATCCTAAGGTTTTCGTCGCCATGCTGCGGTACTTAAACCAGCATACTCATTTAAAAGCTGGGGAGTATCGTTTCTCGCCGGGCCTATCTCAGGCGGAAGTGGCAGAGACACTGATCTCCCATCATGTGGTTGAACATCTGATCACCATTCCGGAAGGGCTGACTGTTACGGAAATTTTCCAGCTTATTGATCAAGCAGACGG
>JARGPE010000090.1:9869-15457 GCA_029212835.1 Alphaproteobacteria bacterium | reverse complement strand
GTCCTCCTTAATATTTCCCGAGCGCAAGATACGCCTCTGCCAGAATCTTATAGTCCTCACTTTGATAGTCCACGGCCAAAACCTTGATTGAATACAGATTACCGGTGCCGCCGGAACAGGGGGGAAGATACCCGACGACGCCAATATCGTCGCGATTCTCTTCCTCAATCCACATGCCTTCTGACAAATCAATCGTATTGCCAGGACTCGAGGCAAGATGCGCGTCTTTGGTTCCCACCGGACTTTCATAACCGACAATGCCATGGCCGCCATCTTTGGAGAGAGGCTCATAAGACTCATCGTTAAACTCAATCAGAATAACATTGGCCCCGTTCGGGATACCCGCGACATGTAATTTAGGAGTCGCTCCATTGCCGCCATATTCGCTGCATTGCTGTCCATCTGGGATTGTCTTGCCATCCCAGGCTGGATCATCAAATGACACGGAAAAATCTTCAGCAAAGCCGAGCGTCGGAAACGATATTACGCCGAGCAGCAGTGCAGCCCCTAGACCACGTCTTGCCAGCTTCATGTCCTGGCTCCTCCATAACTTTGAGAGAGCACCAATACCCTCTCCCTTTTTTGAAGAAGCATATCCTAAAGTATCTGGCTAAGGAACTGCTTGGTCCGAGGGTCTTTGGCATTTTCAAAGAACGTTTCAGGGGCGCCATGTTCTACAATCAGCCCCTTGTCGGTGAAATAGACCTGATCGGCCACTTCCCGGGCAAAGCCCATTTCATGGGTTACCAGAATGCAGGTCATGCCTTCTTCCGCCAATTCCTTGATCGTGATCAGAACCTCCCCCACGGTTTCAGGGTCCAGAGCTGCCGTTACTTCATCAAACAGCATGACATCTGGCTTCATCGCCAAAGAGCGTGCAATGGCAACGCGTTGTTGCTGACCGCCGGACAATTCACCGGGATAGGCATTCTCCTTGCCCTCAAGACGAACCTTCTTGATCAAAGCACGAGCCCTGGCCTCGACCTCTTTCTTATCCTCTTTCAAGACCCGGATCGGGGCCATCATGACATTTTCAAGGGCGGTCTTGTGGGGGAACAAATTGTATTGCTGAAAGACCATGCCGACCTTTTTGCGCAATTCCAATTTGTTCAGCTTGGGATCGTTCACTTCCTGACCTTCGACTAGGATTGAACCCTCGTTAATATCATTTAACGCATTGATACAGCGGATCAATGTCGATTTTCCAGAGCCAGAGGGTCCGATGATACAGATCACCTCGCCCTTCATCACGTCGAAGGACACCCCTTTCAACACCTCAAAATCACCAAAGGATTTGTGGACATTGCGAACAGAGATCATCGGCTCTTTATCGGACCAGCTCATGAGATTACCTCTTAATTTTTCACGGCAAATTTGCTTTCCAGATATACCGTCCATCGCGCGATGGGATAGCAGTATATGAAAAACAAAAACAGGACGAAGGAATAGAAGGGTGCCAACAGATCGGTCCGCTCCCCTTCGGCCGCAAGAGCACGACCCGTCAGGGTCATCACCTCTGGCACACCAACAATAAAAGCCAAGACGGTCGCCATAGTCAGAATTGAATACAGGTTCATCCAGGGCGGAAGCATGCGCTTCACACATTGTGGCAGAATGATCAGCCACAGCGTCTGACGGCGGGTATAAGCCAGGCTTTCCGCAGCCTCCCATTGTCCACTGGGCAGGGACAGAACTGCCCCTCGGACAACTTCCGACACATTTGCCATTACAGGCAGCGACAGGCCGATAATTGCCTTTACCCAATCTGGAAACGGGATGGTGATGCCGCCAATATTAAATTCAAATGGCAATAAATACATCGCAAAGAACAACAGAACCAGCCAAGGTGCGTTCCGAAAAAACTGCGTCACGAACCACGAACTGTGTCGAACGGGGCCAATCAGTGATATCTGCGCCAGGCCCAGCATTGTCCCAACAGCCGTTCCGACAGCCATTGACAGCACGGAAATCAGGATGTTGAACAAAAACCCTTTCAGCAGCAGCGGTATCCATCGCAGCATGACTGTCAGTATCGAATCAACTTCTGGCCCCGTGGTCGCATAACCATAGGTCGTCGTGAAAAAGCAAACCATGGCAAGCAATACGCCGTGCCAAGGTTTTAGCTCAATCCGAAACCGTTCATAGGACTTCTGTTTAAACGGCAACATGACCGCCATATCGGTTTTCTTGCCCGAAGGCGGTTGTGATAAAGGGGGCTGGGTCATGAGCCAAATCCTGGAATTTTAAGGGCCCGTTCCCAACGGTTCATTCCCCACACCAAAATGCCCACCAAAACAAAGTAAGCAATCAGCAGAAAAATCATCATTTCAGGAACATTCACATTATCGGACCAGATCTGAGCCGACACGTAGAGCATTTCCGGAACGGCAATCGCATAGGCCAAGGTCGTCGTCTTCACCAGATTGACCAGATTGTTGTTCAGCGACGGCAGAACCACACGAAGCGCAAGCGGCAGGGTGACGTCCCAATATATCTGTAATCTGGAAAAACCCAGTGACTCAGCGGCCTCAACGGTTGATTTTGGAACTGATTCAATGCCTGAGCGGAAAATCTCGACATTGAACGCACCAGCAAAAAAGGACAGGGAAATCACCGCCCAAGCGAAACTGCTCAACATCGGGGCCTGACCACCCCATTCTGTCTCTACACGCGGCAGCGCGGAGCCAATAGCAAAATAGAAGAAATACAGCTGAACCAGAGGGGGCGTATTGCGGAAGAGCTGGATATAACCACTGACAATACGTCGCGTCCAGGTGAAGGCAGACCCCTGTAACCACGCACCAATAATGCCAATAACGACTGAGAGAAAGAGACAAATAACAGACAGTTCAACCGTCGTCAGGAAGCCATCAATCATCCGGTCCCGGTCATAACTGTCGTAAATAAAGGGAAGATTTATCCCTGTAGTGTGATAAAAATCACGAAACCACTCATACAAGTCATCCATGCGTCACCCCATCACCCTGCCGTAAATGGCAAAAAGGGCGGAAAATGCCTTTGGCACTTCCCGCCCCTGTCACCTTAACGCTTACTTATACTTATCGTGCATTGCCTTCGCGAAGGGTGTGTTAGGAACACCCCACTTGGTTTCAAGTTCCAGGATTTTCCCGGTCTTGTGCCAATCAATGATGGTTTTACTCATGAAATCAGCAAATGCTGTCTGACCGAGCTGAACTGCCAAACCCCAAGGGGCGTCATCAATCGTCGGCAGAGGCATTTCATAGTCAGCGAATTCCGGCTCTTTGGTTTTCGCAACGATGGCGGAATCGTCATAAACGAATGCCACGCAGCTGCCCTGCTTAAGGGCGGCATAGGCTTCTGCCGTGCCTTTAAAGGCTACGATATCCGCACCGTATTCTTCACCGGTCTTCTTGTTATAGAAGGCGCCCTGGATACCGCAAACAGGCTTGCCGCGCAGGTCTTCCCAAGATTTCAAGCCGAATTTCTTCAGAGCCAGAACGTTGGTGCCAGAAGAATAATAGTTTGGATCAGGGATCAGCACGACTTCCCGGCGATCAGGACGATCGGTCATGGTCGCGATCATCAGATCAATTTTACCCTGTTCCAGGAACTGCATGCGGTTGGAGCTAACCACCGGCACGAATTCAACCTTCACGCCCAGGCGATCGGCAACGTCTTGTGCCAAATCCGGTTCCAGACCGATGATCGCCCCCGACGGATCCAGGAAACCGTAAGGCTTATAGTCCGCCTTCACGCCAACTTTAATGACGCCAGCGGCCTTGATATCATCCAGTGCATCGGCTTGTGCCAGCGAGGCAGACAGTGCAACGGCACCCAATGCTGCTGCACCAATTAACCCTTTAATCACCCTATTCATCATTTGATACTCCCTCCGTAGAACTCGAAAAGGTCACTCAGGAACACCGCAAATCAAAGTGCTTTTCCCTTTGTGATCACATTACAGACGGCGCTTTGCTCTCTGTCAAACCAGGATAGTTGAATCCCTGCAAACGGATCGTCGGTTTACGTCAAAAGGGACCCATTTTTCGCCATTCTGTCATATTGCGTCCCCTTTAAGACACTTTTAGCCTATCACTGTGCACGCAACCAATCGCGATAGTCGCATAATGCCGTCTTTAAAGGGACTGGCTTCCAGCCGGTATCAGCAGTGAGTCGTGAAATGTCATAGGCATTCCAGCGTCCGCCGGTCTTGTTAGGATCCACGACAATGTCGGCTCTATCCACCGGCACAATATCCGCCCCGAATCCCGGTACGACCTCAGCCACCGCCTCAACCAACTGCCCCATGGTCAATCGCTGACCATAGGCGACGTTATAGACAAGATGTGACACATGTGAGGTGTCAAACAGGGCCAAGATCGCCCGCGCCACATCACCTGCATGGATGTAATCCCCGGCCCCACCTGCATTGGATATGCGCGCATGTTTGCCAGCCAGGGCAAGGCGCATCAAGACAGCCGGCGGCAGGTTGACGGCCCGGTGCAGGGTTTCCCGGTCCATAGGTCCATAGACGCTGGACAGGCGGATCGCGACGACGGGCAGGCCAAATTGCCGCGCCCATTGCGCTGCCAACTGTTCGCCAGTGAACTTCGTGATGCCATAAAAGCCGTCAGGATCAATGTAGCCATCTTCGGGCAATGGGTAGGTCTCGTCCGGGTCGGGCCCTGTCTTGCCATAAACCGATCCGGTGGAGACATGAACCATTCGCACAAGCTTGGAACATTCTGTGGCAAAGGCCAAAGCACGCGCAGGTCCCATCATATTGGTTTCCAACGCAGGCACCCCACCCGCCGGGTCCTCTTCGAACAAGCGATTAATAGAGGTCACCGCCGCAGCATGAACAATATGGGTGATCTTCTCTTGAGGCAGTTTCGCCCAAAGCGCCGGGTCACTGACCGACCCCTGCACAAAGGTCAGGCGATTTTCCAATCCCCAGAACCATCGTCGCGCCATAGCATCCAGGGGGGCTACATCCACAACAATCGCCCGATTGTCAGTTGCCCGCTCCAGCCATTGCCGCACCAGATGGCTGAGAACAAAGCCACCCCCACCAGTTACAAGAAGCGTTTGCGGCATGGCGCAGCCTTTCTACAAAAAATTGAAATCGCTAAGTCACCTCGACTTTGGTTGTCCAAAGGTCCGGATACTCAAGCACAAGACCGGCGTCATTTACGGTCAGAACCGCTTCATAATTGTGGTTTGGGGACCGATACAGATAATGGTTTTTTGACAGACGGTGATACTCTTGCAGCAACGGCTTTAACGACCAATCATCCGTATCAACCCATGCGGCTATCGTTTCCACGCTCTGGCCTTCCGCTAAATTAAGCCGACGGATTGCAATCGTATTCGTAGCGGGTGTGAATCCCAAATCAACATCAATCAATCCTTTGAATTCAGGGACTTGTTGTCCATTCCACACCCAAATGCCCGATAGGTCTCGCTCTAGTTTTAGAGTAATCTCTCCTTGATCTCCCCAACCAGAGACCTCAGCCGCCTTTGTTTCCCAGGCAGCAGTGCAGGTGACATGATAGCACAGTTTTGTTGCAGCCCGATGCTCCTGAAAAACCGCAGCCCCCTCGATT
>JARGPE010000090.1:3863-9859 GCA_029212835.1 Alphaproteobacteria bacterium | reverse complement strand
CCAATCGGAATCATGGCGATACAGTCGGCAAGCGTCACTGCCCGGCATGTGCAGGCTGCGCCAAAATACGGAGTTGGTATTGATTTTGTCATCCATACCCAAAGCTCTCGCATCTGGTCCGCAGAACCGGTGCTTCGCTGGTTGCCTTAGCCAGCCGCCGCTATCCGATCCAAAGCCTCTTTCAGCTTATCGCGCTGCGCCTCTTCATCGGCCAGGCGGGCGCGGTTTTCAGCCACCACGGCTTCGGGGGCGTTGGCGACGAATTTCTCGTTGCTCAGCTTCCCGGCCAGTTTGGCGATTTCCCCGTCAGCTTTAGCGATGGCTTTTTCCAAACGCTGACGTTCGGCGTCTAGATCGATAACGCCTGCCAAAGGAATGGCAATCGTGGCCTCATCAACGACCAATTGGATCGCCCCTTCCGGGATATCCGTGACATGCTCAACAGAGGCAACCCGCGCCAATCCAGCGATCAAGCTATCATGCTTGGCCAACCAGGCTTTAGCCTCGCCCCGCATGCCCTGAATTGCCAAAGGAACCTTGGTACCGGGCGGTACATTCATTTCAGAGCGGGTAGAGCGGATTTCCGTAATCAGGCGTACGACCCATCCCATTTCCGTCTCAACCGCCGCATCGACAGGCGGAGCAGCGGGCCAAGCGGCTTCGATCAAGGGTTCTGCCCCCTCACCCTTCACATGATCCCATAGTTCCGCGGTAATGAAGGGAGAGATCGGATGCATCAGGCGCAAAATCCGTTCCAACACGAAGGCGGCCGTCGCGCGGGTTTCTGCCTTTGCAACTGCATCTTCGCCCGCAAACAAGGGCTTGGCGAATTCCAGATACCAATCACAGAAGGTGCCCCAAACGAACTGATACAGGGCACCCGCCGCCTCGTTAAAGCGATAGGTTTCAAGCGCTGTCGTAACGGCGTCACGGGTCCGGCCCAATTCACCCAGAATCCAACGATTGACCGTTTCTTTAGCTAAAGCAGGATCATAGCTTTCATCTAGAACACATTGGTTCATTTCACAGAACCGGGCTGCATTCCATAATTTCGTCATGAAATTGCGATAGCCCTCAACCCGTGCAGGGCTGAGTTTGATATCGCGACCAGCAGCAGCCAAAGCGATCAGGGTGAACCGCAGGGAGTCCGCGCCATATTCATCAATCAATTGCAGCGGATCGATAACATTGCCCTTGGACTTGGACATCTTCTGGCCATGCTCATCACGCACTAAGGCATGGACATAGACCGTATGGAACGGCTCTGTCTTCATGAAATGCAGCGTCATCATCATCATCCGGGCAACCCAGAAGAAGATGATATCAAACCCGGTCACCAGCACATCTGTCGGGTGAAAGCGGTCCAGTTCCGGTGTCTTGTCCGGCCATCCAAGCGTCGAGAACGTCCACAGCGCGGAGGAGAACCAGGTGTCCAGGACGTCCTCGTCCCGCTTCAGCGCGGTTGGCTTGCCATAATGGGCATCCGCAGCGGCCTGGGCCTCTTCTTCGGATAATTCAACGAAGATTTCGCCATCCGGCCCATACCAGGCGGGGATCTGGTGGCCCCACCACAATTGGCGCGAGACGCACCAAGGCTGGATATTGCGCATCCATTCGTAATAGGTTTTGGTCCGATTCTCCGGCACAAATTTCGTGCGGCCTTGCTCCACCGATTCAATGGCGGGTTTGGCCAAGGTCTTGGCATCGACATACCACTGATCGGTCAGGAAGGGCTCAATCGGCACACCACCCCGATCCCCATAGGGCACGGTATGGTCGATCTCTTCGATCTTCTCCAACAGGCCCAGCGCGTCGATATCGGCAATCACCTGCTTGCGGCACTCAAACCGGTCCAACCCACGATAGGCTTCTGGCACGTCATCATTCATGTTAGCCTGAGGCGTCATGATGTTAATGACCTCAAGCCCTGTGCGACGACCGACCTCGAAGTCATTGAAATCATGAGCGGGTGTAATCTTCACCGCGCCTGATCCCTGTTCGGGATCGGCATAGGTATCTGCAACAATCGGGATGCGACGCCCAACCAGCGGCAGGATGCAGAATTTCCCGATCAGATGCTGATAGCGCTCGTCATCGGGATGCACCGCAACACCGGTATCGCCCAGCATGGTTTCCGGCCGTGTCGTTCCAACGGTCAGGGTGACGCCCTCTTCTCCCTCAACAGGATAACGGAAGAACCACATCTTGCCCTTGGTTTCGACCTGCTGCACTTCCAGGTCGGAAATCGCGGTTTCCAGCGCCGGGTCCCAGTTCACCAAACGCTTATCGCGATAGATCAGGCCTTCCTTGTGCAGGTCGACAAAAACCTTCAGCACGGCCTTGCTCAGGCCTTCATCCATCGTGAAGCGTTCGCGGCTCCAGTCGCAGGATGCGCCCAGACGCTTCAATTGCCCCTTGATGGTGCCGCCGCTTTCCGCTTTCCAGTCCCAAACACGCTGAACAAAGGCCTCCCGGCCCAAATCGCGGCGGGCTGGCTCTCCTTTGGCGGCTAGTTGGCGTTCCACGACCATCTGGGTCGCGATCCCGGCATGGTCCATGCCCGGCTGCCACAAGGCATCGCGCCCGGCCATGCGGTGATAGCGGATCAGCACATCCTGAATGGTGTTGTTTAAGGCATGGCCCATATGCAGGCTGCCGGTGACATTGGGCGGTGGAATGACAATGGTAAACGGATCGGCGTCAGGTCTGCGCCCGCCTTTAAAGAATCCGCCCTCTTCCCATTTCTTATAATGGGCAGCTTCTGCCTGTTCCGGCTGATAGGTTTTCTCCAGCATACCACACCTTCATTCTCAAAGATTTGAACCGCGTCGGTTATACGACTTGCACCCCAGAGGTCAAACCGGATGCGCAGAAACTCTCAAGAAAAAGGCCCCTGAGCGGGGCCTTTTCCAATAAACTTAGGGGCGTTGTTTACTCTTCATCATCCCAGCGACGACGCGCACGATGGGACATGCGTTGAATTTCTTCCTGTACAAGCCGTTCGACCAAGCCAGGCAGGTTTTCATCCAGCCAGCCGCGCAGCATTGGCTTCAACAGCCCCTTGACGATGTCTTCCAGCGTTTCACCCGCATGCCCCATCCGGATCTTACGTTCCAGGGAGGCAAATTGGTGCATGCCGTAATCTTCTGTATCATCTGAAACGATACGGTCATCGTCACTCATCGCCGGTGGCGTTGACTTACGCGGCGGTGGTGGGGGCGGCACATATTCTTCTTCCGGTTCGGGCTCAGGCTCCGGCTCAGGTTCGGGTGGCGCAGGTGGAGGCGGTGGCGGCACATATTCTTCTTCCTCGTCTTCCATATCGACGAGTTCCAGATCTGGCAGCTCTTCCTCTTCTTCAACCTCATCCTCGAGCTCTAGCGGCTCTTCCTCAAACTCATCTTCCAGTTCAAGAGGCTCTGGCTCTGGTTCGGGCTCAGGTTCCGGTTCCGGTTCGGGCTCAGGTTCCGGCTCGGGTTGTGGTTCCGGTTCGGGCTGTGGTTCCGGCTCTTCCTTCTTCGGCTGTTCTTCGTCACCATCTTCGGAAATTATTTTCCGAATGGATGCGAGAATCTCTTCCATCGAAGGTTCTTGGTTATCGCTCATTGTTCCGTCACCATATCAACGTATCCTACACCTACCCATATTCGGGTCAGCATAGGCTGATTCCCGTTGCGTCATCCAAAAATACAGAGACACGATTTGTTACAGAGTGCCTTAGTCTCTGAGGATTCCGCAAGTCTTCAATGACATAGGATTTGGAAGGTGAGACAGAGACTGCCTTAAGGCTGAATTGACATCGTCTCAGAGTCGCTTGGGACGCGCTCTACATCGTCATCAACGCCCCACCAGGCATCCTTAACTTCATCGTAATGGCTGCTGGGATTATAGACAGGAACATCCAAGCCAAGATCCTGTGCGGTTAGGGACCCGATGGCCGCGACCAGTTGGAACCTGGCAACGGTTTCATCCCGTTGCGCCCGTTCCAGGCTGACCTTAGCATCCAAGAGTTCCTGTTCAGCATCCAACACGTCCAGCAAAGTGCGTTGCCCGACCAACTCTTCCTGCCGCACACCATCCAGCGCGATCTCGGCCGCCCGCACTTCTTCACGGATAGCCACAATGGTCGACACTACAGATTGATAGGTTTCCCAAGCACTGATCGCCTGTTCAGAGGCATCACGTCGGGCTACTTCGATCTGCATCAAGGTTTGACCTGCGGTCATTTTAGACTGACGGACCTGGCTGGTCGCAAACCCTTGCTGATAAATCGGGACTGTCACTTGGGCAGTAATTTGAGCTGTTGTCGCCCGTGATCCGTCCGAAGACTTGTCCCAATCCTTGCCAGCCGCGCCAATAATGTCGACTGATGGCAACAGATCAGCATATTCCTGATCAATGCTGTGTAACGCCGCGCGACGATTATAAAGAGCCGTGAGAACGGATGGGTTATTTGACACAGCCATCGTTTTCGCCGCATCGCGCCCTTCCGGCAGATCGGGAACCAGTGTCGGTCGAGACAAAGCGGTGGGGGGTGCCCCGATCAATTCTTCAAAAATCGACCGGCTGACTTCCAAATCCCCGCGTGCCGCAGCCAGATCCGACCGAGACCGGGCCAAGCGTGATTCAGCCTGAGCCGAATCTGTCAAGGTGGCGACGCCCGCATCATAGCGATCACGTGTTGCCTCCAACTGACGTTCCAAGCGCGTCACGTTCTGACTGTTCAAATCGACGACTGCCTCATCCCTAAGCACATCCATATAGGCGGTGACGCCCTGCAAAAGAATGGATTGCTCCACCGCCACCAAATCAGCGCGTTGCGCCAACACATCTGCCTTTGCCCCTTCAACAGCAGCCTGAGTACCACCGCCGTTATACACATTCTGTTTGACCTGCAATTCAATGCCAGAGGTGAAGCGTGTTGATTTTGTTGAAGTAATGCGGGATGACGTTTCAGAACGCAGCCCATTGATGTCGCCAATCAATTGTACTGTCGGGCGCCAACCGGCCTTCGCCTGAGGAACACTTTCATCGGTCGCCCGCAATTGTGCACGGCGCGCCTGAAGCGTGGGATTTGTCCGATAGGCTTGCGCCAGAGCGTCCTGAAGAGATTGCGCGGAGGCCACCTGAGGCACGATGGTCGTTCCAAATGTCATAACAGACACAGCAACTGCGGACATTAAAACACGTCTAAAGGAAATCATCGTCATGCCCATTGGCCTCTCTAAGACACGCATATATCGGGAACTCATTCTAGCGACATTATTTAGGGCTTAATTGTTAAAAAACACCCTAACAAACGAGAAAATTCAATTGCCATTTAATCACCTACCGGAGTCGATCAAAAAACAAAAGCAGGAGTTCGCGCAAATCCAGGCAATGGCTTGATCGTGGCGTCGAAAAGCACTCGCGCCGATGTCATGCCATGTTTTTTGCCGATCAAAGTGGCTCGTCCGATATCTCCTGGTGCACCAATAACGGCCATCAAACGACCGCCATCGCTCAACTGATCCAACAGAGTCTGCGGCGCAAACTCAATCATGCCAGTCATCAAAATAATGTCATAAGGCCCTTCTTTCGGATATCCTTCAGCCAATGAAGCCTCAACTGCGACAACATTATCGAGCGCCAATTCCGTTAGGGCGCGCCCCATTTCTTCGACCAGATCAGGATCATTTTCAACCGCGAAAACAGAGCGCGTCAACGCTCCCATCAGTGCAGAGGAATATCCCATGCCAGCACCGATCACCATGACATTATCGGTTTCCTGGGGTTGTGACTCTTGAATCAGGCGAGCCAAAGGCATCGGCGGCATCAGCCAGCGATTCTTTGCAACCTCAATGCTCTCATCAAAATAGGAAAGATGGCGCTTTGCGACCGGCACAAAACGTTCCCTTGGGATTCGATGCAGCGCCTGCAGAAGTTTGGTCCCTGTCACCTTATTGGTGCGCAATTGGGACTCGACCATATTCCGGCGCGCGAGGGCGAAATCCATA
>JARGPE010000090.1:0-3853 GCA_029212835.1 Alphaproteobacteria bacterium | reverse complement strand
ATTCCCCGATCCTGATGGTGCTAACGGCGTAGTGCTTCCTTATAAAAGCCAAACGCTGCATTGGCAACGGCGCGAGGAGCATGAATTGAAAGGATGTGACCGGTTTGCACACCGTCGATATTGACCGGCTATCCCGGGACGGCTATAGACCCGCTCAGACATTGCATCTTGCTGTGAGGCAAGGTCGCTGAGGCGCGGTGGTAGAGTGGTTATACACCGGATTGCAAATCCGTTTACAGCGGTTCGATTCCGCTCCGCGCCTCCATATTTCCCAAACAAATCAATACTGCTTTCCTTGACAGGTTGGACCTGCGCGCATCAGGGTACCGTATTAAACATTTAGGCGGGGCCAGTATTGTGCAAAACTCTCATATTGTTGTTGATCATGTGGGACGAGAAGCCGCAGCCGGACCATTTCCAGAAGACCTGAATGAAGTGTTGTCGCCTGCGATGGCCAAAGCGGCCTATACAGAAATATCATCATGGCCCGCCTATGAACCCAGCCCTTTGCGCAGCCTTGAGGATTTAGCGGCATCCCTGTCACTGGGAGCCCTATATTACAAAGACGAAAGCACACGCCTTGGCCTAGGCAGCTTTAAGGCATTGGGGGGCGCCTATGCCGTTTTACGCCTGGCGGCCACTCAGATTGAGGCGAAGACAGGATCAAAGGCATTGCTGTCTGACATTCGATCCGGCCACTACGCAGAGGCGCTATCCCACCTTACCGTTGTCACCGCCACCGATGGCAATCATGGGCGATCCGTCGCCTGGGGCGCGCAAATGGTGGGCTGTGCCTGTCGGATTTACATTCATGCGGGGGTTAGTGAGGGCCGCAAACAGGCAATGGAAGCCCTGGGAGCGACTGTCATCCGCATCAGTGGAGACTATGACGAGTCGCTAAAAGTTTGCGCCGCAGAAGCAAAGTACAATAGCTGGTTCATCGTCTCGGACACCTCATATCCGGGCTATATGACCCTGCCCCGCCATGTCATGGCCGGCTATAGCGTCATGGCGACCGAAGTTCTGCAACAATTGGGGGGCAAAAAGCCGACGCATATCTTCCTGCAGGCCGGGGTTGGGGGACTTGCTGCGGCTATCTGCGCGCGGTTCTGGCAGCAATTGGGCGACCAAAAGCCCAGAACAATTATTGTGGAGCCAACCCGTGCGGCTTGCGTTCTGGAAAGTGCACGGCAGAACAAACCCATGACCGTTGAAATCACCGAAGAAACGATCATGGCTGGCTTGTCCTGTGGCGAAGTGTCCCTATTGGCCTGGGATGTCCTGTCCAAAGGGGCGAGTGATTTCATAACCATCGGCGAAGATGGTATTGGCCCAGCGATGCGCCTGCTGGCATCTGGCAAGGCAGGAGGTGGGCAGATTGTTGCTGGCGAATCAGCCGTGCCTGGCCTGTTGGGCGCAATTGGCATGGCCAGTCGCGCGGATTTACGGAAACAACTGGATTTGGGTCCAGACAGCGTCGTTCTTGTCTTTGGCTGCGAAGGTGCAACAGACCCAGCGATCTATGACGCGATAATAAAAGAACACTCGGACCACGATGATTCCTTAATGGAGCCCTGGCATGGCTGAGGCCCCAGTCCGAGGCTTCCCCCCGCAGGAATTTGCAGACCGCACGAAACGTGCGCAGTCCCGCATGTCAGAGGCCGGAATTGATGCAATTTTACTGACCACGGAAGCAGAATTACGCTATTTCAGTGGCTATCTAACCCAATTCTGGCAGAGCCCAACCAGACCCTGGTTCATGATTATCCCCGCAACCGGAAAGCCTATCGCCGTGATTCCCGCGATTGGGGCCACATGTATGGGGCGTACCTGGATTGAGGATATCCGCACATGGTCCTCTCCCCAGCCCGAAGATGAGGGCATCAGCCTGTTGGTTGAAACCCTGAAAGAAACCATAGGCACCGGGGGTATATTAGGCATTTCTGAAGGGCCGGAGACTCATTTGCGGATGCCTGTTTCAGATTATCGCCGCATGATGACCTTACTGCCCGGCTTTGCCACGCGCGACTGCAGCGCCATTCTGCGCGACTTACGGATGGTGAAATCAGAGGCGGAGATCACTAAGATCGCCCATGTTTGCAGCCTGGTTTCCGATGTATTCGAGGACCTACCCAATTTCATCCATCCCGGTATGAGTGAGACAGAGGTATTCCAGCGCTTTAAAATCAAATGCCTGGAACACGGTGTGGATGATGTGTCTTATCTGGTCGGTGGTGCAGGCCAGGGGGGGTATGGGGATATTATTTCTCCTCCCTCAGAGCGACCAATCACCAAAGGCGATGTCTTGATTCTGGATACAGGCTGTATCTTTGACGGCTATTTCTGTGACTTCGACCGCAATTACGCCTTTGGCCATGCCAGTGATCAGGCCAAACGGGCTTATGAGGCGGTTTATGCCGCGACAGAGGCTGGGGTTGCTGCGGCTCAGGTCGGAGCAACATGTGCCGATCTATACCATGCGATGCAGGATGTGATGACGAAGGCCGGGGCCTTGGGCAATGATGTTGGGCGTCTGGGGCATGGATTGGGCATGCAACTGACTGAATGGCCATCGAATACACCTCAGGACCAAACCGTATTAAAGCCCAATATGGTTATGACACTGGAACCGGGCATGACCTTTGCCCCTGGTCTGGTCATGGTGCATGAAGAAAACATCGTGATCCGCGAATCAGGGCCGGAATTCCTAACTCGCCGCGCCAGTCCAACACTGCCCATCTTGTAGTGATGCGCCTTAAACGCCCCAGCCGAAATCCAGTAACAGGATCATCGTCGCGGCTAGGAGCAAGGTCGACGATACGACAAAGGGCAAATTCCAGCGCCATGCGGTAACCCAGGCACTTTCCCCGGTCACACGGGCCATATACAGGTTGGTCGCGGAAAATGGGGAAACATTTGTCCCCTGCCCCCACATAACCATCAGTGACAGCGCCAGTAAGGCGGGTGGGACGCCAATGACGGTTGGGGTCAGGATGGTCGTCACTAATACAACAGTCACCACCGGATGCAGGCCCACTGCACTGGCGGTGGTGTATCCAACCATTATTGCCAGCAAAATAACCTCGGATGGAATACCCCAATCTGACAAAACAGTTCCTGCCGACCCATCCGGGATCAGGGCTGCAACGCCGACACCCAACAGATTTGCCCCGGTAAACAGGATCGTTTCGCCGCGCAATCCCGGTAACCCGGCAAAAACATGACGCGCCGTGCCTGTAAGGCCAGAGCCAGTGCCACTGCGCCTTATGAAATAAGCCCAGACCATCGCATAGAGTGGGGCCGTCACGGCCAATGCGATTGGAATGGACCAGCCCAACCCTTCAACGAGGCCAATGATGCAGCCAAACAATGTGACCAGGATTAAGAGCAATTTCAGCCAGACTAATGCGGTCATTGGATGGCTTGGTGGATCAAGCACAATGGGTGTCGGGCCCAACTGTGGCTGTTTCGGTCGGGAAAACAGGCGATCAACGATCCAGCTCCACACCAGCATGGCCATGGCAATCGCAAAACCTGTAGGTCCAACCTGCAGCCAGTTGACGCCGGGGACAGATGCAATGATGACCGCAGTCCCGACATAGAGGGGGGACCAGCATGTCCCGGCAGCAAAGCCCTGAATCATCGCACGGCTTAATCGCTTCTGTAGCCGCACCGCCGCCCCTTTTGCGACCATGGGCGTCAGCAATGACAGCCCCGCCAGATTAAACGCCACCCCCAGAAAGTGTCCGACCACCATCACCCAGGCAAATCGACGTCCCGGCCCTTGGCGCATCACCATTTCGCGCACCGCCAGCAAGGACGGGCTTTGCGACGACGGCTCCTGCAGCCAGGC
>JARGPE010000320.1 GCA_029212835.1 Alphaproteobacteria bacterium | reverse complement strand
TCTACACCACAGCACCAAACTCAATGCCGGTAAGCAATAGGTACGCAAGCGGGGGCACAAGTATGCTCCGCTTTGGATCGTCTTCCGTACATTTGTATGTGGCGTAGAATAGACCGTTTATAGCCAAAAGCGGACATTGAAGTTGAACCAATCATTGGCTCCTTCACGCGATTAGCTTCATGCTGAACGAATGTCAATAAATGCAAAGACACGAATGACTATGGCTCAATCTAAACAAGGTAATTTATATCTAGAACTTGGTAAACGTTTGCGCAATTTTATGCAGTATTGTTAAATTATAAACTAAAATCGTGAGGAAAAATACATTGTTAGTTAATATCTCGTGAATAGTTAACTTACAATTCGAAATTATGATTTGTCTGGGAGGATTATTAACTTGGTGGGGGACGAATTAGGAAGTGGAAAATGACAATTCAACCCTAGATTCAGAAGAAATGGCAGAGGCGCTTTCGTTACGCTACTCCGAATTAGAATTGTCTCCCCCCTCATTCGCTGGCCAGGGACCCAATGCTCCAGATGGAATTGTAATGGATCTAGCAAAGGAAGTTATCCCAAATGCGATGAGGATGAGCAGCGTGCATATGACCCAAAAATCGATACGGTCTACGATGCGGTTCAGGCGGTTTAGGATTGGACGGAAGCGGGCGCAATTGACGGTTTCGTTCTGGTGCCCGGTGGCTCGGTGACCTCTGTGCACTTGACCCTTGAGACTGGTGCCACGCCTTATGGAAGCGGGCTTATTTCATGAAGCTTACAATGGATCGACATTTGCAGAACATCTTGGGATATAGAAACGTGATCCCCACCAGCTTTTGAGTGCTAACAGGAAGGTTCAGATAGTGCCCGTTAGGCGCGCTTTTCCTGCCGCTCTATAACTAACTTTTCCATACTATAATGGGGTAAATTTTTAGGAGATAGATCACAATTGATATGTCAGTGTAGGTAGAACTTAGTTTTGATTTTGGTATTGTTTTATCATGTTGCGGGCGATGACAAGTTGTTGGATCTGCGACGTCCCTTCATAGAGGCGGAAAAGACGGACATCCCTATAAAATCGCTCCACAGGGTATTCGGCCATATATCCTGCGCCACCGTGAATTTGTACAGCTCGGTCAGCAATCCGGCCCACCATTTCTGAACAATAAAGTTTGCAGCAACTTGCCTCCAAGGAGACGATTTCACCGGAATCTCGCCGATGGGCCGCGTCATTAACCATGCATTTGGCGGCATAGAGTTCTGTGCGGCTGTCTGCCAACATTGCTTGGATTAGCTGAAATTCTGCAATTGGCGCGTTAAATTGACGGCGTGTCATTGCAAAGGCTAATGCATCGTCCAGGAGGCGTTCCGCAGCACCGACGCAGACGGCAGAGATATGCAATCGCCCCCGGTCAAGGACCTTCATTGCGGTCGTGAAGCCCCGTCCGGCAACGCCACCGATAATGGCGCTGGCTGGAACGCGGCAGTTTTGAAAAACAACATCAGCTGTCTTTGCACCGCGCTGTCCCATTTTTCGATCCGGAGGTCCGACACTCAGTCCAGGTGTGTTTGCTTCCACTAGAAAAGCCGAGATACCTTTTGCGCCTTCGATTGTCCGGTCGGTTCTGGCCATTACTGTGAACAAGCCGGCGATGGGCGCATTGGTGATATATCGCTTTGTGCCATTCAGAATAAAATCGGCGCCATCCGGTTCTGCTGAAAGGCTGATTGAGGCCGCATCAGATCCGGAATCGGGTTCTGTCAGAGCAAAGGAGCCAATAATTTCTCCTGACGCAAGGCGTGGCAACCAAGTCTGTTTCTGTTGGTCTGTGCCATCCAAAAGTATTCCCTGGGACCCAATGCCGTTATTTGTCCCGATCAAAGATCGAAAAGCCGGTGATGCACGCCCCAATCGAAAGGCAAGCTCCACCTCTTCAGCCATGGTCAGGCCAAGCCCCCCATATTCCTCTGGAATGGAGAGGCCGAAGAGGCCCAGATGACGCATGTCTGATACGATATCCGTCGGAATAGCATTCTGTTCATCAACCTGTGCTTCTGCAGGGATCAAACGGTCCCGAACAAAACGGTCGATGGTTTCTGTGATCTGCCTAAATGTATCCGCTTCAAGTGCCATGCGGGTTATTCCGCGATGACGGGTAGACGCAGCAAGCCATTGCCCATTGCCTTACCTGTTTGGTCAAGCCGTAGCGTGCGGGTGGCCCCGCCGCCCAAGGCACCGCGCATGATGACAACCACTGCTTCGATATTATCCATTGGATAAATTTCCACAGCGCCGGTAATCCATTCCCCGAACAGATCTTTCACCACAGGCCCAGTCAGGCTGCGCAATAAGGCGGGATAATCTTCTGGGTGTTTGGCGATCACTCCGACGGAGACGACATCCCCTTTGTCGCCAGACCGAACATAAGCAATGTCCCGAAGTAGTGTCATGCTCATGCCTCCAGAATATCAACGGTCTGAGAAATATAAGACCTGGGGATCAGCGTAGACCAGACACCATAGACAGGTCTGGGTTTCATGGGTGTTCCAAAGGATGTTCCTCCTGGCCCCATAATCCAGAGTTGTGCGCAGGCCCGACGAATTTTTTCTGCTTC
>JARGPE010000089.1 GCA_029212835.1 Alphaproteobacteria bacterium | reverse complement strand
ACAGCCCGGATACTCGCCAAGGGCCGCCAAGGTCGCCGTTATCGTCGCAGATCCACCGTGGCAATGTAGCTCCACCACATCCTCTCCCGTAAAGGATGCGGGGCCGGGAAAGAACAGGACTAACGCGTCGTCCAGAACATCGCGTTCAAGAGACGATGCGGTTTGAGGCAAATAGAGTGTCCGGCGATATGCGCGTCGGGGCCCTGGTGTCCATATATTATGATCTGGTGCCTCCAGACATAAAGAGCGCAAAGCGTTTAAGGCATTGGGACCAGACAGGCGTATTACGGCAATGCCGGCCGGTGCGGGCCCGCTGCTCAATGCAAATATTGTATCACTCATAGAAAACTCACACGCACGCGCTTAATCCGTTCGTTCAGAATGTGCCTGTTGAGGGATGTTAGTTCCGCGGGAACAGCAATACTGTCTCAGCTCTTATCATTCTTCGCAGGGTCTTTTGTGTTATTGCCCATAGAGCTGTTCGCCATCTGGGACCAGAACATCTTTTGTAACTGCTCCATACCCTGCAATGAAGCAGGCAGCCATGTCTGGAACAAGGCTTCGGGTTCCAATGCCTTAAGGTTTGCTTCCATGCGCTCTTGAACCTGCTTTATCAGTGCTTCCTGCATGGGACCGACATCAGGAAGACCCAGAAATTTGCGGGCCTCATCCGGGGTGCAATCAATATCGACAGTGATTTTCATCTATTTTCTCCCAAAGATCAGGCGATGATACAGCACTCGATCAAATCTGTCAGACTTTACCTTGGCGATAGCGTCCCCTCCCCCTATGTAGTTGAGAGAACGTGCCATTCAGTCACAATGGGTTACCTCCACCATAGAATTACAGCCGTTAGGAACCGTAATGTCCGCCAATTTGTTAGACCAAGAAACAAGTCCGTATCTGCTGCAACACAAAGACAATCCGGTCCATTGGCGGGCTTGGGGACCAGATGCTTTGGCAGAAGCGAAAGATCAGAATAAGCCAATCCTGCTGTCTGTCGGATATGCGGCCTGTCATTGGTGTCATGTCATGGCCCATGAAAGCTTTGAGAACCAGCAAATTGCAGAACAAATGAATGCGCTGTTCATCAATATCAAGGTTGATCGTGAGGAACGGCCCGATATCGATACCATTTATCAATCAGCTTTAAGCATGTTGGGACAACAAGGCGGTTGGCCGCTGACCATGTTTCTGACGCCTCAGGGAGAACCCTTCTGGGGAGGCACCTATTTTCCACCATTCGAGAAGTGGGGTCGTGCCGGATTCTCAGAGGTCCTGACTGCGATTTCTAAGACATATCATGACGCCCCTGATCGGATAGAGCAGAATGTTGCGGCGCTGAAAGAGGGCTTAACAAAGCTCGCCAGTCCTAAGTCAGGGGAGATGATTGACCAGGAAACAGCGGATGGAGTCGCACTGCGCCTTTTGGAGGCAATGGATACAGTGCATGGCGGTATCGGTGATGCACCAAAATTCCCACAGCCCTCTTTGTTGCGACAGCTATGGGCGGCGGGTGAGCGGAGCCCTAATGGCACAGCCTTCAAAGACGCGGTGTTGTTCACGATGCGCAAGATGTGCGAAGGGGGAATTTATGACCATCTCGGCGGAGGTTTTGCCCGATATACAGTCGATCGCGCTTGGCTGATCCCGCATTTTGAAAAGATGCTTTATGACAATGCGCAACTGTTGGATCTGCTGTGCCTTTACTGGCTGGAGACAGGCGATCCCTTGTATAAGCGCCGCGTAGAAGAAACGATCACATGGTTGCGCACCGATATGACCACACAGGAAGGGTCTTTTGCCGCGGCCCGTGACGCCGATAGTGAAGGTGTGGAAGGAAAGTTTTATGTCTGGGAAGAAGCAGAGATCGACTCTCTGCTCGGTGCGGACTCCGCATTCTTCAAACAGGTCTATGATGTCCAGCCGGAGGGGAATTGGGAGAAAAAGA
This sequence comes from Alphaproteobacteria bacterium, assembly GCA_029212835.1. Lineage (GTDB taxonomy): Bacteria > Pseudomonadota > Alphaproteobacteria > UBA8366 > Aestuariispiraceae > Pacificispira. Next base: position 13,632 of record JARGPE010000089.1, on the reverse strand, counting down.
CTATCTTAAACCGCCTTCCTCTTCCCCAACCTGTAACGGAAGCAGAGGAGGCGCGACTGGCACCATTGCGGGCGATTCTATTTGCGGAGCGGGAAAAGCGTGTGCCGCCCCTGAAGGACGACAAGGTCCTGACCGATTGGAATGGCATGACCATTGCCGCTTTTGCCAATGCGGGTGCTGTCTTCAATCAGCCTGACTGGATCAAGGCAGCTCAAAGAGCCTTTGATTTTGTCGCAGGACCAATGTCCGATGGCGCTAGATTGCGCCATAGTTTCCGGTCTGGACGTGCCAGACATATCGCTACATTGGATGATTATGCCGCCATGATGCGTGCCGCCCTGGTCCTGTTAGAGGTCACTGGTGAGGAGAGATATCTGCATCATGCCCAGAAATGGGCCGAAATTCTGGACATACACTATCGTGACACGAACGAAGGGGCCTATTTCCTGACGCCAGATGACGCAGAGGCCCTGATTGCCCGGACAAAATCTGCGGGTGACAATGCAACGCCTTCGGGGAATGGGATTTTGGTTTCGGTGCTAACGAAGCTGTATTGGCTGACGGGAAAAGAGCTCTATGCTCACCGGGCCGAAGAAATCATCACGACATTTTCGGGAGAGGTCGAGCGTAATTTCTTCCCTTATTCGACCTTGATTGACGGCGCCATGCTGCTGCAATCTGGTGTTCAGATTATTCTGGTGGGAACACACGGGGATCCAAATCTACAGACATTGATTGATACGGCCCGCCAGATTCCGTTAGCAGAAAGATTGATAAGCGTGATTTCGCCGGATGCGGTACTGCCTTCACATCATCCTGCCTATGGGAAGAGTTTGGTTGAGGGCAAGCCAGCCGCCTATATCTGTGTCGGGCCGGTTTGTTCCCTGCCGCTGATTACGTCGGAATCACTTAAGGCGCATTTGCAGAGCCTCGTTGTATAAATAAAATCCTGTTATCTGGATTCTTGTTCTGTGGGTTTTAGGGCCGCCGTTTTCCAGCAACTATTATAACCATTAATCACATCAGCGGTTGGCGCAGTTCATTCGGCACACTAGGTTGATGATGAAAATCAACGAAAGATAGGGAGTTTCCAGCATGGCAAAAGCAGTACGGGTTCATCATGTCGGTGGGCCAGAGGCGATGGTTTATGAAGATGTCACTGTCGGCGCACCCGGTGCAGGTGAGGTTCGCCTGAAACAGGATTTTGTCGGTCTTAACTATATCGATACCTACCACCGCACCGGCGCTTATCCGATGCCTACCCCGTTCACCATCGGTCTGGAGGCTGCGGGCATTGTTGATGCCGTAGGCGAAGGCGTTGATGCGTTTAAACCTGGCGATCGTGTGGCCTATGCCGCTCCCCCCATTGGGGCCTATGCCAGTGAGCGCCTGATCCCCTGGCATCGCCTGATCAAACTACCCGACAGCATCAGCAATGAGATGGCGGCGGGTATGATGTTGCAGGGTATGACGGTGGAATATCTCGTTCGCCGAACCTATCCCGTACAAAAGGGTGATACGGTTCTGTTCCAGGCGGCTGCTGGCGGTGTCGGTTTGATTGCCTGCCAATGGCTGAAGCAAATTGGGGCCACTGTGATTGGCACGGTTGGGTCCGAGGAAAAGGCAGAACAGGCCAAGGCCCATGGCTGTGACCATATCATCTATTACAATAAGGAAGATGTGGCCAAAAAGGTGCGCGAGATCACCGATGGCGCGGGCGTTCCCGTGGTCTATGACGGCGTTGGTAAATCGACAGTCGATGGTTCTCTGGATTCTTTGAAACCCCGCGGCTTGTTCGTCTCCTTCGGGGCAGCATCAGGGCCGATTGAGAACTTCAATCTGGGAACTTTGTCGGCAAAAGGATCGCTGTATATGACCCGCCCGACCTTGATGACCTACACTGCCAGCCGCGAAGACTTGGTTGAATCGGCAACCGCCCTGTTCGACGCTGTTGGCAAGGGGCTGAAGATCGAAGTCAATCAGCGCTATGCATTGTCAGATGCCGTCCAAGCTCATAAGGATTTGGAGGGTCGCAAGACGACCGGATCGACGATTTTCGTCGTTTAACAGGCTGATTAGCAAAAATTCCCTCTTTTCTGCATTATGTCATTGTGGAAAAGAGGGAGTATCCTAGGTTTCCTGACTCAATAATTAGGTGTGATACCTAGTAATTTGCCAGAATCTTCATTTATGGGTGTGAAACCCATTTTATACCCCATATCTAGGGGGTTCGACTAATTTTCTAACTACATTTGTCGATATGCGGGTATTGAGGTATGGCAAAAACCGCTTAAAAATCCATCAGCCTTCCAATTTCCTGTCATTTCTGACAGAAGACACTGGTTGATCCAGTGTTGCGTGAGGACCTTAATCCGATGTCTCAAAAGCCAATTCCGTTCACCCCCTTAGTTGACAGTTTGCCCGCCGCCGTTCCTTTCGTCGGCCCGGAAACGCTGGAGCGGATGCGTGGTACGCCCTTTGATGCCCGAATTGGTGCCAATGAGAGCGCCTTTGGAATGTCGCCCAAGGCTTTGGCCGCTGTCATTGAGGAAGCTCCGCGCAGCGCATGGTATGGTGATTCAGTCAGCTGGCCATTACGGGAAGCTCTTGCCGATCACCATGGTGTCGATCCTGAAGAGATTCTGATCGGTGCTGGGATTGATGCCTTGTTGGGTAATACAGTACGTATGTTGGCAAGACCTGGAACGCAGGTTGTGACCTCAGCAGGCGCGTATCCAACCTTTAATTATCATGTGGCGGGATTTGGAGCGGACTTAATGACCATCCCCTACCGCAATGATGCTGAAGATCCAGAGGCGTTGCTGGCAAAAATCCAGGAAACGGGCGCGCCCTTGGCGTATTTTGCCAATCCAGATAATCCAATGGGGACCTGGTACGACGCAGAGACAATTCAAAATCTGATCGATCGAATCCCAGATGGCTGTGTTTTGATCCTGGATGAAGCCTATATCGATTTTGCCCCTGATGGGACGGCACCGGCGATAGACGCCAGCAATCCAAAGCTGCTGAGGATGCGGACTTTTTCCAAGGCACATGGTATGGCCGGTTTACGTATCGGATACACAATTGCCCATAAGGACTTGATTACCGGCCTGAACAAGGTGCGCAACCATTTTGAAATTAATCGCCTGGCGCAGGTCGCGGCCTTGGCATCGTTGCAGGATCTGTCCTTCGTTCAGTCTGTCTGCGAAGAGGTCGCGCGGGGGCGCCAAGAGCTTTATGCCCTGGCCGAAGGGCTGGGTTTGAAAGCTCTGCCCTCCGCCACAAATTTCGTGGCGATCGATATGGGCCGTGATGGTGCCTATGCTCGAAGCGTACTGAAGGAATTGGACGCCCGGGGCGTTTTTGTGCGAATGCCGGGCGTCGCCCCGATGGATCGTTGTATCCGGGTCACTGTTGGAACGGCACAGGACCGCAAGATATTTGGAGAGCGACTGGCAGAAGTTGTCGCCAGCTTATCTTAACGAACCCTAGAGCAAATCCCAAGCAAACGGAATCGTTTACAACGACGGTTTTGCTGAAGAAACAAGACACTAGAGCATCTTGTGTAAGCTCATGCGAGCGCATGATGCTCTAGCGATTTTTCGGCAGCGGGCGGCAGTGCCGTGCCGCCATTGTGTGTTGAATGCGATCCGCCATTTCCTCGGGCGTTGGGTCGCCAGGAACGGCTGCGTCCTTTACGGAGATTCCAGCCTCATGCACGGTTTCTCTGGAACCTGAAACAAGTGGATGCCACCAGGCGAGATCCTGCCCTTCTGCGACCAGGCGATAGGCACAGGTTTCTGGCAGCCAATCGATTTCATAGACTTTTTTCGGGGTCAGTTGCACACAATCGGGCACATGGGTGAAACGATTGGCATAATCGCCGCATTGCGCCGTCTTACAATCCAACAAGGTGCAGGCAATGTCAGTGATGTAGTAATCATCATTGTCCATGTCCTGCATTTTATGCAGACAGCATTGACCACAGCCATCGCAAAGGCTTTCCCATTCGATGCGGTTCATATCCGCAAGCGATTTGGTCTTCCAAAAAGGGCGTTCTGATGAGGTCATAATGCCCTATCTATCAGATGCAGGAAGGAACCGCACACTTTTCCAATGGACAAACCAACGGGTGCGGCTTTTTCGCCCAATGCGTCTTCCGCTTGGAACAGTTTCCCGGCCTCTCCCTCGAATAGAGTCGTTGCATAGTGGAATTCGTGTCCGGCAAGCGGTGTTCCCTTAGCCCAGGGCGCAGTATTGGAAAGAACTGTTGCCCGACGATAGCCTAGATGCAGTCGACGGTCCGCAAAACTGGTGCGCAGGGGCAGCAGACCAGCCATCTGATGCACCTCCCCTTCCGCATCGGTCAGGCTTTCACCCAGAACCATGTAGCCCCCGCATTCGCCGAAAATCGTACAGCCTCGCTGTGCTGCTTCGTGCAACCCGCTCAGAAACCGCTGGTTGCCCGCCAATAGCCCGGCATAGAGTTCTGGATAGCCACCCGGCAGATAGATCGCATCGGCATTCGCGGCAGGCGCTTCATTCGCCAAGGGGCTGAAGGGCAGGATTTCTGCTCCATCAGCTTGCCATGCGGTTAGCAGATGGGGATAGCTGAAGGCAAAAGCGGTGTCGCTGGCCAGGGCGATGCGCTTGCCCAGAGGCGGCAGGCTGCGCCAATCGGATGATTTGGGAAGGGCGTGTCCGGCTTGAGCCCGGGCACGCAGGGAGTCTAGATCTGTATGGGCCTCCACCCAATCGGCGGCGCGGTTGAGCACGGCCTCTAGATCTGGTCGTTCTTGCGCCTGTACAAGCCCCAGATGCCTGGATTTCAGCGCCAATCCCTCTTCGCGCGGCAAATATCCTAGACTGGGTATGTCGAGATCACTTTCTGCCAATGCCTGGGCTAAAAGTTGGCGATGACGCGCCCCACCCACCCGGTTAAACAAAACACCGGCAATCTGGACATCGGGTCGGTGCGTCGCAAATCCCCGAAGTGTGGCGATGGCGGAGGCAGATTGTCCCGCAACATCCAGGATCATAATGACGGGCCAGCCGGTTTCTGCCGCGATGTCGGCGGTCGATCCGGTGCCATCGGCGGCCCCATCAAATAGGCCCATGACTCCTTCCGCCAGGATCAAATCGCTGTTTCTGTTCAGGGACTCACGCAAATCGGCGCGTGTTTCCGGTCGCATGGCCCAGGCATCCAGGGACAACGAGTCTCGACCGCAGGCTGCGCTATGGAATCCAGGATCAATATAGTCTGGGCCAATCTTGGCGGGCGCGATGCGCAGCCCGTGGCGATGAAAGGCCCGCATCAGGGCCAGCGACACGGTCGTCTTCCCACTGCCAGACGCTGGCGCTGCAAGGATGAGACCGGGCGTCATTGCGTTCAGGCTCAACCGGCCTCTTCCCGACCCAGGCCCAATGGGTCTGGATTCAGCACACGGCCATCCTTGATATGGCCCATCCAGTCCAGGGCACTGCGCAGACGCACGACAGGGCCAATGGCAATGACGGCCGGAGGCTCTACGCCCTTGGCGACTTCTCCGGCCTCTTGCAGGGTACATTCTGTGACGGTCATGTCATCGGTCGCCGCCTTGGAGACAAAGGCCACTGCATCGAGGGGGTCGCGTCCCCCCTCGATCAGCCGTTCAGCGATGCGTCCCATGTGCTTAACAGCCATATAGAGTACGATGACAGGGGCCCCTGTGGCCAAAGCAGGCCAGTTCAGCGTATCTGGGACTTCGCCCGTCATGGAATGGCCGGTGATGAAGGTCACCGATGAATTTGTGTCACGATGAGTAGCGGGGATGCCGGCATAGGCCAATCCCCCAATCCCAGCCGTAACGCCGGGGACGACACGAAATGGAATGCCTGCTCCGGTCAGGGCCAGGGCTTCCTCGCCGCCACGGCCAAACACGAAGGGATCGCCACCTTTCAGGCGCAACACCCGTTTGCCCTGGCGCGCGAATTCAATCAGGCGCAGAGAGATGGAGCGCTGGGTTGGGCTGGGCCGCCCCCCGCGTTTGCCCGCATAGACCATTTCCGCCGTCTCAGGCGCATGATCCAGAATGCGTTGATCCACCAGCGCGTCATAGACAATCACATCGGCCTGGCGCAGTGCATTCACGCCATGCAAGGTCAGCAGGCCGGGATCGCCTGGCCCAGCCCCGACCAGCCAGACCCAGCCTGGCTCAAATTGCGGTAAATCGTCTAACAGTTCCCGTTTCATTGCACTAACATAAGTCCTATACAGGGGATTGCCTATTCCTCCTGCGACATGAATACCGGACGGAAATGACAAACCAAGTTTCTACCCTATAAAGTCCAAGCGCTATGACACGCAAGCCCGACGATATTCGATTGCGCTCCGGCTGGACCACGGGGGCCTGTGCTGCGGCGGCTGCGCGCGCGGCTTTTGGCATGTTGCGGGGTGGGTCCGTGCCCTCAACAATTGGCATTATTTTACCAAAAGGACAGACCCCGGATTTTGAGCTGATTGAGGCCGGACGGGACTTCGAACGAGCCTGGGCGGCGGTGATAAAGGATGCGGGCGATGATCCTGACGTCACCCATGGCGCCACGATCCGGGCCGCAGTCCATTTCGGGCCACAGGGATCAGGTCTGCAATTTCGCGCCGGACCCGGTGTCGGCATGGTAACCAAGCCCGGCTTGCCGATTCCGCCAGGCCAGCCGGCGATCAATCCAAAGCCACGCGAAATCATTGAAACCAATCTGCGCGCCGTGCTTAGTGATCCGCAGGATGCGCTGGATGTGGTCGTTGAAATATCCATTCCCGGCGGCGAAGAAATTGCCCAGAAGACATGGAATCCCAGATTGGGAATTGTTGGCGGGCTGTCGGTGCTGGGAACAACGGGTATCGTTATTCCCTATTCCTGCAGTGCCTGGATTCATTCCATTCATCGCGGCATCGATGTTGCGCGGGCCAATGACATGCCCCATGTCGCGGCGGCGACGGGCAAAACCTCAGAAGATGTTGCCCGCACACTGTTTGGCCTGCCGCTGGAGGCAACGCTGGATATGGGGGATTTTGCCGGGGGGATGCTGAAATATCTGCGCCGAAATCCGTTGCCTCGCGTCACCATTGCCGGGGGATTTGCCAAATTGGCAAAATTGTCCCAGGGGAATCTGGACCTGCATTCCTCCCGCAGTGTTCTGGACCTGGATCGACTGGCGGTTCTGGCGGGGACATTGGGGGCGGATAAAGGGCTGCAGGCACAGATTGCGGGGGCCAATACCGGGGCGGAGGCGTTGTCCCTGTGCAATGCTGCTGCCATTCCCATCGCACAGGCCGTTGCCCGGCAGGCCAGAGAAGTGGCCCTGGCTAGCGCGGGGGCGACCCCCATTGATATTCTGGTTGTTGGTCGCCAAGGTGAAATTCTGGCCCAGGCCGATGCGGATCACCCAACATGACCCAATCGCGCATTCTGATCTTAGGGGGCACGGGTGAGGCTCGCCGGTTGGCGGAAGCCTTGTCGGAACGATATGCCTCGGGTCAATATAAAATTATAACCTCACTGGCTGGCAGAACCCAGGACCCGGTGCCAGTTGCTGGAATTGTGAGGCAGGGCGGTTTTGGTGGCTTGGCTGGTTTCTTGGCTTATTTGGATGCGCAATCGCCCGTCGCCGTGATTGATGCCACCCACCCCTATGCCGCGCGGATGGGAACGACGGCGGCTGAGGCAACGGTCCAGCGTCAAATTCCCTTCCTGCGCCTGGATCGTCCGGCCTGGACTCAGCAATCTGGCGATGACTGGCATGTTTTCCAAACGGTTGAGGCGCTTGCGGATGCATTGCCAAATCTGGGTCGGCATGGATTGATCACGCTGGGGGGAGCCAATCTGGCAGCCTTTTCCCAGTCAAAGGGCATGCGCCTGACTTTACGGGCGATTGATCCCCCAGGCAGCCTGCCGGATCATCCGGCGATAGACGTTGTTCTGGCACGGGGTCCGTTTGATTTTGACAGTGAACGTAGCATGCTGATTGAGCGCGGCATTGATGTTATTGCCACCCGAAATGCGGGAGGGGCCGCGACCCGTGCGAAAATTGATGCCGCACGCGCGCTTAAAATACCGGTCGCTCTCTTGGCACGCCCTGCCAGACCGGATAGTAATCGGGTAGAAAGCGTTGCCGCCGCACTACAATGGATCGATGATTTGGGTCTTTGGTTTTGAGGCTTGAGACCCTCGGTCTCAGGCCCCACATAAAGCTCGGACCCGAAGGACAGGAGAGAGACCAGATGAAGCTTCAGCAGATTGCCCTTTCCCTATTGATCGCTGTGGCGTCCTTCACGGCATCTTTTGTCAATCCTAATGCCCAAGCTCAAACTGTCATCGGCGCCGATCCGGAGATGCTGACCGCCTTGAAACGGGGCAATTTACCTAAAATCAAAGCCTTGGTCATTCGCGGTGAAAACCCAGCTATGACAGATTTCGATGGTCAGAACGGGATCACGATTGCTGCGCGCAATGGCAATTACGAAATCCTGGACTATCTGTTGCAGGTAAACACACCAATCGATCATCAAGACAAAATTGGTAATACCGCCGTATTCTGGGCCACAGAAGACGGTGATTATGATATGGTTGCCTATCTTTTGAATAAGGGTGCGTCGGTCGACATTCGAAATGGCCGTGGCTTAACACCGCTTATGGCTGCGGCGCGGGCTGGGTTTTTGGACCTTGTCCAGCTTTTGGTTGATCATGGGGCGGATGTAACAATTCACGATTACACCGGTCGCAGCCCTCTGGACTGGGCACGCGACAGCCGCACACCGGGTGTTGAACAGGTGCTTATTCAAGCTGGCGCGCAGTAACACGCCAAATCTTTCTTTTTGATCATGGATGGGTACGCCTCGGCGTGCCCTCATTCTATTTGCGTATCTGGCGCATCAGCGGTGCCAATTTTTATCCTAAATCAGGTGAAAATTAATCTCTTGACCTAGAGTGCACTCAAACCTCTAGGGTCAGCAGTCTGGATAGGAAAGTGAGAGCTTATGAAGATTGGAACATTGGAAAAGCGATCAGGATTAACCACGCATACAATTCGATACTACGAGCGGATTGGATTGCTTCCTATGGCGCCCCGCGACCAGTCTGGACATCGGGATTATGATGAAACGACCCTTGCTTGGATTGAATTCCTAGGACACCTGAAAGCCACAGGAATGCCAATTAAGGATATGCTTGTTTACGCACAAATGCGGATGCAGGGAGACGAGTCGGGACAGTCCCGTCACGATCTTCTTGTCCAGCATCGAACCACTGTCCGCGCTCATATTGCCAAGCTTCAGGCCTGCTTGACCGTCCTGGATGGAAAAATTTCCAATTATGCCAAGACCATTTCGAAATCGGAGATGAAACATCATGCAGCATCAAATTGATCAGGCACATCGTTATGACCGTGGCGTGCAAGCGTTGGGAGAGATCGATGGAAAAGCCGGTGAAAAGGTTATCGAGTCCCTTGCCGATATCGCCCCTGACTTTGCCCGTTATGTAATCGAATTTCCTTTTGGCGATATATATTCACGCCCTGGATTGGGACTGAGAGAGCGCGAGATTGCCACCATAGCCTCTCTAACAGCATTGGGGCATTCCCTCCCGCAATTGAAAGTGCACATCCAGGCGGGTCTGAATGTGGGTCTCAGCCAGGAAGAAATCATTGAAGTGATCATGCAAATGGCGGTCTATTCTGGCTTTCCTACTGCCCTGAACGGCCTTTTTGCGGCGAAAGAGGTTTTTGCCGAGAACTGTTCCGATTAAACCGTCAGCAGCGCTGCATCCTGGACGGCGATTAGTTTAATAGGTTGGACTCGACCGCGAATTTCGGCTTGGTGCTCCTCATAGAACTCTTTAGGCAGTGCTAACTCCGCTGTCCTCAGCACGGCTTTCGACGCTACCAGCTGGGCGCCATAATCTTTGGTTTTGGCCTCCAGCCGGCTGGCGGTGTTGACGGCATCGCCAATCGCGGTCAATTGCGTGGCGCGGCCATAGCCCATTTCCCCGACAATGACGGTCCCGACGTGAATGCCAATGCCGATCCGTAAGGGCTCGTCCAGATCTTGTTCTAGGCTGGTATTCAAGGTCGTCAGGCGATCTGCCATGCGCTTCGCCGCCCGCAAGGCCTGGCGGCAGCCCTCTTCCGGTGTGGTTTCAATCCCAAACAGGGCCATAATCCCATCGCCGATGATCTTATCCAGATGTCCGCCGCTTTCCTCAATCGCCTTACCCATCGCATCGAAATATCGATTCAGCAGAAAAACCGTGTCATAGGGCAGCCGGTCTTCGCTGACCCGAGTAAACCCGCGCAAATCACAGAACATGACGGCGATGGTCAGTTCCTTGCCCTGTGCCATATCGGATCGGGCATAGCCATGTGACACTGTTGCTGTATGGGGCAGCAGGGGGGTTATGTGAATTTCACCGCACATCGGGATCGCCTGACAGGCCAGACGCACATCCGGTCCGGCACGAACTCGCTTCAGCACTTTCAGCTCATCCTCGCTGGGTGGGGGAAGCAGATCCTGCCCGTGGCGAATGCGAATGCGACAGGTGGAACATCGCCCCCGACCGCCGCAAACGCTGGCATGCGGATAGCTACAGTCGCGACTGGCCTCCAAAATGCTCATTCCCTGGGTAAAGCGATGGTCGCGGCCGTCATCATAGTTCACGACGACAAAACCACCCCGTTTCTGAACTTGACGACGGATCAACCGTGCCATCAGGCTCAACACCAGCAGGCCTGCGATGCCCAGCAACAGCATGTCCTGAACATGATACAGCATCGCCTTATCTGCACCAGACAGCGGTCCGACTTCGCGCAATATGATTTGCACCCAAGCGGGGTTGTCGGTCAGGGCGGCGGCCTCTGTTCCGGCCTTATAAAATCCGGTCAGTGCCAGCGAGGGCCATAAAATCGCCAGGCCAAACATGCTGAATCTTAAATTCTGCCAGATTGGTTTCAGGCGCAGCCAATAATACAGGCCCAGGCAGCCATGGAACCACGCGACCACCAGCGCCGCAGCCTGTCGCCAGCCCGCCATGGTGTCATATTTCAAATAGATCGCCATGATCCAGGGATAGCTGGGATTGATGCCATATTTCATCGCCGCGATGCGGGTGCTGACAATATGCAGGCACAACAAGACTGGCACCGCGATGCCGGATGCCAGTTGCAAAACCTCCCCCAGGCGGATGCCCTTCCACCGGCGGCGGGCATAGACGGCATAGAAACCCAATCCCAAATGGATCAACAGAGCGCCATAGAGAAAGACCAGCCCCGGCCAGCTTTCCCAGATACCATGCAGACCGGGGCGAACGAATTCCATCACCGCCAGGGAATGATTGCCCAGGATCAGTGGCAGCAGGTGAAGCGAGACATAGAAGAACAGGATCAACCCGGTGATCAGGCGCAAACGGCGTAGCATCTAATCCGGTTCCTTACAGGCGCGCTTAGGTCGCTGTGGATGCACTATATATTCAGGCGGGACTCAATTTAGCTGGACTGGGCCTCACCCTTAGGATGGATCGCATCTTGATCTTCAACAGATGCCTGCCTTTCGGCCAGAACTTTTTTGCGCGCAGTGCCACTTTCGATATCGGTCAGGCCCAGCATACCCGATATGCGCCGGATCAGATTGGCCTCATGGTCGTGCAACTCTCCATCGGCATAGACAACATCCCACAGCATCTCAATCAGGGCGATACGCTCGGCATGGTCAAAATGGTCATTGACGATCCGCAGGAAGGAATAAATATCAACGGCGGCCTCGGCCTTTGCTTCGCTTTCGGTCAGGATCTGGTGGACTTCTTCCCGGGGAACACCGAAATGACGTTCAATCAGAACGCCAATACGGGTTCGCTCCACTTCATCCACATGACCATCGGTCATGGCCGCTTGGATCAGCATGGCGGCGGCGGCGATGTGCAATTCTCGTTGCTCACGCGCGCTTGAATGATTGATTTTCGGGTCAGCGGAAAAGAAGTCTTTTAATTTGCTTAGCATTGGGTTGATTTTGTCCTTCGAAAACAGGCTTTCAGTCATTTGTTCTATACGAGTGTAGCAATTTGATCGATGGGTTCAAACTGCATCCGGCTTATCTTGACCGCGAAACCCAACACAGGCTCGTGATGGATATCCGTGCCTGTCTGGCGCAGGCCCCACTTTTCTCGCCCGTCCTGCCCCGCTCTGGCAAGCCGTTTAGCGTGCGGATGAGCAATGCCGGGCCCTTGGGCTGGGTTTCTGATCGGCAGGGTGGCTATCGTTATCAGGCACATCACCCCGTCACCGGGCTGCCTTGGCCGGCGATACCAGACCTTGTTATGAAGATATGGGATGATTTGAGTGGATATCCAGCGCCGCCGGAAGCCTGCCTGATCAATTGGTATGCGCCAGAGGCGCGCATGGGTTTGCATCAGGACAAGGACGAAGCGGCGCGCGACGCCCCTGTCCTCTCAATCTCGCTGGGCGATACCGCCCTGTTTCGCATTGGCGCGGCGGCAAAGGGGTCCCCGACCCGCTCCCTGCGTTTATCGTCCGGCGATGTCGCCTTGCTTTCCGGAGAGGCCAGAGACTCGCGCCACGGCATTGACCGCCTGATGCCGGGCACGTCCACCCTGTTGGACAAACCGGGGCGGATCAACCTGACCCTGCGACGGGTGACGCTGCCTTAAGCTTGTTTCCCAGAAAACGGGAAAGTGTCTCTGTACTGAATATTCCCGCTGACAGGTCCTCCTGGTTGCGGCATAAAACCTTTCATGGTTGCACATGTTACAACAGTCGCGTTTCAGGGCATTGATACCATGCCCATTGACGTCCAGGTTCAGTTGACCTCGGGCCTGCCCAGCTTTGCCGTAGTGGGTTTGCCCGATAAGGCGGTGGCGGAAAGTCGGGAACGGGTGCGTGGGGCTCTGGCGGCCATCGGTCTGGCGCTGCCGCCCAAGCGGATCACCGTCAATCTGTCCCCCGCTGATGTTCAGAAGGAAGGCAGTCATTTTGATTTGCCCATCGCGCTTGGCATGTTGGTCGCGATGGAGGCGATCCCCAGTGATGCACTGGACGGCTATCTGGCGTTGGGCGAATTGGGTCTCGATGGGCGCATTGTGCCGGTCGCGGGTGTCTTACCCGCCGCGATGGCCGCTATCGGTATGGACAAGGCGCTGATCTGTCCCGCCGCGCAAGGGGGAGAAGCCGCCTGGGCGGGCGACATGGAAATCGCCGCCGCGCCGGATTTGATCGCCCTGATCAACCATTTGAATGGCAGCCAGATGATGGCGGTGCCCCAGCCGAAACTGGCCCCACCGCCTGGGGAACAGCCGGATCTGGCCGATATCAAGGGTCAGGAAACCGCAAAGCGGGCGTTGGAAATCGCGGCGGCGGGTGGTCACAATCTGTTGCTGATGGGCCCGCCGGGGGCGGGGAAAAGCATGCTGGCCGCGCGCCTGCCCGGAATCCTGCCGCCCATGTCAGCCACGGAGGCCCTGGAAGTTTCCATGATCCATTCGGTTGCAGGCCTGATGATTGATAGTGGCCTGTCCCATGCCAGACCGTTTCGCGACCCCCACCATTCCAGCTCGACTCCGGCTTTGGTCGGAGGGGGTCAGCGCGCCA
>JARGPE010000319.1:1335-2673 GCA_029212835.1 Alphaproteobacteria bacterium | reverse complement strand
TCAATTTTATGAGGCTCAATGAATTGGGCATGACCAGGTATGGTCGCGACCTTGTTTCTGGCAAATTGATGCTCCAGCACTTCAACTTCATGATCCAAAGTCTTGAGCAATCGATGGCGCAAATCCGTAGCGGAGATTTCGTCCTTCACGCGATAGGCGCGACCATAGAATCCCCGCTCTCGCCAGCCAGACAGGTTCAGAACCGTCTCACGCAAGGTCTTTGATGGTATCGTACCAGTATGAACAGACACGCCCCCAACCCGGCGCCCCTTTTCCACCACCAGCGCATTTGCTCCAAACTTCGCCGCCTGAATGGCCGCCCGACGCCCGGCAGGCCCACTGCCGACGACGATCAGATCGTAATGCTGCTTCATATCAAAACTTCCCCCATACAGTGTTCTGCACTGCAGCAAAATTTGTGGCAGGAAATGACATGCAGGGCAAGGATGCGGTGTTGGTTTAGGGCGTTTCCCCCTGTCTGACCGGCGCCCACAGCACATCTTCCAACCGGGCGACACCGGCGAGCAACATGACCAACCGATCAAATCCAAGCGCCATGCCAGCCGCAGGGGACATGGCCGCAACAGCCGCCAAGAAATCTTCATCAATAGGATAGCGATGACCATAGAGATGCTGTTTCAGGTCCATGTCGGCTTGGAACCGGCGGCGCTGTTCATCGGCATCGGTCAATTCGCCAAAGCCATTCGCCAATTCAACACCACAGGCGTATAGCTCCACCCGCTCTGCCCAGATCGGATTGTCGGGTTTCGGGCGCGCCAGGGCCGCCATGCTGACGGGATAATCGATCAGAAAGCATGGCACACCATCGCCCAGATAGGGTTCAATCTTGGCATCCATCAAACGGAAAAAGACATCATCAAAACTGTCATCCTGCGCTACCCGAATCCCCAATCGTTTGGCGGTTTCGATCAAGGGGGCGACGGGTGGCGATAACGGGTTTTCTGATATGGTCGCGCTCAGATCATGACCGCAAAAATCTGCAAAGGCGTCAGCGACAGTCAGCCTTAGAAAATCGCCATATGGGTCACTGTGCCGATCCCCCCGACGCAATAGAGGCGCTTGACAGGCGGATGCCAGCGCGCCAATCAGTGTCTGTGCATCTGACATCAAATCCTCATACCCAGCGCCTGACCGATACCATTCCAGCATCTTGAATTCCGGGCTGTGCGTTGGCGACCCTTCAGCATTCCGATAGACGGGACAAAGCTGCCAGATCTTTTCCATGCCGCCAGCCAACAGCTTCTTCATCGCAAATTCCGGACTGGTATGCAGATAGTAAGGACGCCCCTCTTCCTGATGACCATTGTGACCTGCGGG
>JARGPE010000319.1:0-1325 GCA_029212835.1 Alphaproteobacteria bacterium | reverse complement strand
GCCTCCAACCCTGGTGATATCTGCAGGGCTGGCGTTTCCACCTCGGTGAATCCCGCTGTATAGAACCAGTCAGACACGGCAGATTTTGCCCGTGCCCTCAGCGCCAGATTGCCCCGCCTCGCGCCCAAGGATGAGGGTGACCACCAGGGCTGTGTCATACCAGGGCTCCTCTTACTGTCAGGGATTGCCACAACACGTCTCTGCGGTTGCTCAGTCCGCTCGCTGGTGATAGACAAGCGCGCGATTCGGGGCGCGGCAGTGCGCCCCATGACAAAGGAAGTGAAATCATGAAAGTCAACGCGATCAACCTTCGGCCGGGTAATGCCTTCCTGCAGGATGGCAAGCTCTTGGTCGTGATTAAGAACGAGATCAACCAACCGGGCAAGGGTGCATCTGTTGCCCAGATTGAAGCCCGCGACGCGCGCACCGGCACCAAGACCAGCCTGCGGTATCGTACCCAGGAAGCCGTCGAAAGCGCCGATCTTTTCGAAACCGACTATACGTTCCTCTATGATGACGGCGAAAAGCTGCATTTCATGGATGGTGAAACCTTTGAACAAATGGAAGTTGAACACGCCGTTTTGGGCGATCAGGTTCCCTTTCTTCAGGAAAACATGACGGTTCAGATCAAGACCTATGAAGGGGCTCCGATCTCCGCGACACTGCCGGGCAAGGTCACCCTGGAAGTAGTCGAGGCCGACCCTGTCGTTAAAGGCCAGACACAATCGTCCTCCTATAAACCGGCAAAACTGTCGAATGGTGTCAGCACCCTGGTGCCTCCGCATATCGACTCTGGTACCCGTATCGTTGTTAACACGTTGGACGGTTCTTACGTCGAACGTGCCAAAGACTAAGGATTTAATCTGATATGTTAATTCGCTCCGCGCATTTAAACGTAATGACGAAAGCCGCCGAAAAAGCGGGTCGCATGCTGGTGCGCGACTTTGGCGAGGTGGAGCAATTGCAGGTGTCCCGCAAGGGCCCTGGCGATTTCGTCTCCACCGCCGACCAAAAGGCAGAGCGAACAATCATTGAAGAACTGACGCGGGCCCGCCCAGAGGCAGGCATTCTGGCAGAAGAATCCGGCGGCAAGATTGGTGATGATCCAAACAAGCGCTTCATCATTGATCCGCTGGATGGCACCACAAATTTTCTGCACGGATTGCCACACTGGGCGGTTTCTATCGGGTATGAAGAAAACGGTGAATTGATTGCTGGTGTTGTCTATGACCCGATCAAGGATGAATTGTTCTGGGCGGATAAAGGTAAAGGTGCCTATGTAAACGATCGCCGCATCCGCGTTTCTGCCCGTCAGAATCTGCATG
>JARGPE010000088.1:9971-15932 GCA_029212835.1 Alphaproteobacteria bacterium | reverse complement strand
GCTTATCATAGATGGTCACTTGCCTGTTTGGCATTTTGCCTATGGTGACGGTTTCAAAGGCTCGGCCTGCGAACACGCCGGAGGGTCGGTTGCCGTCATCATCTAGGTCTTGCTCATTCGACCAATGAGGTCGGAGCTTTGCACGTCCCGGCGTCACGAAATTGTTGAGTTCAAGCTGAAAGTCTGGCGCATAGACATCAATTGCAAAATCCAAGCGTCGAACGCTGTAATCGAGCAAACGGCATCCCATTGCCTCAAGGGTTTCTAATATCCACCGCTTGGTTGCCTCATAGCCGTGGGTGAGAAGATGCAAGGCGCGAACAGAAACACCAATATTCCATTCTCTCGTACTGCTATCATCCTTAATGCTGTAGATCGCTCCGGTTGGCCCATTGGTAAGGACAAAAGCATAGCCCCCAATCATACCGTGCCCCTTCAACATTCCACGAAAGGGCCCCGGACCGATCTCGACGGCCTGATCCTGCTTAGTAGCCTTTGCCGTGAGTTGTGCATTACGAAGCATGGTTAGGTACTTTTCGTCTAAAGCGCCTTTGAACGATACGTCCAAGGTATCAAAGCCTGCATGAAGTATTCTGTACATTTTCTTACTCCTTATTGCGCCATGTCATTGAAGAGGGGGGTGTTACAAGGACCCCCCTCTTGGGTTTCCGAATGTCCAAAACCAGAAAAGAAAGGGCGCACGCTATCGCGTGCTTGTTCCGCCGCTGCGCGTCGGGGCCGCTTTGGGTTTTAGGGACGGGGATAAAGAAAGGGAGGGGCAGGCGTGGTGCCTGCCCCTCTTTTGTGGCGAGAGCGGAGCCAGACTGAGAGAGCTTACGCTCTGTGTCTGCCTGGACCGCATCCGTTCCCAAAATCCCTGACGGCGCGGCCAGCCCCGCCAGGGCAAAACTTGTGGTGAGGATTAACCCCATCGCCTCACGCCACTTCCGACGTATGGCTGACCATTTTGGAATCAGCCCATTCTATCAGTTGGCGACGGCGATAGCGGATAGACCGGCCAGAGACCTTTACAAAACGGGGGCCGCCCCCGCGTACCCGCCAATTCTGCAAAGCCCGGATAGTGTATCCGAGAAACTCAGCGGCTTCTTGTTCATTGATAAGCCTATCTAAGTAGGCTTGATCTGTTGGTAAATTTTCTTGATGGTTCATATGACTTCTCCCACTAAG
This sequence comes from Alphaproteobacteria bacterium, assembly GCA_029212835.1. GTDB lineage: Bacteria > Pseudomonadota > Alphaproteobacteria > UBA8366 > Aestuariispiraceae > Pacificispira. The sequence continues at coordinate 14,744 of JARGPE010000088.1, read as the reverse complement.
TTGTTTATGTGAGAAGAACGTGCATGAACGCATTCCAAATTAATAACCCAATAAAATGGTTTGATATTTATAGTTTTGTGTTGATTTTTTGGCTTCGATTATCATCAAAACTATCTGAAATATGCCTTCGAATTGTTTCCAAGCCATACCCTTTTAGCTCAGCAGGTCCCATACCAAACTCTTCTGATATTTTCTTTTGGATTTTTCTGCAGCATTCAGTTTTTGATTTTAGATGATCTATCAGCCCATCTGTATTTAGAGAATTATAGACCTCTAGAATTTTTTGAGCTGATCCAGGGCGCCCCACAGGGTTTGTTTCGCTAATGCTGCTTGCTAGGTAGCGGGCTGGGATAATTCGAACACCAGAATGAATCAAACCATCCCCTCTAACCATAGAGTGTTCTGGCTCAAAACGAGCTTCTAAACATGCGAGTTTAGGTATGATAGTGATTGGGGTATTTACTGTTCGAGGGTGTAGATAACCTAGCGCAATCCACCGGCCTGAAACTAACTCTTCTCTGACATGACCGTAGCCCTCAGAGTCATCCCAGGTTACCCCACTGCCAGGACGTGGATCTCCTTCTTGGTAATCTTCAGGTTTGGAGTGTTCGATTGACAGGTCGTGAGCGGAAAATGGATATCCAAATATACTCGCTAGTGATTGCCCGTGCTGCCAAGCATACAACAAGTCAGTTTTGTTCATTTTACCCTCAAAAATGATTAAGTTTATAATAGCGTAAATGGTGAACGAGCATGGGGTCCAGCATCAAGGTTCAATTTTTGTCAAAGAAACTGGTTTTGTTGGGTTTTTTGGGTTTGGAAAGATACATAGGGGGCTAGTCAATGGCTAAACTTGCAAATGCGTATTTGAAGCAGAATAGGCTGTCTGATGTACTGAGTGCTATCCAAGCGATGGCAATCTACAAGTTCTACAAACTTGATTTTGCTGGTTGGTCAGATCGTATCTCTGGCGACAGTGAGAAGGCGGATCATTGGCGTTCGGTATTTGAAGAACATCCAGAATTTTTTCGTCTGGATTCAAGCCGACAAAAGGCTTCTTTGGTGTTGCGGCGCCAAAAGCCAAAAAGATTTGATGTCGATAAGCAGGCGATTATTTCTAGCGCTGAATTTTATGCTCACCCACAAAAAGATAGAGTGTCTCGAGCTCCGTTGCAGGAAAATGAGGTTATGGTACTTCTAAGTACGGCCATTTCTCTCCATGAACGGGCACTGAGTCAATCAGCGCACAATCGTTGGATAGTTGAGCAAATTAGAATTAGTATTATGGGTCTAGTACCAATCATAACGTTTCTAGCGGGGGTATATCTGGTTGGCTAGAATAAAGATCGCTTTAGCTACCACCACCCATCAACCTTGCCAGTTCCCCTGATATTCGATCCGCCGATACCTGTACGGGATCATCGGCAAGATGGGCATAGCGTGCCGTGGTTTGCACCTGGGAATGGCCCAACAACTTTCCGATCATAGGAAGGCTCTCTCCCATCCCTACGGCACTGGATGCAAAGGAGTGCCTCAGGTCATGGATACGAAGATCGTCTAAACCCGCTCTCCTACGTATGCGACGCCAGGGCCGCTGCATGTCGGTTAGATGGGTGCCAGGGAGCTTTCCCGTAACTACGTAGGGATTATCGTCTAAGCGCTCGATTTTCCCTAGGACTTCCAGCGCCGCTGGTCCCAGGTAAACACTCTTCGCCCCTGTCTTGGAATCGGGGAGCCTTAAACGGTTTCCCTGTACGTAGGACCATTGCAGCGTTTGAATCTCACTCAGGCGACATCCCGTAAGTATGAGAAGCCGGATACAGTTGATCGGCGGCAGGGGCTCCTCACCCGATGCCTCTAGCTCATTTAGCGTTTGTCCCAACCGTATGAGTTCCTCAGTAGAGAGATAGCGCTCCCGCTTCTTCTCCTCATACTTCTTTACGTGGCGGCATGGATTCGACCCGTCTGGACGAAGCCCCCACACTTCGGCCTGGTTAAACATGACGGACAAGACGCCAAGTGTTCTGTTCGCCTGATAGGAGATATCCCTATGGGTATGGTGAAGGTCTGCAATGTCGGAGCGCTCAATCTCAGCAACCTTCATCTTGCCCAGACGCGGCTTGATAAAGAGGTCAATATTCCGCCGGTACTCTTTCGCGGTTGATGCCTTACAGTGAGACGGGACATACTCATCCATAAACCGTTCGCACAGTTCTTCGACTGTAGGGGCCACACGCTTGCGCTTGGCATCGCCTGAGGGGTTCGCTCCCCGCGCAACCGATGCCAAGAGCTCACGGGCTTCCTTTCGGGCATCCTCGGCGGTCACAATGCCATGCTTACCCAAACCCTTGCGACGGGTCCGCCCGCCACTGTCTCGATACTGGATCAGATAGACCTTGCGACCCGTTGGCCAGACACGAAGGCCAAATCCCGGCATATCCTCATCCCAGACAAAATACTCCTTCTCACCTGGGGAAAGGACATCGACGGTGCGTTTGCTAAGACGGCTCATAATGCTTCCTTTCTCAAAACAGGAAGCATATAGGAAGCAAGTGAGAGCGAAATGCAAGACCCTTGAGAGTCGGTGAGCGAACACGAAAAAAAAAATATACTATATTTAACAATGATATATGACTATATAGAGAAAATCAGCGCACCCTAGAGAACCAATAAAAAACTAACTCATAACCTGAAGGTCGTAGGTTCAAATCCTACCCCCGCAACCAAATATTAAGCCCCTAACTCAATACGTTAGGGGCTTTTTGCTGTCTACACCACAGCACCAAACTCAATGCCGGTAAGCAATAGGTACGCAAGCGGGGGTGAGAAGGACATCCCTGAGCTTAGCGAAGGGTGATGCGGGCGGCTATGTGGCCTTTGACTATTGGGACAAATTTTCCGCTACAATGCTGTTCGCTGATTCTTTGCAATGTAACTGGCTTTCTGATGTTTTGAAGGTCTGGGCACAATAGCAATACCCAGCCATAAGGGACCTTTCTGAAATAATCCATCGCGGGACCAAGCATCGACCCATAAGCATGTTCGTATTTCATGAGAAATTTCCTAGATTGAGTGAGGTTAGCTCACTTTTCCTTCCTATGCATTTGTCTATCGTGGAAGGTGATGTCATTAGCGGGAATGAATTTCGGCATCTTTGAATTTGATTGCTTTAATTTCATGAAAGTCAGTGATCGTGACCATGTGTATCAATTTGCCTGGGATTGGTGGCTCTGGGAATACGCATTGGCAGAGCTTTTGGGAAGCTGAGAACGAATCTTTTCAAAGGTTCAATCCCATGAGTTGGGATCAGCCTGATCTTTCAGACTGGGTTAATGCTCTGCAAGACTGTGTGAGTGGTGTGAAAGAAGCCCCGGTGCTTGTTGCACATAGCCTTGCTTGCTTGTTGGTTGCCCATGCCGCCCCCAAAATCGCTCGTAAGGTCCGAGGGGCATTTCTGGTCGCCGTGCCAGATCCAGATGCACCAGCATTTCCTAAAGAGGCAATGACGTTCAGAGAAGTTCCATCCATCCGATTGCCATTTCCATCATTGATATTAGCAAGCGATGATGACCCCTTCGGAACGACAGACTATGCAAGGCGGCGCGCTGGAGAGTGGGGGGCGGGACTTATTCTGGTTGGGGCGCTTGGTCACATCAATGGTGCAAGTGGTTTGGGTGATTGGAAAACTGGTCGTGCGCTTTTAGAGGGATTTTGCAATGGCTTGGAATGATCAGGGATCAGTGACCTGACCATAAAAATTGATTGCTCTTGAAGGCAATCATTTGGGACTCAGCTATTTTATAAATTCAAGAGAGTGAAACGGTCATGGAATCATACGATATAATGTTGCTTGCGGTGGATGGTGTTATTGGTGGGGCATGTAATGCTATTGCCGGGGGTGGGACATTTTTTACGTTCCCAGCACTTCTTTCTGTTGGCATTCCTCCTGTCGTAGCAAATGCCACCAGTGCGATTTCAATTTGGCCGGGGCATGCAACAAGTCTGGTTAGTTATCGACCGGAATTGCGGCGCCATGCGGGCCGCCTGAAAATGAGCACGCCAGTCTTTGTACTTGGCTCCATCGTGGGGGCAGGCCTGCTTTCTGTAACCGGGAATGGATTGTTCAGGGACCTCATTCCATGGCTTCTTTTGTCGGCAACGGTTCTCTTTGCTGCGGGGCCAAAACTTCGATCAGCTATATTGGTGATGCGGTCTGACCATCTTCCTGTGGCGGTCACGGTTCTTTTGGACTTTGTCGTTGCGGTTTACGGCGGATATTTTGGGGCAGGATTAGGCATCCTGCTAATGGCGATCCTGACACTTATTGGTATCGAGGATTTGAATGAAGCAAATGCTCTTAAAAATGCGTTTGCGACAATCGTATCCAGCGTCGCAGTGGCAATATTCATTGCTTCGGGGATCATTGCCTGGGGACCGGGAGCAGTTGTTTTGGCCGGTGCCGTTGCGGGGGGCTATATCGGCGCACGTATTGCCAGATGGGTTAATCCCATGATCCTGCGGGCGGTCATTATTTTTATCGGGCTTGGTCTTACCTGGCTGTATCTGTGATTGGTGAAGTCCAATCCGTCAGGTCTGGCTCTTTTGTTCACGTGTGATGCTGGCAATCAAGCATTCCAGTGTGATTTCTCGAAAGCGTTGGATGGGACCAATGTCTCCTTCAGCGCGCATTCGTACCAATGCACCTTCATAGGCATCGATGATCGCGTCCGAAACACCAACCAGGTCGCATTCATTTGAAACGTCGCCGCATGC
>JARGPE010000088.1:0-9947 GCA_029212835.1 Alphaproteobacteria bacterium | reverse complement strand
TTCAGCAGATGAGTCAAATTATCGCGCCAATTAGAGAAAGCCTGCTTCAAACGCGCTTGCAAGGGGGCACTGTGTTGCGCACTTGTCTGAGAAAGAACTCCGTAAAGACAGCCTGCGAAGGGGCCTGCCTGGGACATTTCAATCTCTAACGCTGCGAAATATCCGCGAAGTCGATCAAGGGCCCGACCTTCACCGAATATATTATCTGCGACAAACTGTTTGTAGCGACAGTCGTAGGTTTCCAGGACTTCCAGCGCGAAGGATTCTTTGCTTTCAAAATGGTTGTAGAAGGATCCTTTCGGGACGCCCACAGCACCCAGAATTTGCTGAATTCCAACGCCTTCATAGCCATTCTCAATGAGAGCTTTTATACCCTCATTGACCAAAATTTCCCGAGTGTTTCTCTTCACCATGAGTGAAAATTATACTGGCGTTTGGAATTCGTCAACTGTATGAGTAGACCGGTCGTCTTAAAATTTAAGATAGGTAGATACGATGGAACGACGGGGCTTAGGCTTGATACTGGTTACAGCAGGAACAGTTCTTTGGAGCTTGGCGGGATTGTTTGTCCGTGCAGTCGATCTCAATGTTTGGGATTTGATTCTTTGGCGCTCAATTTTTGCCAGTTTATGTTTGTTTGCGATTGCTCTGATGCGCCCTTCGAATGATACCACATTCGGTTGGAAGGGGCTGCTCGCCGCGTTACTTTCAGCCATAGCAATGTTTTGTTATGTCGCCTCGCTGACGCTAACAACAGTGGCCAATGTTTTAATTATCTATGCGACATTGCCGTTCGTCGCAGCAGGATTGACTTGGATCGTTTCTAAGGAACGCGCCTCAAAACGTTTGTTGATGGCAAGTACTGCAGCGCTTGTTGGCATCGCCTTTGTCGCGGGGACCGCCCTTACAGGCAGCGATGTGATTGGGAATGCCCTGGCACTGGTAATGACATGCACCTTTGGTGCGCTTCTGGTGGTAATACGTTTCTACGGAAGCTTGAATATCATCCATGTCAATGCCACAGCAGCCTTGTTATGCGCTTGTGCCGCACTGCCCTTCACATCGGGACATGTGCCAGATGCTTATACACTTTTCATAATTTTCTTGCTGGCCTTTCTGACAACGGCTCTAGCCTTTCTGTTTTTTCTTTTCGGTGGTCGCCATATTGCCTCATCTGAAGCAGCTTTAATTGCACTGCTTGATGTCATCCTAGGACCGCTTTGGGTGTGGATTGGATATGCCGAAAATCCTGGCTATGGCGCTATGATCGGTGGGCTGATCGTCTTACTTTCGGTCACGTGGTATTTCTGGCCATCCCTACGGAAAGGCAAGTCGACCGTTGAATGTAAAGGCGAGCCTTTAAATGAAGTATAACTATCCTGATTTTGACTGTGCTGTTTGGCACAATATCGATACAAAGTCACTTGATGGTACCGTTAGCTGCATCAAATTGAGCATGAAGGGATGGTGCTCTCTAACGACCTGCAGAATTCAACACGCATGTGGATCAACACGGTTCAGTAAACTGGACACCAACAAGGCACGATTTCAGTTAAGCATCCGCAAGGGTGAGTGTGTCCAGAACCGGTGGGTGCTGACGCAAAGAGATCTGAAAGTCAGTGATGAGTTGTCGAGTAATCGGTCCAACGCGCCAATGCGTGGACGTGCTGTTCATACAGAATTCGGTGATTGGCTGAATCTCTATCGAGGTGCCAACAACAAAAACCTCGTCTGCGGAGCACAAGTCCTCAAGAGAAACCTTTCGTTCCTGGATCGCAAATCCGTGTCTTTTTGCGAGATCGAAAACATGGTGCTTGGTAATGCTATCGAGGAAGCAGTCTGCGATGGGAGAGATCAAGGTTTGCTGTTTGACAAGAATGATGTTGGTCGCCGTTGTTTCTGCAACATAACCGTCCGAATCAAGCAAAAGTGCGTCGTCAAACCCCGCATCCAGCGCAGCATGCCGTGCCAATGTGCCAATCATATAAAGACCGGAACATTTCGATGCCGTTGGCGCGGTTTCTGGTCGAGGTCTGCGCCAAGTGGCGAGTTGAAGGCGGATGCCTTTTTCACTGTTTCCCAACGAGGCTGGTGTGGGCCATTCCCAGGCCGAGATGGCGACATGAATGATGGCATCTTGGGAAGCGACAGACACACTTTCGCTGCCACGCCATGCCAGGGGCCGTATATAGGCATCCTGCAATTCATTGACCCAAAGCAACGCTTCCGTCGCTTTCGTGAGTTCAATCAGCGTGCGTGGGATCGAATAGCCAACGATTTCAGCGGACTGCAACAATCGTTCAAAATGCGCATTTCCCAAGAAAATCTGACCATCATATGCCCGCATGCCTTCAAAGACGGCCCCGCCCATATGCAAAGAATGGGAAAGAACATGAAGCTGCGCCTCAGACCACGGTACGAGTGCACCATCAAGCCATATGAATTTTTCACTCGCGTCGTCCTGGAACATAAACGTTTGGCTCTCAGTTGTTTGGAGGTTTTGATCAAGCGCATTCTGATCCGAACACATTATCTGCGGCGAGTGAGTAATCTTCAGATCCTCATGAGAATTGATTCATTGTGCCAATGGAGAATAGATAGATTTAACTGTGCACTGATCAGTATGCCAAGGTTTGGAGAGGCCGGATGACAGATACAATGCGCATTACTATCCCGCTTAATGCATTACGCGCATTTGAGGCGGCGGCGCGTTATCTGTCGATTAAGGATGCGGCTGCTGAAATTGGCGTAACCCCGTCAGCGGTTAGCCATCAATTGCGGATTCTAGAGGAACTGCTGGGCGTGAAGTTGATGCGGCGCGTTGGCCCGCGCTTGGAACTGACCGAGACAGGCAGAGTCTTAGCCCCGGAATTGACATCAGGATTTAGAAGTATTGCTGACGCTCTGGCGAGTTTGAAGAATGAACGTAAATTAGGCCCTGTTCGATTATCTATGTTACCAACATTTGCCGCGCATTGGCTGTCGCCTCGTTTGACCTCCTACCCATTCGCACGGGCGGGGTTTGAACTGTTGATATCGACCACCCAATCCGCCGTGGATTTGAATGCAGGTGTTGCTGATGCTGCGGTTCGCCATGGGCAAGGGGTTTGGCCTGGTGTACTGTCTGAACTTCTCTTTGATGAGACTGTCGCGTTGTTGGGGCAGTCGGAATTGGCGTTGTTGGAAGACTCAAGGCTGCGAGAAGCGATATCGCAAACCAATCTTTTCCTGTCTGAACATCGGCGCGAGAATTTTGATCGATGGAATGAATGCTTGCCGGGTGGACCAATCAGTCCAGCAGCAATAACCATCGTAGATTCAGCTGGTCTGGGTTTGAAGGCCGCCATCGATGGTGCTGGCTTGACCTTGGCTGGGGTCGAGGTCGCTGGATGGGATATCGCAACCGGACGATTGAAGCCACTTTTTGATCACAGGGTTCCGGCGAACGCTGGTTATTATCTCTGCTTCCCACCGGCGCTTGAGCGGGATCGTCGCATCCGGAATCTCAGAGCCTGGATATTGGCCGAGGCCACAAAAACTCCTGGTTAAGAATCAGCCATGCTTCGGCATGATCCCCTAGAAGAAATGTATCCTAGTCAACGTGAGAAGAGTTCAGTCGAACGCTAAACATCCTCATTCGACAGCCCGATTGTGCGGCTTAATGATCCAGTAAGGCCCATAAGAGGGCACTTCAGGCAAATACGTAATTCATACGAATCTGATGCCTGCAGAAAGCTGGGAGGAATCCATGACGCATCTGGATCAGACAGTTAAATCGACTAAAGGGGAATGGCGGGGGAGTCTCTGGATCCCTATTGTGGCGGGAGGCCTGATTATGGGATTGGCCTTGGGTGTCCGTCATGTCCAGGGCTTGTTTCTGCTGCCGGTCACAATGGATCATGGATGGTCTCGTGAGACGTTTGGATTTGCTATGGCGTTGCAAAACCTCACATGGGGCATTGCCCAGCCCTTTACAGGAATGCTGGCTGACAAATTTGGTTCCGCTAAGGTGATTGCAACTGGCCTGATTGCTTATGCAACTGGATTGTTTTTTATGGTCCAGGCAGAGAGTACCTCAGCCTTTATGTTGAGTGCAGGCATTTGCATCGGAATCGCACTGTCTGGCACGGCTTTTGGTGCGGTCTACGGCGCATTGAGCAGAATTATGCCACCTGACCGACGGAGTTGGGCTTTGGGATTGGCAGGAGCCATCGGCGGATTGGGACAGTTTGCCATGGTGCCAGCGGCACAGACCTTCATCAGCATGTTGGGATGGTCAGGGGCTTTGCTGATTCTGGCTGTGGGCATGACAGCATTGCTGCCCCTGGTATGGGCAATGCGAGACCAAAGTGTCTCCACTACCTCTTCTGTTGATGAAATATCAATGTCGGTCGCGATTGGTGAGGCATTCAGACATAGAGGTTTCTGGATGCTTAATCTGGGTTTCCTAGCCTGTGGATTTCAACTCGCCTTCATTGCAACACACCTACCTGCCTATCTTTCCGATCGTGGTTTAAGCGCATCAGAAGGTGTTGCCGCGCTAGCCATCATCGCCCTTACAAATGTTATTGGTACATATTTACTGGGCCTATGGGGGGGCATATTGCGCCGGAAATACATTTTGGCGGTTTTGTATCTGGTGCGGACCGTGGCGATAGCATTGTTTGTATTTCTGCCATTGAGCGCTTTGAGCACCTATCTCTTCGCGGCTGTTATGGGATTCCTTTGGCTCGGTACAGTGCCGTTGACCAATGGCCTTGTCTCACAGATTTTTGGTGTGCGCTATATCACAACACTTTTCGGATTTGTCTTTCTTGGCCATCAGCTTGGGTCTTTTTTTGGCGTGTGGCTTGGCGGGTATTTGTTCGAAGAAACCGGCTCTTACGATGCGGTATGGCTTATTGCAATGGGTGTTGGGATTCTTGCAACACTGGTGCATTGGCCGATCAATGACCAGACAATCCTGCGCAAACCCTATGTAGGAGCACTGGTCTGATGCTCCGAACCACCACCGTTCCGAAGTGGCTACCCTTAGTGTATCTTGCTTTGGCTTGTATGCCGATACTAACGGCCTGGATTTTTATGGATCCAAGAGGGCTATGGGGCTTTGTTTGGTCGATCTGCGGATGAGTTTCCGGTGTTAAGACAGTAGATAGGATCACCAGCGAAAGCTTAACCCAATGGCAGGGAGAAAAGTGCTCAGAGAGTTTCTATTGGATTTGATGAGACATTATTCTGGACTCTTATGCCTTTGGCAGCAGCAACACCCGCGATCGGTATCGCACTTTGAGTGGCCATCAAAGAAAATCCGGAAAGGGCTGAGCATCAGGTCAGACCGGATACAATCCTCAGGACAAGACCTTTTATGTCTAGCCCCTGGTTTATGGGCGAGGAGTATTGAGAATAGGATCGCGCGCATTGGCCGTTATCTCCTCTCTCAGGACTGTTTAGGGGTACAGTCAATTAACGCCCGAATTGCGCTGTCAGGGTTGCCTTGTCCAAGCTGTGGCTATTGAGCATGAAGCCGACCATCGCCCCGGAGGCAGAAGCATCAAGAGGCAGCTCTTCTATATCGAGTGCGAAGACAGTGAATATATATCGGTGTGGGACATCGCCTACTGGTGGACAGGGGCCGCCATATCCCGGGGATCCAAAATCTGTTCGTGTCGATACTGAATTCGAGGGCTGCCCCCCTTCCGCCAGGGATGTGACGTCAGCTGGGATATTGACCAGCACCCAATGCCACCAGCCGCTGCCTGTCGGGGCATCGGGGTCAAACAATGTGATCGCAAAGCTTTTCGTTTCGATGGGAGCATTTGTCCAAATCAAGGCTGGGGAAATGTTTTGTCCCTCGCATCCAAAACCATTCAGGACATAGCGTTCGGGTATCCTCCGGCCTTCTTCAATGGATGGACTTTTAAGATCCATCCCCTCAGCCGTGGTTCCGTACATCATAGCTGCTGCCAAACAAAGTGTGATCCATATTCGTTTTGGCGGCTGATAACGGCTCTTCCGTTCCCAGAAGGATTTCATTTCTCTCCCTCCCAATACCCAACAGTGTCATTCTTCATAAAAGTAAGCTCAAGACGACGCGCCGCTTTATCACCGCCAGGTGCGGAGCCAACAAAGACACGGAGCTTGTTGCTGTCTGGATATTCCAGGACATCCGGCACATGCATGCTGCTGATGGCAACGTAACGAAGTGCTTCATTACCCTCGGCGATAAGTTGATGTGCAGTCTCTGCCCCGCCAGCAGGACAGACGACGACATCACCGGATGACACTGTGAACTTTTCTTTGCCAAGTCGTAGTTGACCTGCCCCACCTAAGATGACGAAGATTTCGTCATTCTCGTGGTGAGCATGATAGGGCCATGCACGTTTTCCTGGCGGAACCTCTACATACCGCGCGCCCAACCGCTTCGCGCCCGCTTCCGTTGTAATGGGAGCAAACTTGGCCTCAAAGTTTTCACCATGGGTTTGGGGTTCGAGAGAGAGCTTGTTAAGCTGGATGACGGGTCGCATTCGTGTTCACCTGGTGGTTGTTGCGTTGATCCGTGACCAGAAAAGCTTCAATTAGAATTAAGGGCAAATGACCACTTTTCAGGTCATGCGGAGAGATGCTCACTCGGCACAAAGACAGAATGCTAAAGTGCGGTCGTCCACCACGTAGATGCCAATGAAAGACCGGTTTCATTGAGAAATTCTGTTTTTGCTAAGTCTTTGGCAGCGCCGACAACGACAATCTGTGCGAAGCCCCTGCGGCATAACTCTAATTTTGTTTCCTGGAGCAGGGCAGCGCCGATATCCTTCCAGCGGTTCTTCGACGCAACGCAAAAGTCGTCAATCAGGGCGGTCGCACCGCCGGGATCGTAAACTGGGGGCGTTGGAAATTCTCGAGCGATGATAAATCCAACCACGACAGCATCGTCTATCGCCACATAGGCCACATTCTGATCATCAGAAAATAACGTCTCAAACCATCGCAAGGTAGAGATCGCTGAATTCTCGGCTTTTTTCCAGAATGTGGCTTCGTAATTTTGATATTCGACACGTCTTGCTTCTGCAAGTTTGACACAACTCATCGCATCTGCCGATGTCACTCGTCTAATTTGCATATATATGTTCCTGATATTTCACTGAATCACAGCCGACGGTTTCCTTGTGTAAGCAGTAAAATGCGGTCTTCCTTTCATGACAAATGAGCGTCTTTCACGCCATGCATAGAGATACTCACTCGACTCTCACAGCCATGAGAAATGAGACTCAATCCAATCAGAAGTGTCACAGATTGGGGTAAGAGTATTGTGGGGTCACATAACGATTTAGCATTGGGACGGATCTATGAGTAACGAGCAGCTTGAAACCCCAATTCGGATGCAGGCAGCTGATGGTGTCACTCTCGGTGGTTTTGTTTGGAGTCATGGATCCGATTGTGCCGGTCGTGCTGTCATTGTGATTTCAGCAGCGACTTCAGTACGGTGTCGATATTACTCACGGTTTGCAAAATATCTTTATTTAAATGGATTTGATGTAATCATCTATGACTATCGGGGCATAGGTGAATCCCGCCCCAAGTCCCTTCGCGGCTTTCAGGCTGATTGGGTGGATTGGGGAGAGAAGGACTTGGACGCCGCATTACGCTATGCAATGAGGGAATTTCCAAACCAGCCTATCCATGTGGTTGCCCATTCAATTGGCGGTTTTGCTATTGGACTGGCACCATCCAATCGACAGATAAAACGGATCTTTATGGTCGGGTCTCAATATGCCTATTGGCGAGATTATGGCCCGACACATCGGTCTCGCATGTATGTGAAATGGCATATTGTCATGCCCATTCTTACTAAACTGTTTGGGTATTTCCCAGCAAAGCGTCTTGGCTGGATGGAAGATACGCCGGCTGGCGTGGCCAGGGACTGGAGCCGCATGAAAGCCCAGTTTGAAGATACTGTGCGCCCGGATGTATTTATTGGTGGTAAGCGGGAGTCAGAATGGCTTCGCCAGCGCTTCTTAGAAGTGGTCGCGCCAATTCTGGCCGTAGGTTTAGATGATGATCCACATGGAACACCTGCTGCAATCGATCGTTTGCTTCGTTATTTTAAGTCCAGCCCTCGACATCATTGGACTCTCTCTCCTTCAGATATCGGTGTCGGGTCCATTGGCCATTTTGCCTTCTTCCATGATCGTTTTCAGGCAAGCCTATGGCCTCTTGCCCTTGCTTGGCTGGAAACCGGTATTGTTCCGTCGGATTGGCCTGGGCGGCTTCTAAAATACTCTAATTCAGTGGAGGGGAGGTGATATGTTAATCGTAAAGAATCCCGAGCCGGATGACCGGGATGAATGGCAAGAGCTGTGGATCGAGAACTGCGCCCATTTCGGTGCCACAGATATGTCTCTCACCGTGATCGATGCGCTGTGGCGGAGAATTATTGATCCGGCGTCGGTCATGCAAGCATGGTTGGCTAGAACTGAATCTGGTTCCAAATCGCTTGGCCTCGCGCATACAATATTGCATCCGCATACATTTTCGCTGCGAATGGTTTGCTATCTCGAAGACCTGTGGGTTTCACCTGATGCGCGCGGCGCAGGGGTTGGTAGCTATCTGATCAAGTATTTAACAGAGGTGGCCAAGCAACAGGGCTGGCGGAGGCTCTATTGGGAGACCGGCATTGATAACGAACCAGCCCAGCGGCTTTACGATCGGGTTGCGACTCGACGCGCTTCAATCACCTATCAGGTTGATACCACCAGATGAACTTTCCTTCGGGAGCATTTTAATTGACTCGATTATAGCCAGAAAAGTCCCGCTGTGACGGCTGCGAGTGTAGACATGGTTCGGTTGATGAAAAGCAGTTTTCTGGGGTTGTGCATAATTTGGCGTAGGCTGGCACCAAAGGCGGCCCATAGCGACATGCAAGGCGTCCCAACAACCGTAAACACGCCGCATACCATAGCAATCCGCAGGGAATAGCCATCCCCCGGTGTTACGAAGGCGGCAATGACTGTGACTGCGATCAACCAAGCTTTTGGGTTCACAAACTGAAATGCAGCCGCTTGCAGGAACGTTATAGGCTTGCTGACAGTGTTGTCTTGCAGTTCAGCCGCCCGCCACAGCTTATAGGCAAGCCAAAGTAAATAAACTGTACCGACCACTTTCAGAATGAGTTGAATCCTCGGTTCAACTTCGAACAGCGCCCCCAACCCTGCTCCCACCGCTATCAATTGAACGGAAACCCCAAAGGGAATGCCTAGGATATGAGGCCAAGTGCGTGTCATCCCAAAGATAAGGCCTGAATTTGTCAGCATCACATTATTAGGACCCGGTGTGATCGACATTATAAAGGCATAAAGGGCTAGGGTTGTCAGAGTCGTGGTTTCCATCTTCAGGGTCCTTGTGTTCTCAGGGCCGCTCTAGGTCCAAGTTGCCCAGCCTCAGATGACATGATGGCAGGGTGTTTGGAACTGAGATTTCGTAAAGTGAGAATGAAGTGTTCTCCATTGCTATACGAGTGCCTGTATGCAGGGTACCAAAATGGTTCGTTTCTAAGGGCGTGTTTAGAGTCTCAGGAGGAATGTCATGCCGGTTGCTGTGACCGCGAAACTGGATAAAGCTTTGTCAGATCGAGTTGTGAGGCTGTCTCGTGAAATTGAGATGCGGCACCCAGATTTCGTTCCGCAGCCTGATTACCCTCCTCATATCACTTTGGCGGTAGTGAATGAGGAAATATCTCCTGATAAATTGATCAAGCGCTTGAGCAAAGAGAGCTGCAACATGGACAGATTTCCAGTTGTGGCCTCGCATCTAGGCGTTTTTCCTGGGCAACCATCCTATATTTTCCTGGCACCTGTTGTGACAAAGACGCTTTTAGCACTTCACAAGATGGTAGCCGCTGTGCTGCCAGCAGGAGTAATCCATCCGCATTATGAAATCGGATGCTGGGTTCC
>JARGPE010000087.1 GCA_029212835.1 Alphaproteobacteria bacterium | reverse complement strand
CAGGTGAACCTGGCTGGGCGAGCCCCCAAACTAAAAAAGTAAGCCCGCCTTTACGATAGACAGCGAAAGACCGTGTGATTGGCCTGAATGGTCACGAGACGCTAACCGGTGTGTGCGCCTTTAAGGCGGACAAGAATCATGCATGCTGGGGATGATGACTATGTGCGGTATTGTGGGCATTTTGGGCACGTCGCCTGTCGCATCGATGGTCGCGGTCCCGGCGATATCGCTGCCGCCAATTTTCGCTGTGAAGGGGTCCAGGGTAATGGGCTTGCCATTATCGCCCTTCAAACTGCCAGACACATCAACCGGCCCAATCGGTGGAATGCCAGGGGCCAGATCAGACAGAACCGACAGATTGGGGGAGACAACCTTGAACGAGACATCCGCCCCAGACAGTTTGACCAAATCGGTCACCGTGCCTTTGGCTTCCACCAACAGCGTCTTTTCTGTGCCGAGTTCCAAGTCCAACTGGCTGAGCGTCATCACATCCTGTGCGTCGCCCGCCACCTTCAAATTCAGGTTCAACGGCCCCAGCGCAGGAACAGCAACTGAAGTGAAAGCCTTTACCAGCGGGGACAGGTTGCCCACTTCTGGTGATACCGCCTTCACCGATAGTTCGACGCCCTTTTGCGCCAGCAGATCGGCAACACCGCCATTGACCTGCACCTGAATGGTTTCAGGTTTGCCCATATCCATCGCCAGATCCGTCAGCCCCAGACCAGACTCCATGCCGCCTGCAACTTTCGCAGTCATCGACAAGGGGCCCATTTTCGGAATGCTCTGTCCAGAAAACTCTTTGGCGATCGGGGAAAGATTACCCAGCTCCGGCGAATTCGCCGCGATATCCAGGGCAATGCCATTCTGCTTCACAATGTCCTTGATGCCGCCATTGACGACCAGGGCAATCATTTCCTTGGTGCCAAGATTGAGGGACAAATCTTCGACGGACAATTCGTCTGCCAGGTCACCGCGAATATTCAAAGAAATATCCAGAGGGCCAAGGGCAGGCACTTTCTGACCCGAAAACTTCTCTGCAATGGGTGACAGATTGCCGACCTGTTTGCTGTTTACCTTTACCGCCAGGTCCACACCTTCAGTCGCAACGGCGTTCTTGATTGTCCCGTTGACGGTTACATGGATGACATCTGCCGTTCCCATATCAACCACCAGAGGATTGACGGAAAGATCATCACCATCGCCTTTCAGCGTTGCATCGACCTTAAATCCCCCCAGTCGCGGCACATCAATGCCAGCGATCTGCGCTACATTGGCTAATTCATCCCCCAAGGCGGAAACCTTAACATCAATGCCTTCCTGCCCGGCGAGATCTTGAATTTGACCCTGGATCGCAACATCAATCCCCGCAAGGTTGCCGACGAAATCAACCGGTGTTGGCTGGCTGGAATCCGTCATCGTCTGTAGGGAGCCCATTGAGCCGGACATAACCAAATCCAGGTCATCAAATGCCGCATCAAGATTGAGCTTCAGTGGGTCGGTTTCCGACTGGCTGCCCAGGGTCAGTTCCGTCAGGGTGAACACGCGGTCTGGCCCAACGGCAGGATCCTTCATCACCACCTCAACATCGGCGATGCGCAAGTCCCGGATGATGGGCAGGGTCAATTCACCATCCCCACTGAAATCATCACTGCTGTGGCTCTCTTTGTCATCGGACTTGCCGTCTTCGGCCTCCGCTGTTTTAAATTCCGTATTGCTGACGCCTTGTTGATTTTTCTCAACAATCGCACGCACACCATCGACATGGGCCAGCGTGATATCAGGGGTGGAACCTAACAGGGAGAACAGCTTCAAGCTAACCTCAACCGAGTCCACTTCCACCATATTCGGGCGGGATCCCCAATCGGCGTTACTGAGCGAAATGCCCGTCGCCTTTAATCGGGTATCAGTGCCCAGTTCAAACTCAATCGGGCCTTGAATGACCAAAGTCCGGCCGGTCGCATCCTTGACGGCGCTTTGAATCTCAGGCTTCCAATCGTTCAAATCAATGTTCAGGACATAAACCACTGCGCCGACGGAAATGACGACAACAACCGCCAGAATTCCGCCTAATATTTTAATAAAACGTCCCATTATTCATTGCTCCATAGGTTTTCAATTAAAGTCGGCAACTCTGTGAAATGGTCGGCAACCGCTATTGCTCCAGCGTCTCGCAACATTTCGGGGGCATGATATCCCCAGGAAACGCCGATTGCCTGAGCGCCCGCGCGTACCGCCATGGTTACATCAAAGATGGTATCGCCAATCACCACTGTTTGCCATGGGGAAACACCCATTTCCGACATCGCATCATTCAAAATGTCTGGATTGGGCTTCCCCGGCCCGTCTTCACTGGTCTTTAGAACGGTGAAGTGATGCGCGATGCCATGCCGACCCAATGTATGTTCCAGACCGCGACGGCCCTTTCCGGTCGCGACCCCAAGAACATAATGATCAACTGCAGATAAGGTCTCCAAAACCCCGCTACAGGACTCATAGAGCGGCTCTTCGTACTTTCCAGCCGCCCGATCGCTGACAAAGGCCTTACGACAGGCCAGGGTCAACTGCTCCAAAGTCTCGGGGTCACCTTCTGGATGCAACGCCATGATTGCGTGATCCAAAGAGGTTCCTATTTGATGGCGGATCAGATCAGCGCTGGGCGGCATCAATCCCGCGCCCTGCCAAACCAACGTCATTGTATCGACGATAATATGGCCACTATCGACCAGGGTTCCGTCGCAATCAAAAACGATCAGACGTGGCGTCTCGCTCATCTAAGCCTCATTGTTCTAGTTCGGCGAATGGATCTTCTATATCGGGCCCTGTGGTATCAAATTCAAACAACGCCAGCGTTTTACGGAAATGGGCTGGCGGGGCCGCCTTTATCAACGTGCCCGCACCGGAAACACCCGGCGGTAGAACAATAGAGCGTGCATGCAGATGCATGCCCTTGGGCAATTCATCCCCTTCGGGAAAGGCCGCCTTGCCCCCATATTTGCCATCACCCAGAACCGGCGTGCCCAAGGCTGCCAGATGGGCGCGGATCTGGTGCGTGCGCCCGGTGCGCGGCCACAGCGCCACCAGCGCAATTTTCTGGGCCGCCTGATCCAGAACCTTAAATTCCGTGATCGCGACATCGCCGTCTTCTTCGTCCGGTACGACCTTTTCACCGCCTGGACCGCCCAGTTTGGACAGCGGCAGGTGAATGCTGCCCTCATGCGGGGTCGGCACGCCAACAGTGATCGCCCAATAGATCTTTTTGACCTCACGGCTTTTCAGGGCCTGTCCCAGCGTGGCGGCAGAATTGCGATTGCGCGCCAACAGCATGACACCGCTGGTATCTTTATCCAGTCGATGCACCAGCCGGGGCCGGTCGATTTCTTCAAAATGCAGGAATTCCAGCATGGCATCCAAATGCCGCTCTGTCTTGCTGCCGCCCTGAACAGCCAGACCGGACGGTTTATCAATTGCAAGAATGCCGTCATTGCGAAAGATCACCAGCTTCTTGGCAAAGGCTTCATCCTTTGGATCAACCGGCTTGGGCGGGCGCTTATGGGGGGCTGTCGAGGCTGGTTCATAGGGGGGCACCCGAACCGCCTGGCCAGCGGCAACGCGGGCATCGCTTTTCACCCGGCCGCCGTCGATCCGCAATTCCCCCTTACGCATCGCTTTTTGCAAGCGGCTGTGCGGCATGTCTGGGAATTTCAGCTTGATCCATCGATCCAGCCGCATGCCATCTTCATCGTCGCGCACTTCCAGCGTTTGAACACCTTGCACCGCAGTCTCTCCTAGAATTTTGTGGGCTCAGCCCAGAATTGGGCGAACCAGCATCATACCGGCATACAGGCCCAGCACAGCGAGGCAAACCGACCCCAGAGTGTAGAGCGCAGCCATCCCGAGATGCCCCCGGTTCAACAGCGAGACAATCTCCAGCGAGAATGTCGAGAACGTCGTAAACGCGCCCAGAACACCCACCATTAGAAATGCGCGCAGATTAGGCATCGGTTCTGACAAATGCATAAAGACCTGAACCAAGACCCCCATCAGAAAAGAGCCCAGGATATTCGTGACAAAAATTCCCCACGGGAATCCGTCCCCCGTCCAGCGCATTACCTGAGCGGCAAAGAAATGTCGGGCCAGCGCGCCAAGCGCGCCCCCCGCTGCGATCGCAATAATCGGGTTCATAAACACGTTATGCTGCGCCAATCGATCAGATGCAAGGGTTGCTATGGGCGATTATACTGTCTGTTCCTATCGGGCTTTCCGTTTTCGCGCGCGGCGGGCCAAGATGTTCAAGGCTTCAACCCCGCCAGAGAAGGCGATCGCGGCATAGACATAGCCTTTTGGCACATGCACGCCAAACCCATCTGCGATCAACAGCATGCCGATCATCAACAAGAATCCCAAGGCCAACATCACCACGGTCGGGTTCTGTTCGATAAACCGCGCCAGGGGGCCGCTGGCGACCAGCATTAAAATAACAGACACAATCACTGCGCAAATCATGATCGGTAGATGCGGTGTCATGCCAACGGCTGTAAGGATGCTGTCCAAGGAGAACACGATATCCAGAGCCAGGATTTGCAAAATCGTCAGGCCAAAATTCATTACAACAACGCCCTTAGCATCGGCGTTCTCTTCTTCCTCAGGGTCAACAGAATGATGGATTTCGGTGGTGGATTTCCAGACCAGGAATAATCCGCCCGCTATTAAAATAATATCACGCCAAGAGAATTCCTGCCCAAACACACCAAAGACAGGATCAGTCAATCCAACAAGAACGAAGAGCAGACTGAGCAACAGGAGCCGCAGTATAAGGGCTCCACCGATTCCAATCGTGCGGGCCTTTGCGCGACGATCCTCGGGTAATTTGTTGGTCAGAATAGAAACGAAGACCAGATTGTCTATCCCCAGCACGACCTCCATCACAATCAGAGTGGCTAGCGCAATCCATGCCTGCGGGCTGACTGCCAAAGTCAGTATTTCTTCCATCCTCTCCCCCTAATCCGTCTCTGTTTCCCGGCGCTTGCGGCGAAGACCGTCCCAATATTCTAAACGCTTCTTGATTTCCCGCTCAAACCCTCTCTCGACCGGTTGATACAGGGAGACGCGCGACATGGTTTCTGGAAAATAATTCTGTCCTGAAAACCCATCTGGCGCATCGTGATCATAGGCATAGCCCTTGCCGTATCCCTGATCTTTCATCATCGAGGTAGGCGCGTTCAAAATATGTTTTGGCGGCATCAGAGAGCCGGTTTCCTTTGCCGTGCGCCGCGCTGATTTATAGGCGGTATAAGCCGCATTGGATTTCGGGGCGGTGGCCAAATAGATCACTGCCTGGGCCAAGGCTAATTCCCCTTCCGGGCTACCCAATCGTTCATAGGTATCCCAGGCCATCAGGGCCTGATGGGCTGCCTGGGGATCAGCAAGGCCAACGTCCTCATAGGCAAAGCGCGCCAATCGCCGCGCGACATAGAGAGGGTCTTCCCCACCTTCCAAAATCCGGGCGAACCAATACAGCGCTCCATCACAATCCGACCCGCGCAGGGATTTGTGTAACGCGCTGATCAGATTGAAATGGCTGTCTTGATGCTTGTCATAAACCGGCAGGCGTTTCTGCACGACAGTGGCCAAGCCTTTTGGAGTCAGTTTCTCCGTGGTCCCCAGCGCGAACAGAGCCTCAGCCATATTTAAGAGATAGCGACCATCGCCATCGGCCATGGCGATCAAGGCGGCACGGGCCTCCTCATCGACCGGCAGGCTACGCCCCTCTGTCTCCTCTGCACGCATCAGCATGGCGCGCATCGCGGTTTCATCTAATCGGTTTAATACGAACACCTGGCACCGCGACAACAAAGCGGCATTCAATTCAAAACTGGGATTTTCCGTCGTCGCCCCAATCAAGACAATGGTGCCATCCTCCACGACTGGCAGGAAGCCATCCTGCTGGGCACGATTGAAGCGATGAATTTCATCCACGAACAGAAGCGTTCCCTGCCCAGCCTGGCGGCGGGATAAGGCACGATCAAAGACTTTGCGAAGATCTGCGACTCCGGAGAAGACGGCAGAGAGTGGCTCGAAAACAAGACCACTGCCCTCCGCGATCAATCGAGCAAGCGTTGTCTTTCCACAGCCAGGCCCACCCCACAGGATCATGGAGGTCAGGCGCTTATTATCCAGCATACGCCGCAGGCTACCCTCTGGCCCGATCAAGTGATCCTGGCCATAAACCTCGGTCAAATCCTTTGGGCGCAAACGATCCGCTAAGGGTCGGGGGGCGTCTGCTTCAAACAAACCACGAGGCGGCGTTGCCATGGACTATCGGACTTCGACGGTTCGGGTTTCCCCGTTGCGATCAATTACAATGCGCCATGTCTTGGGCGGATCGGACAGAACATCGCGTAAATCCGCCGTCAGCTTGATCCCATAATCATTTATGGATTTCAGCAAATCACCGGGGCGCAGACCCATCCGAGCGGCGGGTGAGCCTCTGGCAATCTCCATCACCATCACGCCAGAACGATCCAGACGCAGGTTCAATTCCTCTGTCAGGGCGGGCGACAAATTGACAAACACGGCCCCCGCAAAAGGTGCATCTTTGCGTACGATAACGGGATCACGTGGCGGGTCTTCCGGTGGTGCTTCCAAGACAAAATCTGCTTCTAGAGGTTTGCCATCGCGCAGGAAGGCCAGCTTCACAGTTTGCCCCACACCCTTTGTGGCAGCCCGGAAACGCAGATTCTGTGCATCCTCTACAATTTTGCCATCGGCACTTAGGATGATATCGCCCGGCTTAATCCCGGCCTTGGCCGCAGGCCCATTCGCGCGCACATGCTCGACAATCAGGCCATGGGGAACATCCATTCCCAGGGCATTGGCAATGTCCCAATCCACCACCTTGCTGTCAAAACCAAGCCAGGGCCGCAACAGTGGCGTCCCCGTTGTGGCACTGTTTAAAATGGCCTTCACCATGCTGGAGGGAATGGCAAAACCAATGCCTTGAGATCCACCGCTTTTGGAGAAAATAGCCGTGTTGATACCAATGATGGATCCGTCCATCGCCACCAAGGCGCCACCGGAATTGCCCGGATTAATCGCAGCATCGGTCTGAATGAATGATTGATAATCCGATATATCAACCGATGTCCGCGCCAGCCCCGACACAATGCCGCTGGTAACCGTCTGACCAACCCCAAAGGGATTGCCGATCGCCAAGACCAGATCGCCGACCTGAACATCGTCAGAGTCACCGAGAGTCACGACGGGCAGTTCTCCTTTTACGTCCTGCAATTGCAATACTGAAAGGTCCGTTCGCTCATCAGACACCAGTACCTTGGCCTTAAATTCCCTGCGATCCCGCAAGATCACCTGAATATCATCGGCATCAGCAATCACATGGTGGTTGGTCACGACCAATCCTGTGGGAGACACAATAACGCCTGACCCCAGGGAATTTTCCTGTCGACGCTGTGTTGTGCCCGGAAAGGCATTGCCGAAAAACCGCTGAAAGAAAGGGTCGCTAAACAGCGGGCTCTGAAACCCCTTCGCCTCCACTGTCTTGCGGGTGTAGATATTCACCACAGCGGGAGCGACAGCCGTCACCAAAGGCGCATAACTGAGGCGCACTTGTTGGTCCGATTGCGGGACAATGGCGGTTGATTGCGCCAGGGCACCTTGAGCGATGACCGAAAGACCGGTTGCCAAGACGATGATGGGGATGATTTTCTTATAGATATCTAGCATGGCGGTAATTTAGGCACTCCATCAGGTTTTGGGAAGGCATTGCGACAATCCTTCCCAGAGCCCAGACTAAAAGCAAAAGGGGCGGCCCATTTTCTGAACCGCCCCTCTTAAAAAATACGCTGTTTACGCCTTACTCTTCAGTCTCAACTTTTTCAGCGACAGGACCGCTATCCTGGCCCTTTGCGCTTTCATCGCGCTCAACCAATTCAATCACTGCCATCGGCGCATTATCACCGTAACGGAAGCCCGCTTTCAGAACGCGGGTGTAACCGCCCGGGCGCGCTTCATAGCGCGGGCCCAAAACGTCGAACAGCTTCTTGACCATGGTTTCATCACGCAACTGAGAATAGGCCTGAC
Organism: Alphaproteobacteria bacterium; assembly: GCA_029212835.1. Classification (GTDB taxonomy): domain Bacteria; phylum Pseudomonadota; class Alphaproteobacteria; order UBA8366; family Aestuariispiraceae; genus Pacificispira. The sequence continues at coordinate 8,015 of JARGPE010000087.1, read as the reverse complement.
GGCGGCGATGCAAGCCACCTTTCTTGCCAAGGGTGATCAGCTTTTCCGCGACGCGCTTCAGCTCTTTTGCTTTCGGCAGCGTGGTCACGATCTGCTCGTGCTTGATCAGGGCATTGGACATGTTCGCGAACATCGCTTTGCGGTGTTCTGCTGTCCGATTAAGTTTCCGTCCGTCTTTCAGGTGCCGCATGGCTTTCGTCCTTTAAAATAACAATGGTTTCGGGTGCGTCTCCGCCGGTCGCTCTAGGCTACAGCCGACGGGGGACTTGAACGCGGTAGTTATACGCGCTGAAAAGAGTCTTTCTTAGAAGGGCTCTTCCAGTTTCTTCGCCAGGTCTTCGATGTTTTCAGGCGGCCAATTGGTAATTTCCATACCCAGTGACAGGCCCATTTGACCCAGTACTTCTTTGATCTCGTTCAGCGACTTGCGGCCGAAGTTCGGAGTGCGGAGCATTTCCGATTCCGTCTTCTGCACCAGATCGCCGATGTAAACGATGTTGTCGTTCTTCAGGCAGTTGGCAGAGCGAACCGACAGTTCCAGTTCGTCGACCTTGCGCAGCATGTTCTTGTTGAACGGCAGTTCCGATGGGCGATCTTCTTCTGTGCGGATTTCCGGCTCTTCGAAGTTGATGAAGACCTGAAGCTGATCCTGCAACACGCGGGCGGCCAGAGCCACTGCATCGTCGGGGCTGACAGCACCATTGGTTTCCAGCGACATGGACAGCTTGTCATAGTCGGTTACCTGACCAACGCGGGTGTTTTCCACCTTGTAGGACACTTTACGAACCGGGCTGAAAACTGAGTCGACCGGGATCAGGCCAATCGGCGCATCTTCCGGACGGTTCTGAGTCGCAGGCACATAACCCATGCCGTTTTCAACGGTGAATTCGATGTTCAGCGATGCACCGCTGTCCAGCGTGCAGAGCGGCAGATCCGGGTTCATGACTTCGATGTCATGGCCGGTTTCGATCATGCCAGCCGTTGCTTCGCAAGGACCTTCACAGGACAGGCGCATCTTCTTCGGGCCTTCGCCATGCATACGCAGCGCCAGCGCCTTAACATTCAACACGATGTCGGTAACGTCTTCGCGCACACCCTGGATCGAGGAAAACTCGTGCAGCACGCCATCAATCTGGATGGCGGTTACAGCGGCACCCTGCAGAGAGCTGAGCAGCACACGACGGAGGGCATTACCCAACGTCAGGCCGAAACCACGCTCCAAAGGCTCAGCGACCACAGTCGCGATGCGACGGGCGTCAAAGCCTGAGGCGATTTCCAGCTTCTTCGGCTTAATCAGTGCTTGCCAGTTCTTCTGGGCGTTCGCGGTAACATCATTCATGTTGGTTCTCGCCTCACAGCTAAAGTAAAAAAAGACCCTGCCTTAATTGCACGATCCAAAAGGATCGTGGGCGAGGTCGCGGCGCGCCCCACCCCCTGTGCGGAGGTGGGATCGCAAGCCGATAAAATTAAACCCGACGACGCTTGCGCGGACGGCAACCATTGTGGGGAATAGGCGTTACGTCGCGGATACCAGTGATCTGGAAACCAACCGACTGCAGCGCGCGCAGCGCCGACTCACGCCCTGAACCAGGACCCTTCACATTGACTTCCAGGGTTTTAACCCCGTGATCCTGTGCCTTGCCACCCGCGTCTTCCGCCGCCATCTGTGCTGCGAACGGGGTGGATTTCCGACTGCCCTTAAAGCCCTTAGAGCCTGCAGACGACCAGGAAATCGTATTTCCCTGCACATCGGTGATGGTGATCATCGTATTGTTGAACGTCGAATTCACATGGGCGATACCCGCTGCGATATTCTTCCGCTCTTTACGCTTACGAACAGGAGCCTTAGCCATAGTCTATTCCGTCCTTCATTTCGCACGCGGGTACAGAAACGCCCCACGCCGACCTGCCAACTGGCAGACCGAATTACTTCTTCTTACCAGCGATCGCGCGGGCAGGGCCCTTGCGGGTGCGCGCATTCGTGTGGGTCCGCTGACCCCGAACCGGCAAGCCTTTACGATGACGCAGGCCGCGATAGCAACCAAGGTCCATCAAACGCTTGATGTTCATCGCGACTTCACGGCGCAGGTCACCCTCTACCGTATAGTCCCGATCAATCACTTCACGGATCCGGGCCAGTTCATCTTCACCCAGCTCGTTTACGCGCTTGGTGGGGTCGATGGTGCATTTGCCCAGAATCTCAACGGATTTGGCCGGGCCAATGCCGGTGATGTAAGTCAGCGCGACCAGCACTCGCTTGTTGGTCGGGATGTTAACGCCGGCGATACGTGCCACGTCGCGTACTCCTTCAAACGTGTTTAGGAGACGTCAGCGACGTCCCCATCGATCAACTCAGATTACGATCAGATCAAATTTTGGGACTTTTACCGTCCCCGTCTTGATCTGCCTGGACCCTATCGGTCCTAAATTCGATTCAACTAAGTGGCCTGACTCGCGAAGTCGCTTATATTTCAAGCGCTTCTGGACAACCACCCAGCAAAGCGCGCGGAGTATAGGGAAAACCGCCCGCTTGTCAACGCACCACCACCCGGAAATCCTCCGGAGTCGTAGTTTTTCTTACACCATCATGATACGGCAATCGGTGTTAACCGAGAACCGCTTCGATCTGACGGGTTACTTCACCCATTTCGGCCATGCCATCCACAGATTTCAGCATGCCCCGAGCAGCATAATACGGCAGAATAGGCGCCGTTTGTGCATGATATGCCTCCAACCGAGACGTCACGGTTTCAGCATTATCATCGGCGCGGCGTTTGAATTCCGTACCACCGCATTTATCACACACACCAGCCTGAACCGGCTTGTGGAATGTGTCATGATATCCTTGCCCACAGGCAGCACAGGTAAAGCGCCCCGTGATCCGTTCCGTCAACGCCGCATCATCGACCTTCATTTCGATAACGGCGTCCAGAGTCATGCCTTTTTTCTTCAGCATCTCATCCAGGGCTTCTGCCTGCGCAACAGTACGCGGGAAACCATCCAGAATGAACCCATATCCACAGTCAGGCTGTTCAATGCGACTGGCGATAATGCCGATGACCAAATCATCGGAGACCAGCTTGCCGGCATCCATGACTGCTTTTGCTTCTTTGCCCAAGGCGCTGCCGCTTTGCACTTCCTCACGCAGCATGTCGCCGGTGGAGAGTTGAACCATGCCGCGCGACTCTTCCAGGCGTTTTGCCTGTGTCCCCTTCCCGGCGCCGGGCGGACCCAGCAGAATGATGTTCATCGCTTTTTCCCCCGCAGCTTGGACTTCTTAATCAGTCCTTCATACTGATGTGCGATCAAATGGCTCTGTATTTGTGTCACTGTATCCATTGTCACGGTGACAACAATCAACAATGTTGTCCCACCGAGATAGAAAGGCACAGACAGTCTGCTGATCAAGATTTCCGGCAAGATACAAACAACCGCCAGATAGGCCGCACCAATTACAGTCAGGCGTGTCAGGACATAATCCAGATAATCTGCGGTATTCTTGCCAGGACGAATCCCAGGGACAAAGCCACCATTGCGCTTCAGATTATCAGCAGTATCTGTAGGGTTGAACACGACGGCCGTATAGAAGAAGGCAAAGAACACGATCATCGTGACATACAACGCCAGATACAGCGGCTGTCCATGACCCAGATTAGCGGTCAGGAAGGAAAGGATTCCTCCATCCGTCGTCGCCGGGCCTGAAAAATTAGCAACTGTCAGCGGCATCAGCAGGATCGAGCTGGCGAAAATTGGTGGGATCACACCCGCCGTATTCAGCTTCAACGGCAGATGGGAGCTATCGCCACCAAACATCTTGTTGCCAACCTGACGCTTTGGATATTGCACCAGGATGCGGCGCTGGGCCCGCTCCATGAAAACGATGAAAACGATCACAGCCACAGCCAGGATCAAAACACCCAGCAACAGCGGAGTGGACAGCTGGCCACTGCGGCCCAATTCAAACGTCGCTGCCAAAGCAGCTGGGAAGCCTGCAACAATACCGGAGAAGATGATCAGCGAAATACCATTCCCGACGCCACGCTGGGTGATCTGTTCCCCAAGCCACATCATGAATATGGTCCCACCACACAGCGTGATAACCGCAGACGCCCGGAAGAACATACCCGGATCCACTACCGCGCTAGACCCGGCAGAGGTCTGAAGTCCTTCCAGCCCAACCGCGATGCCATAGCCCTGGACCAGGGCCAGAACGACGGTCAGATACCGCGTATACTGGTTGATCTTCTTGCGGCCAGTTTCGCCTTCTTTCTTCAATTGCTCCAAGGTTGGAAACACTGTGGTCAGCAACTGCATGATGATTGAGGCGGAAATGTAAGGCATGATACCAAGCGCAAAGATAGCCATGCGCCCGATCGCACCTCCGGCAAAGGCGTTGACCATATCGAGCACGCCGCCGCGCTGCTGTTCAAAAATGTCGTTCAGGATGGTGGGATCAATGCCCGGCAGCGGGATATAGGTCCCGACCCGGTACACAATCAACGCGCCCAGGGTGAACCAGAGTCGCTGCTTAAGCTCCGTCGCCTTTGCGATTGAACTGAAATTGAAGTTCGCTGCCAGTTGTTCCGCGGCTGATGCCATGGGTCTGTCCCGTCCTCATCCTCTGACCACCTGGGCGTGGATCCCATATCTTCAGGGAACTGAAGCCTGTGGGGACGCCCTGTGCACACACACACCGTATATACGAGCATCGTATATAGGAAATGCGCGGGCGGGGCGAAAGGACTTTTCTCGTCTCATCGCCCCAACCCGCGCGTCACATAACTGACCCTAACGGGTCAGCAGAAGTCTTACTTTGCAACGAGCCGCGCTTCACGCTTTGTTGCCGCTTCTTTGCGACGCGCGACACGCTTGCCTTCTTTCTTCGCAACCGGGGTCGGCAGAGTGACAGAGCCACCCGCTTTTTCCACGGCATCAATGGCGGTTTTGGAGGCGCCCGAAATGTCAAAGTTGATCTTGGCCGTCAATTCGCCGTTGCCCAGCAAACGCACACCATCCCGGCTGCGCGTCAACAGGCCAGACGCAACCAGAGCAGCGGCATCGACAGGCTTGCTGATATCCAGCTTGCCATCATCGACCCATTTCTGGATACGACCGATATTGACGGTGACGAAGTCTTTCCGGCTGACATTGTTAAAGCCACGTTTCGGCACGCGCCGATACAGCGGCATTTGCCCGCCTTCGAAACCATTGATCGACACGCCCGTGCGGGATTTCTGCCCCTTTACACCGCGACCACCGGTTTTGCCCTTACCGGACCCGGCACCACGGCCAACACGCATACGGTCCTTGCGGGACCCTTCGTTGTCGACGAGTTCGTTGAGTTTCATGATACGCATCCTCAAACGCTTGCGAAAAGACGGCTGCTGGGGACATCCCCCGGCATTACTTGGTCTCTTCGACGATTTCCACCATGTGATGGACCTTGCGGATCATTCCGCGCACCGACGGGGTATCTTCCAACACCCGCGTGCGGCCCATCTTGTTCAGGCCAAGCCCGATCAGCGTATCACGCTGATCTTTCGGACGACGGATCGGGCTACCGATCTGACGCACGGTCAAGGTTTTCTTATCAGACATTGCTCATCGCCTCCTGGGCGCTGTTGTCCACGCCGTCATCACGACGACCGACCAGATCAGCGACCTTCAAGCCACGACGCGACGCCACCATACGGGGCGACTGGCTGTTTTTCAGCCCGTCAAAAGCGGCCTTGATCATGTTATAAGGGTTGGACGTGCCAATCGATTTGGCAACGATATCCTGAACACCCAGGGCCTCAAACACCGCACGGGTTGGACCCCCTGCGATAATACCCGTTCCCGGAGGAGCAGCACGCATCATCACACGACCAGCACCGAAATGCCCTTTGATGTCATGGTGAAGGGTACGACCTTCACGCAACGGCACGCGGATCATCGTCTTGCGTGCCTGCTCGGTTGCCTTGCGGATCGCTTCGGGCACTTCACGCGCCTTACCTGATCCGAAGCCAACACGACCACGGCCGTCACCGACGATTACCAACGCAGCGAAGCCAAAGCGACGCCCGCCCTTCACGACCTTAGCGACGCGATTGATCGCGACCAGCTTTTCGGTCAGATCCGGTTCGTTGCTGTCCCGGTTGTTATTGTCGCGGTCCCGATCGCGTCCGCGACCTTTACCACCACCATCTTCTCTCGGTCCTCGTGCCATATCAGCGGCTCCCGACTCTTAAAACGTCAGACCGGATTCACGCGCGGCATCTGCCAGCGCCTTCACCCGACCATGGAATTTATACCCACCGCGATCGAAGACCACGACGTCTACACCAGCGTCTTTTGCTCGTGCTGCCAGCAATTTGCCGACTTCAGTAGCAGCCTCCACCGTTGCACCGGTCTTCAGCTTCCCCTTCAGATCTTTGTCGACCGAAGACGCTGCAGCCAGGGTACGCCCTGCCTGATCGTCGATGATCTGCGCATAGATCTGTTTGGAAGAGCGGAACACCGACAACCGCGGACGCCCATTCGCAAGTTTGCGGACCTTGAAGCGGGTCCGCTCTTTACGACGCTCGAATAATTCTTTCGTCTTGAGCATTTTACCCGTTCCTTACTTCTTCTTACCTTCTTTACGAAGGATGATCTCGTCCGAATACTTAACGCCTTTGCCTTTATAGGGCTCTGGCGGGCGATACGAGCGAATTTCGCTCGCAATCTGACCGACGCGCTGTTTCGAGGCACCGGAAATGGCAATCACGTTGTTCTTGTCCCCTTCCACAACAATCTTCAGATCGCTGGGGATTGGGTAGTTAACGTCGTGGCTGAAACCGAGCGACAGTTTCAGGGTCGAGCCCTGAACCGCAGCACGATACCCAACGCCGTTGACTTCAAGACGCTTCGTAAAGCCGGTGCTTGCCCCTTCAACCGCATTAGCGATCAAAGCGCGGGTTGTACCCCATGCCTGACGGGCGCGTTTGGTTTTCAGCAGCGGGGTCACTGTGACCTTGCCGTCGTCAATCGTGACTTCAACATTGTCCAGAACCGTAACCAGCTGTTCGCCATTCTTGCCTTTGGCCGTGACGACACCGTTGGTCAGCGAAACATCTACACCGCTGGGGATCGTGACTGGATTGATACCAATGCGTGACATCGTTCTCTCCTCCCGATCAATAAACGCGGCAAAGGATTTCGCCGCCGACATTCGCTTCGCGGGCTTCAGCGTCAGACATCACACCACGAGGGGTGGAGAGGATCTGAATGCCAAGGCCGTTGTAGAAACGGGGCAAATCCTTAATTTTTGAATAGACGCGACGGCCCGGCTTGGACACGCGCGACACTTCACGAATGGCGGGTTCGCCATCTGAATATTTCAATTCGACCGACAGCTCCCGAATACCCTGGCGGACTTCCGACTCAGAGTAACCACGGATGAACCCTTCGCGCTTCAACACTTCCAAAACACGAATGCGCATGTTGGATGCAGGAACCGGAACCACGGCCTTGCGGGCGTGTTGACCGTTACGAATGCGGGTGAGCATATCGCCAAGCGGATCACTCATAGACATGACTTGATCCTCCTTACCAGCTTGACTTGACCACACCGGGGACAAGACCAAGAGAGGCCATGTCGCGCAGCGCGATACGGGAAATACGGAACTTGCGGTAGAAGGCGCGCGGACGGCCCGTGATTTCGCAACGGTTGCGAATACGGATCGGGCTTGCATTCCTCGGCAGGCTATCGAGTTTGATCACAGCCGCGAAACGCTCTTCAGGAGCGAGTTCACGATCATGGATCAAGGCCTTAAGAGCCAGGCGCTTTTTAGCATAGCGCTTGACCATCTTACGGCGCGTGTTGTTCTTTTCGATGGAGCTTTTCTTAGCCATTGGATCTCTCTCCTCCGCCTCAAGCTTTTTCGAACGGCATGTTGAAGCGCGTAAGCAGGCTCAGGGCCTCCTCATTCGTTCCAGCCGTCGTGCAGATGATGATATCCATGCCGCGAACATCTTCCACTTGATCATATTCG
>JARGPE010000086.1:8552-16272 GCA_029212835.1 Alphaproteobacteria bacterium | reverse complement strand
GGGAAATTGTACACGGCTGTCCTGGTTCAGAAGCTTTATCAGGCCGGACTGATCCGGCGTGTTGTCGATATCGGGGCAGGGGGCGGCACGTATAGCGAATTGTTGCGCGAGCATATGCCAGACTGTGACTGGCACGCGGTTGAGGTTTGGCAGCCCTATATTGATGAATTTAATCTACAAGCGCGCTATGATGTGGTCCATCAGGTCGATGTGCGTTTGTTTGATTGGGATCAGGTCGAGGGGCCGATCGATCTGGTCTTCTGTGGCGATATTCTGGAGCATATGGAAAAGCCAGAGGCAGAGACGCTGGTTGATCGCATCCTGACGCATGCGCGCTATCTGCTGGTTTCCATCCCAATCGTTCACTATCCGCAGGACGAAATCAACGGGAACCCCTATGAAGTGCATGTCAAAGACGACTGGTCGCATGAGGAAATGGTTGCGACCTTCCCAGATAGCCAGACAGCCTTTTTGCAGGGATCAATCGGCGTTTACATGTTAAGCCGACAGGAAGCCGCGCTGGCTCCGCTGTTACAGGCCCATCAATTCATCGCGCCGCTGGTTGAGAATAATTTGAACGACCCATCGGTTTACTGGCAGTGACAGCCAGCCCCTGTGATCATGGCAGTTGCGGACTTAATCTTGGCTAACACTGCCGACAAAACCTTTGCGGTCACTTCTAGTGGCGCTGAGCGCCTGGTAAATTTCCTACGGTGCGATGCTGATTGCTACAATGCCTAACAATACTATGCCGACAACAAATATGCCGATGACGAGACCCCGCTGTCCTTTGGATTTCAACACGATCTTTCCTTGCCGCGCATCGACACCACTCAGCTTTTCTTGCTGGTCACGGTTGTCATTAGGGTCAGGCTGTTGTTCCGTCGTATTTCCATTTTGTTGGCTCATAATGCGTCCATTTCCTTTCTGAGAATTCGAGATCACCCTTGTTAGATCACCCTTGTTAGACTTCTCTGCGGGCGGTTTCCCATCTCTGCGTCTATGCAGACGCAACGAGGCTTTCCAGAGAGTCTCTGCCAAGACATCCCTGAACGCGTTTGCGCCAGGAAAATGACCTGCCTGTCTTTCGATTATTGGCACGAATATCGAAATAACTTTCCTCCATGCACTAGGGTATTTTAGTAATGAATTGGTAAAATAAGAAAAAATTTCAACCGGTATCGTTCTAAAAATTGTAATATGTGAAATTCATATTATGAATTTCATACTTTGTTTCTAGTTATTAGGAGTTATATTTTTCAATTTATATAAATTCGGCTGAAAATTACTGTAGTGCTTGTATTTATTAAAAAATCTTTATTGAAGGGTAGTATTGAAATCTCACGAAAGATCAATATGTCGGAGTCAGCCACCATCGACGAATAACATCGAAGGAGATGAGCATGAGCACTAGAGATGCATATGAGAAGAAATTGAAGGGTCGCTTGGCAGAATGGCGTGCTGACATCGATAAATTGAAAGCCAAGGCGGATCAGGCTGAAGGCGACACCCAATTAGCCTATTACAAAGAGATCGAGGCGTTGCGTGCACAGCAAGAAAGTGTGCGCGATAAATTAGACGATCTTCGCGATGCCGGGGATGGTGCCTGGGAAGATATTAAATTGGGTGTCGAAAAAGCTTGGGACGACCTCAGCCATTCGACCAATAAAGCACTCTCTCGCTTTTAGACAGCTATGAACAACAAGTCTGATCAGCAGCACTGCTGATCAGCTTCGTTGTGGCTCGATAAGAGTGAATTCTGTCTGACCTGCGATCTAAGCTTCCTCTAAGGTCGGGGAATCATCTGATCATTACCTGAGACTAGCTCTGTTATTCCCCAATCCGCAGTGTTGAAGCGACCGCCATGGACGGTGCCGTGTCCGGTGGCCAGCGTCATCTTACGGCTGCGAACATCCTCCTGATAGAGTTTTCGTGACCCCAGGGCGACCTGTTCGGCGATGATTTCGCGGCGCCGCCGGGGCGTTGGGTCGATCTCTGCGGCCAGGGCCTCTAGGATCTGGGGGCCTTCATTGATGCTACCATTCTGCACCGCGATGTCAAAACACAAGGCCAGTCCTGGCGGGTCGGTCAGGTCATAGAGTGCGGCATCTCGTTGGGCGATGGTCCAATATCGCGCGCGGGCCCGATCGATCTGGGCATTCTGCGCAGCCTCTGTCGCGCCCAGCCTTGAAAAGCCGCTGGCCCAGTCTTCGCGCAGATGCACCTTTTGGGGGCCCAGGCTGATGCTGTTTGCCCAGGTGATTTGGTCGGCCAATGGGTGGTTCAAGATATCCCGTAATTCTGATGCCATCGCTCCGAAGGCAGTGTCCAGACTATCTGGTACAGTGGTTTCAATCGCATTCAGCACTGTTGCCAATTCGCCGCCAGTCAGGGTGAATCCAATGATCCCCCAGGTCAGACCCGCCCCATCAAAATTGCCGACGGCTTTTTGAAACCCATGGCCTTCAAAGGTGCTGGTTAGCGCCAGGGCCAGATCAAAATCCGTGGGGCTGGGGATTGTCGGAAACAAAGCCGGCCAAGTTTCATCATCCAGGGCACCGCTGTCAGGAAAACCTTTGGATTTCTGGAAAGCAGACAGAGCCGCATGGGTGCCGCGACCAAATATACCGTCGATACCTCGGGTAGAAAATCCGTGCTGGGTCAGGCGCTTTTGTGTGCGATAGACCAAGGTCCCTCTTACCGGCATGAAACCGGCGGCTGCCTGTCTTGCGTAAATCCGCCCCATCGGATGTCCTCTTCACAATAAATCCATTCATGAACATTGAGATATCGAAACCTCAATCATGATGTGATATAGAACATTATGGATACAAAATAAAGATTAAAGAGAACAAATTAAAAACTATTGACCGGGATAAGACTGTCCAAATCCGGTTGGATCGAATGCCTCTGGTTCTGTTGGGTCAACGCCATCGGGCAGCAGGCCGGCTAAAGATTCCAGCCGGTCCAAAACCTTGGAAATGTGATCTGTCTGAACCTCCAGAAAGAAATCACCGCCTGGCGCGATGCGCAGGGCAGGGCCTTTCAGGCATCGATTGAGGCAGATAATGCGGTCCAATTGCGCGTTTATGCGACGATCCCGGATGCCTGACTCTAGCGCATCGGCCAGCGCCTGTGATCCACGATCCCCACCACAACTGGGCTTGTTGCTACCAATAGGATTGACGCAGACCAGCAAGCGATAGGAGGGGGGCTGTGTCGTCTCCATCGCCTTACTTTGCCAAGCTGCCTGCAGCAACCCACCATCCGGGATGCGCCAAGTCTGTTGCGGCATTCTGGGCTTGGGCGGCGGTGTCGTATAAGCCAAAACACGTGGCCCCGCTGCCAGACATGCGCGCCAACAGAATGCCCGGTGAACTGGCCAAGTGTTTCAGAACCTGTCGGATGGAGGGGCAAATTTGCATTGCGGCCTCGGTCAAGTCATTGGGATCCGCCTGAAGCGCTTGCGCCAGACTCTGTGCGGATCTGCCGGGCTCAAAGGCACTGGCCTTGTCGGAAAATGGACCTGTCCGCGCCTGAAAAACTGCTGGTGTTTCGCAGGGATGCCCCGGATTGATCAATACAATCCCCACGGGCGGCAGCGGTGGAAGGGGAGAAAGGTCCTCGCCAATTCCGGTCATGCGGCACGGACGATTATTCAGGCATACAGGCACATCCGCGCCAAGCAACAGTGCCAATTTGTTTAAGTCCTCCATCGCCAAGGACAGCGACCAATGCTGAATCAGAAGGCGCAACACGGCTGCTGCATCGGCGGATCCACCGCCAATGCCCCCGGCTGCGGGCAGGGTCTTGGTCAGTGTGATTTGCGCATGGGCTTCAATACCTGCCGCTTGCGCCAGAGACTGTGCGGCTTTCAGTACCAGATTACTTTTGTCATGGGGAACAGCATCTGCAAAAGGCCCCTGGACGATCAGGGTCAAACCCTCTGCTTCTGAGACTTCAATCTGGTCACCGAAATCGGTAAAGGCGACCAGACTGTCCAGCAGGTGATAGCCATCATTCCGACGCCCCGTGATGCGCAGACTTAAATTAACCTTCGCGGGGGCAAGGGCGGACAAGGAGGCGTCGATGGGCATAGATTTACTTGCTCGACGCCGATTCCACAGCGTCCAGACCTTTTTCCAGTTTTTCCTCCACGCTGGCGCGCAGGGTATCATCGGGGTCCAATGTTAAGGCATGGCTCCATTGATAGCGGGCCTCAAAACGCCGCCCGACCTTCCAATAGGCATCGCCCAGATGGTCATTGATCACTGGTTCTGACGGCAAAAGCTGGATCGCACGTTCCAACTGTGCAACCGCTTCCGAATAATCGCCCAGCCGGTAGTAAGCCCAGCCCAGGCTGTCGACGATGTTGCCGTCGTTCGCTCTTTGGGCAACGGCGCGTTCGATCATCTCCAAGCCTTCTTTTACATTTATCCCCTGATCGACCCAGCTATAGCCCAGATAGTTCAATACAGCGGGTTGATCTGGATAAAGCTCCAGCGCGCGTTTCAGGGCGGTTTCTGCGGCGGGCCAATTCTTCGTACGTTCTTCTGTGATGCCGAGGAAGTAATATAGGGTCCAATCGTCGGCTGTTACGGTTATGACCCGGTCCAGCGCGCGCTTGTAATACTCTTTTGCTTTCTCAAAATTAGCCTGAATGCGCATGATCAGGCCCAGCTTGTTCAGCGCACTGATATCATCGGGCCGCTTCTTCGCCAGCTTTTCCAACCAATCAATAGCTTCATCATCTTGCTTTAATTGAATCAGACTGTCGGCAATTCGCATTTTTGCGTCCCAGCTATAGCGGGAGGCTTCTGGAATTTCCTTCAGAACGGTTATTGCTGACTCTTCTTGATTGAGGCTTTGCAGCAAAACAGCAACCACCATGCGGCCAAACTCATTTTTGGGATCCAGATAGACACCAAGTCGCGCATATCGCAGGGCGACGAGAGGCACCTGCCGCTGTACTTGGGAGGACAAGTCGATCAGCGCCTCCGCAGCGCCTTCTTGTGGGGTCGCCATGATCGGGGGCAACGTCTTGCCTGCATCCAGTAAGGCAATATCCTCAACAACCAAATCATTATCTGGATGCAGCGTCTGATAGCCCTTCAACAGATCGCTGGCCTCTTCATCATTGCCCTGCATCTGTTTGGCACGGGCAAGGGCCCGGACGATGGCATTAGGGGCAGCTTCCAGATTGTCGGTTGCAGGGGCCAACAGGGCTTCTGCCTCTGCCGGACGATCAGCCGCCAGAAAGATCATACTGGCGTGCAGGTCGTGAATGGCTTTGGCCTGGGGGTCTTCATTCAACCCGTCCAACATTAATATTGCGGCATCCGCATCCCCTTTGCCGAATTCAGACCAGGCCGCCAGGATCGGAGTGGAATAACGCGCCATCGCTACGCGCCGTGCCGGATTCAGGACTGTTAGGGCACGGTCCCAATCCTTACGCGCCATAGCACCAACAGCCAGCGTTAATGCTGCGATATCAACCTCGCTGGGATAGACAACGATCTGGGGTCGGGCCAAATCGATGGCACGGTCAATCCGTCCCGCATGCAGGTTTGACAGCATTCCGCGGCGTTGTAACAGAGGATCGTCTGGATCATCCGCTAAAATTCTGTCCAGTAAATCAGCCGCCCGGGTGAAGTCATTGTGTGTTTCGGCCTGGCCCGCAGCAAGATAGGCACCATAAATGCTCTGAATCTGGCTTGAATCTGTGATATTCAGCGGATCGCTCATGAAGTCCGCTTTCGCCGCCGGGGATATAAAAATTGCGGCCATCAAAGCGGCGCTACTGGCCAATAGAGCCATCTTGCGCGGCATGGCAAGCCGCCGGATCGATGTCTGCGGAGAGTGACGATACTCATTGATTTTGTAATGGGTCATAAATGTCTCTTTCGTCCGACAGATCGGCAATATTTGGGATTCCCAAGCACACTAGAATCATAAGATAGAGAGACTCGTCGTTTCTTGCCACTGTCTCGCGTAAATTCTGATTAGGCGTTTGGTCTTTTTCGTCGGGTTCGTGTAAAACATGTAACAAGAGCAGGAAATGTTTTACTGTGTGGGCCTTCGCATAACGGGTGATGTGCCAGCTGGGCGAGCAGTTGACAGAAGTGAAATGTGGACCGAGCCACTCTTGGGGGTGATTTAGTCTTTATCGGCGTGGGGGCTACGAGCACTGGATTTCTGACAGTGTGGCAAGTTTCTCAGCCATATAATGCGAGCCTGATTGCTCGTGGATAGAGGGAATGAAGGCAGCGCGCTTCATTTGGATTGCTGTTGTTTGGATCACCTGCTTCGGCGGGGGGGCAGACGTACGCGCTGAAACCCTTGAGCAATTGGTCTCTGATACTGTTGAAAATCATGATCGCGTCTTGTCCAGTCGTGCCCAGGTTGAGTCTGCACGGCAACGTTCCCTGGTGGCTTTAGGGGTTTGGTATCCAAACCTTAATCTGACGGCCGGGGTTGAACGTTATCATTTGGAGCGGACCGGTCAGGCCAGTCAAATCGAGCCGGCGCAAGACCTGACAGCGACTATCACCCAGCTGCTTTGGGATTTCGGAGCCAGCAACGCGTTGATTGAGCGGGCGCGATTGGAGTTTCTGCAATCAGAAATTGGTCTTGTTCAAGTGCGCCAGGATCTGACGGCAGAGGCAATTTCGGCCTATATCAACCTTCTACGCAGCGCCGAGATAGTTGGTTTTGCCAAACAATCCGAAGAAAATATTCGTCGGCAAACCGGCTTGGAAGAAGCACGGATCGAGGCGGGGTCGGGTCTTTCCACCGATTTGCTGCAGGCAAAAACCCAATTGGCAGGTGCACAGGCTCGCCGCGTCGATGCCGAAGGGAATTACGAAATTGCCCTAAATCGGTATCGCGCCGTCTTTGGCGATGTACCAGATGACCTTGCCTCCATGCCTGGCATTGATATCGATCGCAGTTATGTACCTGAAAGTCTTGAGGCTGCGTTAGAGCAGGCTTATAGCGGCAACCCGCAAATTCGTCTGACCAGCCTGGATATCTCCATCTCGCAACAGGATCGTATTGCAGCCAGAGCTGAAAGCTTCGCGCCAACCTTTGAAATGGTTGGTGAACGCAGCATGCTGAAAAATGATGGTGGCACGATTGGCCGTAAGAATGAATCGTCGATCAAGCTGCAGCTAAGCTTCCCGTTCAATCTTGGCTTTACCTCTATCAATACTTTGCGGGCGGCGCAATCTGATGAGGTTGCTGCAACCCGGACCATGGGTGATCTGGAACGGACCATTGAGGAGCGGGTACGAAATGCCTGGAAGCAGTTGGAAACTGCGCGTTTGCGGTCTGGATACTTGTTTGATCAGGCGGATATAGCGCGCGCCTTTTTAGAAGTCGCCATTCAGGAACGCAGTCTGGGTCAACGATCCTTGATTGACGTTTTGTCGGGTGAGACGGCATTGATCAACGCGCAAAGCGATGCCGTTGCGGCAGAGGCTGAAGTGCTGTTGGCAATGGTTGAATTACTGTCTGCATCCGGGTCGCTGGACTATGATGTTATCAAGACAGTTCCCAGGCCGGATCGTTCGGAAATGCTGGCGCCGATTGCTAAATTTTCTGAACAAATTGGCCCAGATCCGGCGATGGGGCTGCTGCTGTCTCCAACTGGGCAAGGGGCAATTGGTGCTGAACTTGATCCTTCCGCGCCGCTTGAATCGTCTCCCTCGAACCAGCCAGT
>JARGPE010000086.1:0-8536 GCA_029212835.1 Alphaproteobacteria bacterium | reverse complement strand
ACGTCACCAGAGCCTCAATCTTCTCTGACTGCACCGACAGAAGCACCAACCTCCACATTGACACCAGATGCGCCTAAGGTTCCAGCGACACCCGCTTCACCACCGGAAGAGGGGCTGAGAAGTATGTTGGAGGGATCCCCCAGTTTTGATACCCAAGCGGTCCCTGATCCTGCCAATGCGCAACCATTGCCGAAGCCTGTTATCCCTGAAGAACCAGCCCGTGCTGCGGTCGAAGCACCGTCTGAAACGACACCGCCCTCATCGGACACACCAGGAACGTCCCCAGCGGAACCAGCACCAGAATCTGCGCCAAAAGGGGAACTCGACAACCCACTGTTTAATTGGGCACAATGATCTCCATTCAAGCTGGACCTGATGGCCGGTTCAATATGATCAGTTCATTGGCTGTTAGGGGGCCAGGGAAAATGGGGCACGCAAATAATGGGTGAGTTTTGGGCACGACTGCGGCGCAGACCCACACAAGCGCTTCTAATCCTTATTGCGTCCGTGCTGGCAAATCTGCTGGGGCTTGCATCCTCCCTATATGTTATTCAGGTACTCAATCGATACGTATCCCACGGCGTCAGTTCTACCCTGTTTACGCTGACCAGCGGTGTGCTTCTGGCCATTCTGTTTGAGTTTGGATTTCGCTGGAGTCGCCTGAAACTTGCCGCCACCCTGTCGGGGGAACCAGACCATAATTTGGGTGTTGGCGCCTTTGGTGTCCTGACGACCGCTCGCCTCAGTGATTTGGAAAAGGTTCCATCGGGGGAGCGCCGGGAAGCATTGTCGGGGGTTGAGCAGGTTGAAAGTGCGTTTTCCGCCCCTAATATGACGGCAATTTTCGACCTGCCGTTTGCTTTGTTGTATGTTGGGGCGATCTTTCTATTCAGCCCGATTATGGCTGGCATTGTTTTCACAGCAATCTGTGTCGTGGCGACCCTGGGGGTTTCAAGCCAGATCGCCTTGCGCCCGGTATCGAAGAAGATTGCGGAGCATCAATCGATTGGTCATGGTTTGATCAGTACCACGACATCAACAGCAGAAAGTGTTCGCGCCTTTGGGGCGGGCCATCGCCTGATTGAGGATTGGGCTGCCAACTTGCAGGTCGTTCAGGCGTTGCGGCGGCGGTTGGCACGACGTCAGGGCGGGTTGCAGTCTCTGACTCAAGGCGCACAGGGCGTGATGAGCGTTGCCGTGATTGGCATTGGCGCAACGTTGGTGGTGCGTGGTGAGTTGGATGTTGGCACGATGATTGGGGCCAATCTGTTGGGCGCACGGGCGCTACAGCCTGTAACCCGGTTCGCGCAGCTATCAGAAGCACTGGTTCGCTCACGCTTGGCCATGGATCGAGCGCGTGCGCTTGTCGGTCTGCCGGTTGAACCCAGCGAGGGATCAGCCTTGCGGGATTACTCAGGCGCCTTGGAAATTCGCGATGTGGCTTATACGCCACCCGGCGCACCAACGCCCTTGTTCGAGGATTTGTCGATACAGTTGGAACCAGGGGCGGTGGTTGCCTTGGTCGGACGCAATGGCGCGGGCAAGACAACATTGGCCCGCTTGATCGCAGGATTGATTCAGCCTGACCGGGGGCAAATTCTGGCGGATGGTGTTGATCTGCGCCAATTGGTGCCAGCGTGGTGGCGGAGGCAGTTGGTGTATCTGCCGCAGGAACCGACCTTCATCAATGGCACCATTCGCGATAATCTGCGCATGTTAAAGCCAGATCTGACCGACGAGGTGCTGGAAGCAATTTTGGAACGCAGCGGCGCGGCCCGGTTTGTCCATGAGACGGAAAAGGGTCTGGATACTCTGATTACGAATAATGGGATGACCCTGGCGCGGGGGGTGCGACGGCGTCTTGCTGTTGCGCGTGCGCTGGCATCTGGCGGGCGGTTGGTCGTGTTTGACGAACCGACCGAAGGTATGGACGACGAAGGCATTCGGCAGGTGTATGAATCCCTGATCCAACTCGCCCGGGCAGGGCGGACGATTGTCGTTTCTTCCCATGACCAACAGATTATTCGAGGCGCGCAGATTCTAGTTGATTTGGATGCGAAGCCACGTCCAACGGTTAAAGTGCTGTCCAAAGATAATCCCGGTGCATCAAAAGACTGGAACGCAGGCGCACGTGGCCAGCAACCGGCGGCGAAGTCTAAGGCTAAGGCGACGGAATGATGGATGCCAGACAGCAAAAATCGCCGATAGAAAAGGCATCAGGGGCAGCGAGTTTTGTCTTGTTGGCAGGCGCCTTTGTCCTGGCAGTTGCGGCCTGGACCTGGTTTGGCAGTCTGGACATTGTCAGCGCGACAGTGGGCGAAGTTGTGCCCGCCAGTCGTGTGCGCCAAATCCAGCATCTGGAAGGCGGTATTATTGCCGATATTCAAATCCAGGAACGGCAAATCGTTGAACCAGGACAGATTATGTTCGCCCTGGATTCAACTCAGATCGATGCCGAGGTTGCGGAGTTACGGGCACGGTTGACCGGTCTTCGGATCGAGATCGCACGGCTGAATTCTGAATTGGAGGGTCGAAGTGATGCGGACTTTCCAGACGATCTGATAGAGCGCGTGCCGGAGCAGATTGAGGCGGCGCGCCAGTTGATGGAAACCCGGCGCAAAAGACTGGCGGCTGAGTTTAATGTTCAGCGGCAGTTAATTGCTCAGCGTCGTCAGGAAATTGCCGAAGTGTCTGCACGATTGGATACGGCAGCGGCAACCCGCGGTTTCCTGGAGGAGCAGATCAAGATTTCTGATACGTTGCTGAAGCAGAATATCACCAACCGTATGACGCATATCAATCTGTTGAAGGATTTGGCGACGCTGGATGGCCGGGTAAAGGAAGATCGGGCGATGGCACAACGGACCCGCGCCGCCCTGGAAGAAGCGCAGGCGAAGCTGTCCGAAATCGCTGAGAAATTTACTGAGGAAGCCCGCGCGCAATTAAATGCGTCAGAGCGCGAATATCAGGAGTTGAGCGAACGCCTGCTGAAGTTTGAGGACAGCCAATCACGTATGATCATCCGCTCGCCCGTGGCCGGGATCGTCAAGACGATCGCAGTCAGTACGATCGGCGGCGTTGTGCGCGCCGGTGATGTTCTGGCCGAGGTGGTTCCGATGGAGGAACGACTGGTAATCGATGCGCGCATGCCCCTGGATGACATTGGATTTGTGCGTCCGGGTCAGACTGCACAGATTAGTCTGACCTCCTCTGATGCTGCACGATTTGGCAAGCTGGATGGTACCGTGGTTGGCGTCAGTCCAGACGCATTATTGGACGAAGACGGGGTGCCTTACTATTCCGTTCGCATCGAAACGTCTGCGCAAATGTTCAAAGATGGCGATTTGGAATACCGATTATATCCTGGTATGCGCGTTTCCAGCAGTATTATCATCGGTCAGCGCCGTATCGCACAGTATATTTTGGATCCCTATATCCGCTCCATGCGGGCGGCGTTGCGAGAGCGCTAGGCTGTTTCTTCAGCGCGTCACTGCATTGTTCTTTATGGACATTTTTATATATAATTTTGTGTAATAGTATGAGGTTCTCGTGTGAGGCATCCATAAACCTCATTCTTTAGGAGTGTTTTTTTCTGAATATTAGATAAAATTTTACGAAAAATATTATAAAAAATATGGTAAAGTCACCAGGAGTGCCAATATAAGAGTCGCAATTTTGTGGTGTTTTAGGCTAAAATGCGAGGAATTGGGCGGGATTGGTGTAAGCTGACGCGCAGTCCATATTGGATTTGCGGGGGAATAGGGACGAAAGCCAATGGCTGATACGATGGAAGATGTTCAGGTTCAGGGGGACGTGACAGGCATACCAGGTCTGGACACAGACGTATTCAATGCTGTCCTGACAGCCATTGCCGCAGGTGAAAATGTCGAAGCGGCGCTGGATGCGGTTCGAGAGTCGATGCGCTCGGCAGCGGTGACATCCGGTGCGTCCGATGCGGCGGCAAGCCAAGCGGCTGATGTCTTCCTTGAAACCTTCCAGAACGAGCTTTTTGTTTCCAATCGGTCGCCAAGTGATGCGGCGGACTATGCCGAACAGGCGATGCAGCTGGCTATTGATACGTTTGATGCCACGCAGACACAATCCTCCGCTGATGCTCTTTTGGCCGCCATGGCGTCTGGGAAAGGCATAGAGCAAGCCGTATCAAATGTTGTCGCGGATATGATCGCAAGCGGGGCTGCGCCACAGGATCCTGCGGCGGTTGAAGCCGCATTTCTCAAGGAATTACAGGAGTCCCTGGCGCAGGGTAGCAGCCCACAAGCAGCGCTGGACTCTGCCTCTAATGCGGCGGACGCACAATTACTCAGCCAGCAACAGTCTTCTGTGCCGATTGAGAATTCAATTCTTTCGTCTTTGGCCAATGGCGAAAATGTTGGTGATGCCTTGTCAGATGCGGCCAGAGCTGCCGGGGGCGATGCGAATGCATTTGCGGATGGCCTGGAAGCTGCCTTGTCTCAGGGTATGGGGGCAGATGATGCTCTTGCTGATGCGCGGCAAGCTGCGACGGATACAGAGGCCGCAAAGCAGGACGGTGATGTTGACTTGGATGCGGCGGGGCGGTTAGCGCAATCGCTGGCACAGGGCAGCGATGTTGCCGGCGCATTGCAAAATGCAGGTGGCGGCGAAGCCTTCGCCTCGACCTTGGAGCAATCATTGGCTTCGGGAACAGATGCTGGTCAGGCGCTGGCAGAGGCCGATGCCGCACAACAGCAACAGGCGGCGAACGCAGATGCGCAATCTGTCCCGCTCTCTGCTGCTGATAGATTAGCAGCCGCGTTGGCTAACGGCATTGATATGGAAACACTGGCACAATTGAGCGGTGATTCTGCCTTTGCGGATGCGTTGGAACAAAGCCTTGCGTCTGGACAGTCACCCCTCGACGCAATGAAAGATGCGCAGCAGGCCGCAGAACAGGCCGCTGCCGTTGCGGAAGCGCAAGATGTTCCCTTGTCCCCCGCAGATCAATTGGCAGCGTCCCTTGCTTCTGGTGAGAATGTTGATCAGGCAATGGACAATGCTGGTCAAGGTCAGGCATTTGGTGAGGAATTGATATCCTCTCTGGCTGACGGTCAAACCCCTGGCGACGCGATGACCGGGGCCGTGGATGCTCAGCAATCGGCAGATGCAACATCGCAAAATCAATCTGTTCCATCGGATCCGTCAGCAACCGCGCTGGCCCAAGGCGGGGATGCCGCTCAGGGCGTCGATCTTGCGCAAGCGGTTGCTGATGCAACCGGTACGACGGGTGGCGAAACCGAGCAAAATGGGCAACCGGCCTCTCAACAAACGGAATCATCGCAAGGGGCTGAAACTGCATCGAATTCAGTTGGCAGCTCCGCTGGTGAGTCCACAGGGGATGCCGGTGGAAATCCGGGAACCACGCAGTCTGCGGCCGCTTCTACGGGAGAATCCAATCAACCATCTGCGGGAACCCAGTCGGACCAACAGCAACAAGTCGCGTCTAACAATGATCAAACCCAAACGGGGGATGAGAATACCGAGTCCCAGACCGAATCTGAAACTGCGAAATCAGTTGATCAAGTAGCGCAAGGTCCGGGTGAGCAGGGAGAGTCTCAAGCGGCAACCGGAGACGATGAGGCAACCGGTGATGGTGTGACAGAAACCATTCAGGTCGCTGAAGCTGAGGGTAACCCCCAGGGTAATGCTCAAAATCAAACAGACCCGTCGGTTCCGGAAGGTGGCGGATCGGATCAGCCAACAGATGAAGAAATTGCTGCTCTGCAGGAGATTGAGTCTGCGAGTGGAGGGAATCCCAGAACGCCGCCATCGTCCCCGCAGACCTTCCAGAATAATCTAAATCCTGGTCCATTTGGCAATAACGGTTCCTCCTATACACCGACGAGCTTTGGTCCAAAAACAGAGCCGCGCATACAATCAAATACGCAAACGTCTACTCAGCCATCCGAGACTGCGCAGAACCAGACACCGGTTAACCTGAATCCAATTCTGACCAGTGATGCTGGCGCCGGCACGAAAAATCAGACGCTGACACTCTCTGTTCTGGTGAATGACTACGATCCAGACGGGCAACCTTTGACAATTATCAATGCGGCTCCTGTTGAGACGGGTCAGGGAACTGTTACCTATTCTGGTTCAGTGTTGACCTTCACGCCCGGCACAGATTTTGATGATTTGGATGCTGGCGATACGGAAAATGTTACAATCTCCTACACCGTTTCCGATGGTGTTGGTGGTACTGCGTCCAGCACAGTTTCTCTTGTCATTACTGGAACGAATGATGTTCCGGTAATTTCCTTGGCCGACAGCACGGTTACGGGTGCGGTGACGGAGGCAACAGACAATGCCGCGCCTACAGATCCAGCGCTAACCGCTTCGGGTGACGTGAAGTTTTTCGATGTTGATGCCGATGGAACGCATATTGTTGATGTCACCCCGTCCGTTGGTGTCTCTGGTGTTTTGACGGCGTCGATAACAAACGCAGCGGCGGGTGCAACTGGTACAGTTTCCTGGGATTATACGGCACCTGAGGGCGTTTTTGACTATTTGGCGGATGGGCAAACAGCGACGGAGGTTTTCCGGATCACTGTTACCGATGATCAAGGGACGACAGCTTATCAGGATATCACTGTTACTATCACCGGCACCAATGACAGCCCGATTGCCGTGGCAGATGTCAGTGCGACATCGGAAAATGCAACGGTATCCATTGACGTCGTTGCCAATGATACGGATGTTGATAATGCAACAGCGTCTCTGTCACTAACCGCAGCGTCAGTTCCCCCAGGCCAGGGCACAGTCAGCATCGTTGGCAATCAAATTCAATACAATCCTGGTACGGATTTCGAAGCGCTGGCCGTCGGGCAATCAACCATTGTGCAGATTTCGTATACTGTAACGGATCCCGGCGGACTGACATCCGTGTCCACCGTCGATGTAACCGTGAATGGCAGCAATGATGCGCCCTTGGTTGCGGCACCTATTTCAGTTTCGCCCACGACGGAAGACAGCGGTTCGTTAACAATCGATCTGCTGGCTGGGGCAAGTGATATTGATGATGGCACAAATCTGGATACAGCCTCGGTCGCTGTGACATCGGATGATAAACATGTTGTCTCCTTTTCCATAGACAACGAAACCGGAAAATTGACCATCAATTCTGGCCAGTTCGGGTATCTGGATGATGGGGAGCAGGTGACGCTGTCTGTCACCTATAACGTTGTTGATGGTGACGGTGGCTCTGTGCCTAATACTGCCAGTGTGGTTGTCACCGGTGCAAATGACGCACCGCGTTTCCTGACCACGAATGTCGCCATCGCATCGGAGAATTTCGAATCTGGTGCGGATGGATGGTCGGATACGACGGTTACAACCATTGACGGATTGACCCAATTTCTTGGGAATTTTGGTCATGGTGGTGCGACGGAGAAAACCTTCATCATTCCAAATGGCGCGCTGAGCGCCAGCTTCAGCTTTGATTTTTACGAGATGGATTCTTGGGACGATGAAACCTTCTCGGTTTTGGTGAATGGTAATCCGATCCTTCAAAAAGTCTTCGGGCAAGTCGGGGATCAAAGCGACGGAAATTTCACTCTGAAGACGCTTGAGGACCAGGATTTGGGCGGGGCGTCGTTCAATGATCAAGTCTATAGCGTGAAATTCAGTCTGAACGCTGCGCAATTGGCGGCTTTCCCTGAAGATGAATTTGGCAATAGAACCATAACGCTTGGCTTCAGTTCTACGCTGAATGATCCTTCCTTTGATGAAAGCTGGGGGGTCGATAATCTTCGAATCTCGGCCAATGTTGAGGCAAACGCGGCGGGTCTTGAAGACACGACAATCGCGATTGATGGTTTGAAAGTAGGGGATGTTGATGGTGACGACCTGACCGTTACGATTGATGTGCCAGACGGCATCTTGGACTTAACTGATGGTGGATCGGGTGCCACTTTGCAGAACAGTGGTTCAGCCTCCGTAACTGTTTCAGGCACTGCAGCACAGATCAATGCCGCCCTGGCAACCTTGACCTATACGCCAGAAGCTAATGCCAATGGATTGGTTCCTGTCAGCCTAAGTGTAAATGATGGGACGGTTACGACCAATTCCAGCTTCGATATTATCGTTGCCCCTGTTGAAGATGCGACGCTTATAGAGCAGCCCTCTTTGCTGAATTTTACAGGGGCGGGAGCGGATGGTGATGATGCCAGCTTCTCCTTTGCTATGGCGGAAAATTTTGAGACCTTCCCGACCACAAAAGGAACGATCGAATTCTGGATGGTCACGACGGATCAAACGGGCGCGCTAGCCTCTTATGCCGTGCCTGGATCTGCCAATGAAATGTGGATCACGCTGGTAAACGGTGATGTTCAGATTTGGTTGAACAATACGAACGTTGATACGGTCAGTGGATTGAATGTGACGAACGGTGAGTCTCACCATATCGCGCTGACTTTTGGTCCCAATTGGGGCGACACTGTTTTGTATGTCGATGGGAATCCGGTTGCGACACTGCCGGCGACATCTGAATTGACAGCCGGGG
>JARGPE010000085.1 GCA_029212835.1 Alphaproteobacteria bacterium | reverse complement strand
AGACACGGAGAAGGACTTGCTGATGCCTGTTGGGGAAACCCGATAAACCGTCGCCGGACTATTGATATCTACGCCCCATATATTGCCGTCGGCATCGGCATCCATAGCGACGACTTGTCCCGAGAAATTCGCCGTATGCGTTTCAAATTCATTTTTCTTCGAATTGAAAATCAGAACTTTGTAGTCAGGGACCTGTATATCGCCCTTATTCGCATTCACATATATGTTGGCGTCCAGCCCCACAGCAATGCCATCGAGTGACTCCGCTACATTCGAATATTCATCAAAGCTCATATTCTTCGAAAAGGTGAAACTTGTGCTTGAAGCAACAGTCACAACGGCTGCCGTCGTTCCCGTCCCCTGAGTATTTCCGGATGTCGATGCCGCAACGCGTCGATCTTCCGCTTCGTCACGGTCAAAGAACTTGGCGGCAAGCACAGCTTTGTCCGTGCTGATGACCCAAGGAAATCCATTGGGACCCACGGCTACCTTCAAGGGCGAATGACCTGGCACGCGAACCGGTTCAAAGCTTTGGCTATCGTCTTTCAGTCGCAACAACAATCCCTTAGAGGAAACAACAAAGACGCTACCGTCGGGTCCTATTGAAATATCAGAAGCCTTTTGTGGCAGGATATCACACCGAGACGATGCACAGCGTTGCACCAGATTATCGGATCGAATTGTCCAAGGCACACCGTCTGGCGCAACGGCAATGCGCAATCCATTGCCGGGGATACGATCGAACCGCGTCATCTCGTCATTCAGTTTATACAAACTGCCTTTTGCATCCGAAATTATAACCGTGCCGTCCGCCCCAATGGCGATATCAGATCCTGTAGCATTGGGTATTTGCTTCCATTGTATTCCCGTGTGACGAAATACGCGCCCCAAACTTGAAATTCCCCATGGGTTTCCCTGTGGGTCCACAGCCAACCGCGCAAGCGTGCCCGGAAAGCTCTCAAAACGGCGGCGCGCATTGGACCAGCGCAAAACATTGCCACTGACATCCAATCCGAACACGCTTCCCTCTTTACCAATTGCGACAGCTTCTGCCGTTTGTTGCGTGTCGAGAAAGGTTATTTCCTTTGTGGTCGTCAGGGCCGATGGGTCTGTTGTGCCAAGAATTGTAGACGATGCCGGTGTGACGGTATTGGGCAGGTTCGATGCCCCCGTGTTCGATGCCCCCGTCGTTGTTGAGGGTGAATCCGTTGGTGCGTTCAGCGTTTGGGCCATATTTTGTGATGGAACAATAGGAGGAGGATTTACGCTTGTCGGTGCGGCGATCGGGGCTGGCGTCGCTGGATCGCTTTGGATTGATGGCGCAATGGCAAGCGGTGCCGTCTCTATGGTGGCATGCGCTTGCGGTGCCTTGGCGTCTGGCGCACGTCCTTTTTCAGTTTTGATCTGTTCTGGGGCCACCAGCAATGTGGTCGCCATGATCATATCGCCTTTTACAACGGCCCATGGGCCTCCATCTGGCGCGGCTGCAACGGCAGTAACCCCTTCAACACCGGCCACGACCTGCCAGCGGCGCTGGGTACCATTCCATATGCGCACCCGACCATCCAGATCCGCAATCACTTTGGTATCGTCCCCGCCGACAGCAATGTCCAAAGCCCGACCCGGCATGACAACCCACACCTTGCCGTCAAAGGCGCGAATACTGCCATCGCGGGCCACTGTCCAGGGACGCCCAGCCACATCCAATGCGATGCGAGCCCCCTCCCCCTTCTCCAGGACCCGCCATTCGCTGCGCAGGGGGTTCCATTTCTTTATCTCGCCATTGACCTTCGCGATATAGACATTGCCCAAGGCATCGGCGGCAACATCTGCAACATCCGTATCTTTGTTTTCCCACCACAAACCATTGTACCGGAAAACCACCCCATCCGTATTGATCGCCCAAGGACGGTTATCCTCTGCCGCCGTGATGCGGATGAATTTACCCGACATGGCACGCCATCGCTGTTCCACAGCATCCCAGCGCCATGGAATACCGTCTGCCCCAACGGCATAAGCCTGCCCCTGGCTATTGATTGCAATGTCAACAGCCGTCCCGGCCAACCGTGTCCAGATAACGCCGGGTGAACTATCTTGCGCCCATAACCCTATGCTGCCCGGCGAAGCCCAAATTACGGCACATATGAGCGGGAAGAACAGCGCAATGAGGATTTTCTTCATAGGACGAACTCGCTCCTCAATCTCTCAAAAGGATAGCGTCAATTGTCCAATAATCGGTCACGTACCATGGAGATATGCCGTTGATTAATGGCATCATTATTCCAGGACTGAATTTTCACATCGCCACTGCGGAATTCTTCAAAGAATTCTCGCCCTTCCAGCTTTTTTATAATTTCGCTGAATGTCGGATGGGGCGTGAACCAGTCCCTATGACGCTGCTCAAGGCGTTCAATATCGCGTTCCAAGTCCGACATTTTATTGACCGTCTCGTCCCGGTCAGTTTCCGCCTGGCGGGCATATTGTGGTCGTCGCGGCGTTATCAAAATCAGCACAGAACGCTCAAATTCTCTCTCTACGCGCTGTGAGAAGAGCAGGTTTACTAAGGGAATGTCCATCAGGCCCGGCACACCATCCGCCGATTTGGAAGTTTCCCGTTCGCTCAACCCACCCAGAACCAAAGTCTCATCAAACTTCATCGTCACAGTTGAATTGACATTGGTCTTGGTCGTGTCGAGGCGAAATTCAAAGACAACTGAATTGGATGGATCGGTCAAAAAGGTCCGTTCCGCAACCACATGAAGACGGATCATATCATTGGGCAGTATTTCCGGCGTCACAGCCAGCTTCACGCCGACTTCTTTCTGCACAGACACGCTATCACCGTTACCGCCCGAAACCGCTGCCGCCAGGATTTCTGTCCCAGAGAAGAACTCAGACGTCTGTCCTGCCTGTGCCACCAGGCTGGGTTTGGCCAGAACATGATTGTTCGCGTCCGCCGAATTGGCGATGTTCAGTGAATAGGTCACAGCAGGGATACTGATCATACGGGTGATGGTTTGCGTGCTGTCCGTCGCACCATTGCCTAAATAATCCTTGGTGCGGCTGCTGGTATATCCCAATCCCACCGTGCCGGTCAGGGGATCGCCAAATTGTAGTTGCAAACCGTTCAGCAAATTGATGCCACGGGAATCACGGACATCTTCCTGTGTTCCAATCAAAACTACATCAACCACGACCATGGAGGAATCAGCAAATTCTTCGATTGTACCTGCGCCTTGTTGAGCATTAGCACCATAAGGATCGGGCTGTTGAGCCCCATAGGGATCTGGAGACGAACCATAAGGACTGGATTGGGCACCATAGGGGTCACTGCCAGATCCGTAGGGATTGCCACCATATTGGGCCATCAACACCTTGGCATCGTTATCATAAAATGACTGCCAACCATCGACCCGTTGTTCCAGATATTGGACCTGTTGTGAGTCCATAACGGCGTTACGATATGCTGCTACAAATGCCGAAGCGCCCGCACGATCATCCATTGCGGCGCGTGACAGCGCAGCCGCTTTCAAAATCTCTGGCTGATCTTTGGTATTTGGTGCCACAGCCATCAACTGGTTCAATGCGGCTTCTGTGGTTATGGGGTCCCGCGCATAATAGGAAGCAGATGCCAGACTGTAGAGCACCGCAGGATCATCGCTGAGATGCAGTGCCACAGAAGCGAAATACCCTTGCGCCAGGCTGAACCGGCGCTGATCCATATACAGAAGACCCATTTGATATTGCGCAGATAAGTTACCGGGGTCGAATTTCAGCGCTTGAAGGTAGCCCTGTTCCGCCAAATTGAATTTGCTGGCGTCTCCAGCCACCCCCATTAAATGATAGGTCAGACCATTAAGGAATTGAAGGTCAGGATTGGTGATATCCAGCTTTAGAGCCAGATTGATCAACTGAGATGCTTTATCAAGGTCTTGCGCATCCAGCGCCGTGATGCTTGCACGCACCAATTCCTGAATGGCGCTGTTTTGCGCAACCGGGCTGGAAAAACTTGGTTGCTGCATATCTGCTGGCGTGTTCGGGGATGTGGTTTGACAGCCCGCCGCGGCAAGCAGGATTATGCCAGCCGTTGTGCAACGAAGAGACGCTTTAAATGGAGACATTCATCGGTCCTAACATACGCAGTAATTTTGGGGCTGGGCCTTAACTAAATAAGCGAGGGGCAGGACTGCGATAGCCCTGCCCCAGCCGTTCATTATCGCAACTGATACATATCGTTAGTCTTCGTCAGTCGCCAAACCTGACCTCCGCCGGCACCGAGGCCCAATGTGTCCTTGTCCGTTGATACCAGATCCCAATTTCTCTTATCAGTATTGTAGACATACACATTTCCATCGGTGCCGATGATTCTGGTTTCGCCAGGAACGTCCGCGGCTACATCAATGGCAGATCCGGGAAGTTTCACCCAGGTCAGGCTGTTGTCATGCACGTAAATATCACCTTGTGCACTAACCACCCAGGGCCGACCGTCTTGGTCGATATCGATCCGTTGGGCAGCTCCGGGAACTGCCTTCCACCTATTCCCCTCGCGTTGATGGATTGTCTCGTCGGTGCCGATAATCCAGACACCTTTTGCGCTGGCCCCGATGTCTTGTGCGGCGGGGCCTTTAACCAGTCGCCATTTGGAGCCGGATTGCGAGAATATTTTGCCTGCGCTGTTTATGACCCAGGCTTCATTATCCATAACCGCAACGCGGATGGCACCACCAGAAAGCTTGGTCCATTTTTTATCGGTTTTGGCCCGTTTGAAAATCTCATAGCCACCGCCAATTTTGGTCAGACCGATTGCATAGGTCGTGCCGTCGGATCCAACGGCGACATCCGTTGCGCCGCCCTCAATTTTCACCCACTTCGACGAAAGTCGCTTAACCGCTGGGGCATCGATGACGACTGTATCGCCTTCCACCGTCCAATTCTGTAATTCCGGGTTTACCGTCGATGCTTGTTGTGTCGACGGCATCAGCTTCGCCCATAATTTAGTCGTCGGCTTAACCGCTTCCTGGGTCATCAGGGCCCAGTTGCTCGCAACTTCAATCCGTCCATTGTCTGTCAACAGGAGGCGGGACAGATTAATGGGCCGCTGAGCAATTTGCAGGGCATCGTTAACAACGGCTTCCTGTTTGTTCTGCTCTAAGGCGATGTCAGTTGCGATGGTTGCCAAAATGGATGTGGCCGTCAGGATGATCATTGGACCGGCAAAGGCGCCTATGCTGGCGCTGGCCGAACTGGCGGCCGCAGTCGTCCCGGTCCGCGCCGCAGTCGCTGCTGCGGCGGTGGCTTCTCTGAAACGGTATGGGAGCATTGTCATGGCAAATTTCGATGTTAGATTGGCAATTGCTGGCGACGTAGCCTCAAGTGCCGTTGCCCCGAAAAATGACACGACGATGGCGGCCCCCGGCCCTAACGCCATGACGCCCCTGACAAGGTCCTTCATGTCCGGTGGTGCGACACCCGTATCATAAGCATTGACCAAATTATTCCCGCGGGATGCGGTCAGCGCTTGCCGACCCTGTACCCAGCTATCCCAGACGTTTTTCATCTCCGATGCGGCCAATTGGCGGGAGTACTTAACGTATAGGGCCAAGTATTCCGTCAAATCTATTTCTGGTTTGGTCTTTGGGCCCCGCTTGATCACATCAACAACGTGATCGTAGACAGCGGCCTTCAAGATAGGTGACAATTCAGGCTCGGTCTGGATCAAGTTCCAGGCTTCGGTTTTGAATTCCTCACTCTTGGCTTTATTAAGATTATTCTCTGCAATGAATTTAGTAATGATCGCATCAATGCGCGTGCGGTCCAGGATCACCTCAGCGGCTATTTCATGACCACCCGGCAAACCAAACAGACCGTTTGGTGTGCGCTTCTCAGATTCCCAGCGCATATTGGTATATTCGCAGGATTTATTCGACTTAACGTCATACAGCGAGCGGACGGACCCTGTGGGGCATTCCCAGCATGTCCCGCCATCGACGAAATCGAACAACTCTCCGGCTGGGCATGTCAGCGACGCTGTGTGCTCCGCCGCCTGCAAGCGTTCATTGCGGAAACAGGCATTGTTCGCAGTGACAGCGGCGATCGTGCGACGGAAGCCCGTTGGACAGGTGTAGCAGTTGCCGTTGGGGTCCGGAAACGTGCCTTCTGCGCAAACCCGGTCAATGAATTCGGCTGAGCGCGCTGTTTCGAAAATCTTGCCACAGGCATCCCAGGAATCCACCGAGGACATGGTACGACCAAATCCTGCGGGGCAAGACCAGCATTCGCCGCCATTGCGGCCATCAAAGAATGAACCTGATGGACAGGATTTTTGTTTACCGACCTTGGTTGCCCTTTTGTATTCCGGGCTGATTTCCTTCGAACAGGCCATATCCGTATCGACCGCAAACCCGGTTCGATTGAAGCCACTTTCGCATTTAAAACAAGACCATGTGCCGATATCAAAGAATGATCCTGCAGGACATTTTCCGACAGCCTTGCGGGTATATTTCGCCTTATCAAAGCCGCATGGTGCGAGGAGTGTGTTGGTGCGCAAATCCATTGCGCCACAAATGGCATACCCCTTCTCAGTAAAAGCTGCCTGCTGTTGCGCAAACGCATCTGACGCGCTTGTCATACTACCTAACATAAGCAGCACGAGCAGAGCGCTTCCTGATAGGATGGTTCTGAACACAGTTTTGAATAGAGTTCTCATCAATCATTCCTCAGTTTACACCAGACGGTCTTCCCATCAGGCATTGCGATAAGCGACAACCAGAACGCCCCCTAAACGCATGGCATTAGCATCAAGGGACCAGCATTCGAATTGAGTGCAGTTAAGGAATTTCCAAAAATCGCTCCACAATTGGACAACACGTTATGAACAACGTCGCGCCCGGAGCGAACGAATATCTTCAGTCACCCTTTCCGGTTGGAAAGTCCCCACCCCCGACCGGAAACCGCACCCTCAACAGTTAAGGCCACCCAGCACACCAATCGTCATCAGCGAAACGCGCCAACACTTTTGGGTACTGAGTATCCACTTATGTACAGGGGATGATCCGGATCAATGGTTAATGGCACGCCAAATAACGTTTCTGGCGTTTTCCGGATAAATGATCCGCTTTATGGATAAAGAGGCGCGGTTTAGGAGCGTTTGCGCAATGTCTCGGAAGGAAGCTCACCAAATTCCCGGCAATAGGCTTGAGAGAAACGCCCCGCATGACAAAAACCCATTTTCTGCGCAATTTCGCTGATTGAGCCTTCGCCGGGACCGGCCAGCAGCATAGCCCGGATTCGCCTCAAACGTACTGTGCGTAAATAGGCCATTGGCGAAACGCCATATGCATCCAAGAATCCACGCTGCACTGCGCGATAGCTGCATCCTGCTGCAGCCACGATTTCTGCCAATCCAACCTTTTTGTCAGCATGAGCATGAATATATTCCCGCGCCCGTTTGATGTTGTACGGGACAACAGTGCTGATCGGATGCCCATTTAAAACATCCTGGTAACTGTTGGGCAGCAGTGTGAGGATTTGAGTGAGCAGCATGTCTTCGAGCTGCGCGTTCAGGATTGGGTTATTCAAGCCACGCAGCGGGCCGTCCAAAGCTTCCGCAAGATAGAAAATCGTATTGCGAACGATGGCCCCGCCAGGCGTCAAAATATCAATCTCCTGATTGAAACTAATGTCCATTAAATCGGGCTCTGTTCCCATCAAAGAATTCACATGGTCCTTTAACTTCTTTTTGGAAATAGGGATCATGAAGGTACTAAGGTCCTTCTGACTCGCATCAACAGGCATGGCCGTATCACGGATGAACCCTTTGCTGATCGTCGCCTGCATATCCTTCGCACCATGTTGAACGGTCCCCGAACCACTGGTAACCACGTAAATCAGCACCTCATCTGTATTCTCTTCTTCCGATTTCACACGAATATCGACATTGCCGAACGTCACATGGACTAAATTGACATCGCCGCATTGCGCGATGGCAAAACGAGCGCCTAACTCGGCACCCTTCCCGTTCAGTTCAAAGTCATGGGGAGCAGATATGGTTTTAACGAAGTCGCGAACTTCATCGATGTCACCGGAAGAGAGAACCTCATGATTACTCAGATAGCGCATTGGCGTCGTATCCATCATCAGTATCTCTTTCCTGACCGCTTCAGTTTAATATTCTAATATTAGCATAAGTCGAACTTACAAACTAATTTACATCTTTTTCTATAAGCATAATACATTTTTTTCATCGACATCTTTCCCGCTGACCGCAAGGCGCATTTGTTACAGTCTAGAGAAATTCTCAATAACGCAAAAACGGCCCAACCTGATAAGGGCTGAGCCGTTATTACAGACTATTTTAAAGGTAATATTCTGGCTTGTACCACCAGGGACAGACCAAACCCTCGAACACTAAGCCAATTCAGTTGTTTCGTGAGTTTCGATGCTGCAATGCCTGGTCTGCCGTGATCAAGCCCAGGTCCAGTTCACGGGTGACCAGCGCCGGGTCGCGGTTCAGGGGGTCACCATAACCCCCACCACCAGCCGTCTCGATGATCAGTCTATCTCCCTGCTTCAAAGAAAAATTGGTTTTGGAAGGAAGCGTGATCTCTTTTCCATCCCGCTGGACAAGGAAGCGTGATGCGGCCCCGTCTTCGCCGCCAAACAGGCCCCAGGGCGGAATCTGGAAGCGGTCTGAGTAACAGTTGAAACTGACCTCATCGTCCAAAACTTTATAGACGCGTCGAACGCCCAAGCCACCGCGATACTTTCCAACCCCCGCAGAGCCGCGCCGAAGCCCATATTCTTCAATTCTGAGGAAAGGATAATCCTGTTCCAAGGACTCGACCGGGACGTTTGAGCAATTCCCGACATAGCCATCGACCACATCCGCCCCGTCGCATCCCAAAGAGGCACCCCATCCACCGCCCACAACTTCCATGTATACGCGATAGCGGTCATGTCCCAGATGGCCCATACCAATGGCATTGGTTGTGTCATGACCGGATGTCAGGACTCGATCCGGCGCGACCACGGACAAGGCGCGCATGATCGCGTTATAGACACGGTGACAGGCGTTATTACGGGCCCGAACCCCCAAGGGTTTGCTGGGATTCAAGAACGACCCATAGGGGACAGTCACGGTCCTGATGGGTCGATACAGCCCCGTATTCACAGGAATATCGCCGCCACCCAGGACCACGGCCAGCGCACCATAAACTGCGGCAACAGTCGAGGCTAAGGGACAGTTGATGATCCCTTTAGTCTGTTCGGCACTGCCCTTAAAATCGACCTCGATCTCGTCACCATCCACGATTACCGCCACATGCACCCGCAAGGGCGCCTGATCGAAACCATTATTGTCGACAAAATCTTCCGCCTCGTAGCGTCCATCGGGTATGGAGCGAATGGCATCCCGGGTCAGTCGTTCAGAATAATCCTGAATGGCCGCGCCTGCTTCCAGAACATCCTCTTCCCCAAAACGCTCCAGCATTTCCACAAAGCGCAGAGCGCCTGTACGATTGGCGGCCAATTGGGCGTAGAGATCGCCAATCACCTGTTCCGGAGCACGGACATTAAAGCGAATGAATTGTTCCAGCATGCCCGCACCGAAATCGCGCTCAACATCAAAGCGCAGGGGTGGGATGCGCAACCCTTCGGCAAAGATATCAGCCGCACACGCATTCGGGCCCGCCGCCCCGCCGCCGACATCTATATGATGCCCCAGGGAGGCGCTGTAAGCGACAAGGCGATCCTGATAGAAGACCGGCGAAAAAATCAGAATGTCATTGAGATGCTGGGCACCACTGTAAGGGTCATTTGTGATCAAGGCTTCCCCAGGTCGCAACGTCGAGAGGTCATAGCGGCGGGCGAATTCCTGAAAAACCATTCCAAACGAATTCATATGGATGGGGCAGAACTGCGCTTGCGCGATAATCCCACCGTTCCGATCCAGGAACGAGGTGGAGCAATCCCGCGCTTCACGGATGATGGTCGAATGGGCGGACCGAACCAACATTTCCCCCATTTCCTGGGCAACGGAATGCAAACCATTACTGATAATATTGAATGTGGCACTGTCCAATGTCATCGCCCCGCCTCCTTGGTCAATTCAATCGCACCGAGCGTTCCAATCTTAGCCCCCCAACCTGGTGGCACAAAGGTTGTCGATGTCGGTTCCTCAATCACGGCGCATCCCGTAAGGGAGAACTCTGGAGGCAACGTGTCACGCCGATAAAACATACAGTCGCGCTGTTCTCCCCGATACTGAACATGGCCGGGATGCCCTTCCGGGATGCATTCAGGACTTGGTTCCAAATGTTCCAAAACATCCGTATTGGTGGGTTGGCGCGCCACCAGCTGGTATGTCACGATCTCGGTTCCATTATGAGAGGGCGCCTGACCAACAGTTACGGCATGGGCCTCTTGAAACGCAGCGGTCAGATAGGATGAACCTTTGGACCGAACCAAGCCCGGATCAACCGGGATTTGCGTTTCAAAGCCTTGACCAACATATCGCATCTCCAGGACCCATTCGAATTTGATATCTTTTTGGGCAACTCCATAATCCTGAAATTCAGCAATAGCGGCGGCTTCCAAACGTGCAAAGGCACTTGAGACATGATCCGCCGTCTGTTCATCAACAACCCTCAATGCCGTCTCGCGATAGACTCGCTTGATATCTGCCACCAGAAGACCAAGTGCGGAAAACAAGCCAGGATGAGGGGGAACAACAATTCTTGAAATGCCCAGATCCTCTGCGGCTAAGGCAGCGATCATTGGCCCCATGCCACCAAAGGCATAAAGGGCATGCTGTTTTGGATCGTGCCCCCGCTGAACGGAAACCAGCCGCACGCCGCGACTGACATTTGCCGTGGCGATGGCAACAATCGCCTCCGCCACCTCATTATCTGACAGTGACAGGCTATCCCCAAGGATGCTCAGCGCCTCATGGGCGGCCTTAGTCTGAAGCGTCATGCGCCCGCCCAGAAAGGTCTCAGGACGGATCCATCCCAGCGCGACCAATGCATCGGTGACCGCGGGCTGTGTTCCGCCACGACCATAACAGGCAGGCCCCGGCTGTGCGCCTGCGGATTGAGGGCCAACCTGCAGCATACCGCCCTTATCGACCCAACCGATGCTGCCGCCGCCTGCCCCGACATTGGCAATATCAATGGTCGGCATACCAACAGGCAAGCCATCGATTTCCGTCTCTGCCCGAACGCCCGGCGCACCCTGAGTAATCAAACAGACATCTGCGCTGGTCCCACCAATATCCAAGGTAATCAGCTTCTCATCACCCAGTCGCTGGGCAACCGATGTCGCTGCAATCACGCCGGCCGCCGGACCGGAATTCAGCATTTCAACGCCACGCTCGCCCAGGCCAGCCGCCGGCAGAACCCCGCCAGAGGACTGCATGACAAATAGGCGCGCACCAACTGGGTCCAGGGCCTTTTCGATGGTCTTCAGATAGCGCCCGACAAGGGGAGCCAAATAGGCCGCCATGACTGTTGTCGATGCACGCTCATATTCTCGAAAAGTTGGAAGGACAGACGAAGACACCACAACCGGAAGATCGGGATACAAAGACCGGACAAGCTCCGCAACGGCCGTCTCGTGGTCCGCATTTCGATAGGAATGCAGCAGACAGATGGCAATTGCCTCCGGCTTCTCCCGTTCCATCAAATCCTGAAGATCGGCTTTTAACCGTCCCTCATCCAAATGAGTAACGATGCTACCATCAGCGCCAATACGCTCTGACACCTCAATGATCCGTTCCAGAGAGATCAATGGTTCCGGTTTGCGACACTCAATCGCGTATACGTTGGGACGCAACTGTCTTTGGATCAACAACAGGTCCCGGAAGCCCTGCGTCACCAATAGGGCGGCACGACATCCCCGCCGTTCAATAACGGCATTGGTGGCAACCGTGGAGCCATGCAGGACCGATTTAACGTCGGAAAACCGCTCTCCAACCGCCTCACGAATGCCGTTTATCACGGCACGGGATGGGTCATCCGGTGTCGATGGAACTTTATGTGAACCGATGTTGCCGGATTTGTCGGACCAAATCAGATCAGTGAAGGTTCCTCCGCTTTCAATGGCAATCTTGATCACGACAGGCCTCCCCAACAGTCACCAAAAATGAAATTTCATGCTAATTTTTTTAATACGTCCCTTGAAGTCTTGTCAATTGGATTGCCGTTCTTCCCCTTGCCCGACGCGCAGACAGCGATAGAAAACCAGAATAAGGGCCGCAGAAATCATCATCAGTCCGGCAGCAAACCACAGCGGAGAGGCAAGGTCACCGGTTACGTCAAGAATCCACCCCGCAACAAAGGGAAACAGGAAAAATCCGCTATAGAATAGCAGGAAGTATATCCCATATCCCAGAGCAAGGTCCGTCTGGGGCAGCATGCGCTGCAATAGGCCGGTATAAGGAGCAGCCGGAAGTCCCCAGATGATACCAAGAATGATGCCAACCAATGTGGGGTCTTCCCCAAAGAGAACAGGCACAACAAGAAGAGCAGACAAAACAGCCCCTATAAGGATGACGCTGCGCGTCGCATCAAACTTGTCGGCGAGCCAGGCCCCCAAAGGCGTCCCCACCAAACCCAGCCAGACAATCATGCTGGCCGCCGCCCCAGCCCCTGCAAGGCTCATTCCCACCCCTTCAAAATAGGTTGGTGCAAAGCTTAGATATATGATGCCCCCCGCCGTGAAGCAGGCAAAGGATGCCCCCAGCGAAAGGGAAAGATACCAACTGCGCCGGCTGATTGCTGACAGGACGGGTGGGATTTCAGATCGGTTTGGACGCGTTGGTTCTGGCACAATCAAAACCGCGCAAAGCGCCGAGGCAAAAGTGATCCCCGCCACCAACCACAAGGCACCACGCCAATCCCACAGATCTGCAATCACAGGATAGAAAACAGCCCCCAAGCCAAGCCCAACCGGCCAGGAACTCATTACAATTGATATGGCCCGGTTCATGGTCGCCCCCTGATACAGCCGTGCTGTCAGGCGAAGGAAAGAAATATTCAACAGAATACCGCCTGTTCCTGCGATCAACCGGCTGCCAGCGGCTTGCCAGAAGGTGTCGACGAAACTCAGGCAGATGCTGCCCAGGGCCATCAGAACCAGTCCAGTTGTTCCAACCGGCAAATGCCCCAGACGCGCGACCAGCAGGGAGCCGGGAACAGCCAGGACTACGCCCGGTGCCAAAAACAACCCGATCAAAAGTCCAATTTCGCTGTAACTGAGTCCCAAATCACTGATCAGAAATGGCGTGAATGACGCCACTGTCTGCAACTGCATCCCCATGCAAAACCGCCCGAAAGACAGGGCCAGCAGAACGGCAAAGGGGCGATCAGGCCTGGCATCCGGTGCCATTTGCGAATCCTATTTGGCGCGGGCCTGTATATGAGATTCTGCCAAATCAGGGGTCAGGATTACTTTCGCAACACGCAAAAGGCACGCAAGGACCAGCA
The DNA here is from genome assembly GCA_029212835.1 of Alphaproteobacteria bacterium. GTDB lineage: Bacteria > Pseudomonadota > Alphaproteobacteria > UBA8366 > Aestuariispiraceae > Pacificispira. The sequence continues at coordinate 3,003 of JARGPE010000085.1, read as the reverse complement.
GTCCGAATGATATCGGCATGAAGAACCGGCTGGGCCAAATCTCAATCAGGGAGGCCCCCATCACGATCTCTCTACTGCTCATCGCACGCAGGGAATCGAACCAGGATTGATAAGCAAAGAGACCAAAGAAAAGGGCGGTCATGAGAATAGAGAATATAAAAACCACTCGGCGCATCATCCGGGGCATTTTCTGATAAAACACGTCTACGGTGATATGCTCGTCTCTTAATTCCATGTAAGCCAATGGCAGGCAAACGGCGCCAACCATATAATAGAATGACACTATTTCCGTCGTTCCATAGACCGGGTGATTGAAAAACAATCGCCCGACAACATCAGAAATAACATGTCCCGCCATCAGGACCAGCGCCAGGGTTCCAACGATCAGCAAGAGTTTTGCCAGCAATGATAGCATGCGTTCGATCGTCGCCAAAATTGCAACTTTTGCGCCTTCTGCTTCATCCATTTTATCTCTCCACCCTTGTTCGGACCATGCTCCGACACGATCCCATTTTATCTCGACTCTGCGTCACGACCATTGTTAGTATGAAATATTGAGTGCATAGTTTCAATACTGATGCGACCCTGATGGCACTTTGGAACACAATTCCACGTCTGTCATGAACTGATCATCGCAATAAGGAGAGTTGTCTGTGGATACCGCGTTGTTTCAACCTTTGACCCTTCGAAATCTTACAGTACCCAATCGAATTGCCATCTCACCGATGCAGCAATATATGGCCGGACGCGATGGCCATGTGCGGGATTGGCATTTTGTGCATCTTGCAAAAATGGCTGTGGGCGGGGCGGGAACTGTCTTTACAGAAGCCCTTGCAATCGTGCCCGAAGGACGAGTGACCTATCATGATCTGGGTATCTGGAGCGATGAACATATCGAAGGGTTGAAGCGATTGGTGGGCGGCATTGCCGACCATGGGGCTGTTCCCGCCACCCAATTGATCCATGCCGGTCGAAAGGCCAGTGTCGCCCCGCCCTATCACGGCTTCGAGCCTCTGGGACAAAAAGATGCGGACGAGCGCGGCGAAAATCCTTGGCCCGTCGTATCCGCCTCCGCGGTTGAGGCAAATCCAGGATGGCCAACCCCCAGCGCCATGAGCCGGGATGATATCAAGAAACTTCTGGATCAGTTTGCTGCAGCCACCCGCCGGGCCAGAAAAGCCGGGTTCCAGGTTTTGGATATGCACGGAGCCCATGGCTATTTAATTCATTGCTTCCTGTCCCCCCTATCCAACACCCGCGAAGACGAATATGGCGGCGATCTGCAGGGTCGGATGCGATTGGCATTGGAAGTTGCCGATGCCGTTCGATCCGAATGGCCCAGTGATTTACCCTTCTTTTATCGATTGTCCTGCATTGATGATGCAGAGGGGGGCTGGACGCTGGATGACAGTGTGGAGCTCTCCCTTGCCTTCAAGGAACGGGGGGTTGATGTGATCGACTGTTCGTCTGGCGGTCTTGGCCGGCGCACAACGCCACTGATCATTCCGCGCGAGCCGGGTTATCAAGTTCCGTTTTCAGATCGTATCCGCAAGGAGTCCGGCATGCCAACCATGGCCGTCGGCCTGATTATGAACCCCCACCATGCCAACAGCATCATCGAAAACGGTGAAGCGGACCTGATTGCGATCGGTCGTGAGGCTCTAAACAACCCGAATTGGGGGCTGCATGCCAGAGTCGCCCTGGACGGGCTGGACGCCTATGAACCCGAATGGCCCAAGCCCTATGGATGGTGGCTGGTTCGACGGGCAAAAGCGCTTGAAGCCTCAAAACAGGCTGCAGGTCGCTAACAAATCGACGCCCCGTTTGGCGGCGAAAAAAGGGAGAGCCGTTGAGACAGGGCGGTTCTTCAAAAGAAGTAAGACGCAGACACTTTAGAACAAGGAGATGGAATGTGATAAAAAAACTTTTAGCAACAGCGGCAATGGCCGCCTTCACAGTCAGCGCCGTACCGGCCCAGGCTGAGACCTTCTCGGCAAACAACTTTCTAGACGCCGGGCACCCTTTCTCTGTGGAAAACTACACAAATTTTGCAGAACACGTTAAAGAGCGCACGAACGGGGATATCTCCTTCGATGTGTTCCTGGGGGGCGTTCTGTTGGGTGGACGCGCTTCTATGAGTGGCACAGCCGATGGGGTTGCACAGGTTGCCTACCACGCCGGAACCTACACACCGTCAGATCTGCCACTGACGAACATTATTTCTGATTTGGCTTTTCTGACCGATAACTTCTATGCACTCGCAGCGGCATCGACGATCATGTCGTTTACGCATCCGGCACTGATCGAAGAATACAAGAAGAATGGTGTCGTTTTTGGTGGTGGCTATGGAACGCCGATCTACTACCTGATCTGTAACAAGCCAATCCGCACCGCAGCCGACCTTACCGGGAAACGCATCCGCATGCCTGGCGGTGTTTGGGACCGTTGGGCCACGGAAATGGGTGCCGTGTCTGTGAACGTACCATCCAGCGAAATCTATACCGGCCTGGATCGTGGCACGTTGGATTGCGGCGTGAACCCGCTCGACTCCCTGCTGTCCCGCAGCTACTGGGATGTTGCGAAATACGTTCCAATGATCCCGCTGGGGTCCTACTATTCCGGTCCGATGTGGGCATATAACATCAAATTCTGGCAGGATCGGACGGATGAACAGCGCGCCATTCTGCTTGAAGAAGCCGGCAAGGCCTTCATTCGCTCTGCCATCGTTTATCTGGATAACAGTGAACAAGCGATTAAACAGGGTAAGGCTGAACACGGAATGGAATTCATCACTGTTGATGATGCATTGATGAAAAAGCATCTCGACTTTGTTGACAAAGACTCCGCTGCCGTCGTGGAAATTGCCCAGAAGCAATATGGCGTCAGCAAGGAATTGGCCGTCGATTTGATCGAAACCTTCAAGAAAACCGTCGCCGAATGGGAAAAGAAACTTGAAGGCGTTGACATGAATGATCAGGAAAAGCTGACCCAATTGTTTGTTGA
>JARGPE010000084.1 GCA_029212835.1 Alphaproteobacteria bacterium | reverse complement strand
TGTCAGCATTACAATGCTCCTGCTCGTCACAGTCATTGGCTGGATCGTGCTGCGTTTTTCAGTGACCTATCTTGATGGGGATAAAAAACAGGGCAGCTTTATCGGCTGGATGGCCGCGACGCTGGCAATGGTTCTTATCTTTGTGCAAGCCGGCGATCTGATCACACTCACGCTGGCCTGGATTGCCACCAGCTTGTGCCTGCATCGACTTTTGCTGTTTTATCCCGACCGCATCCAGGCCCGTCGGGCCGCCCGAAAGAAATACATTGTGGCGCGTGCCAGTGACATTGCCCTGATTGCTGCTGCGATTCTTCTGGCAATCAATTATGGGACCACCGACATAGCCAGCATTCTGCAAAATGCATCGACAGACCATGCTTCCGTAACAGTGAGCCTCGCAGCTGCCCTTCTCGCCTTGGCAGCGCTTTTGAAATCTGCCCAGTTTCCGATGCATGGATGGTTGACCGAAGTAATGGAGGCCCCCACTCCGGTCTCCGCCCTGCTGCATGCCGGTGTCATTAATGCGGGGGGATTTCTGCTTATCCGTTTTGCAGATGTTATGCTGCTGTCGCCGGGAGTCTTGGCTGTTCTGGTCATGATCGGCGGCTTTACCGCGCTGTTGGGCGGCTTGGCGATGCTGGCACAACCAGCCGTGAAGACGTCACTCGCCTGGTCAACCATTGCGCAAATGGGCTTTATGATCATGCAATGTGGGTTGGCACTGTTTCCGCTGGCACTTCTGCATATCGTCGCCCATTCCCTTTATAAGGCACATGCCTTTCTGTCATCTGGTGGTGCCGTTGAAACAGTCGCCGCGATCCATCGGCCAGGACCCGTGGCAATTCCCGGTTCAACAGCGGTTCTGCGCGCTTTTGGTTTGGCATTTGCGATCTATGTCGTCATTGGGCTGGCCTTTGGCATAGAGGGTAAATCACCGCAAGCGCTGGCTCTTGGGGCCATCCTGATCCTGGGTGTGGCCTATCTGATCGCCCAGGGCCTTGCTGATAGGGCCCCTCGCGAATTGACGTTGCGAACCTCCCTTTATGCAATGGCGGCATCGGTCAGCTATTTCGCGCTGCAGATTGGCGCTGAATGGCTAACAGCCGGCACTCTACCTGCAACGCCGGAACCGCGCCCCTTGGAATGGGCGCTGTTGGCATTGGCCATTTTCAGCTTCGGTCTGGTGGCGGTTGCACAAGCGACCTTCCCCTTATGGGCGACCCATCCCGCAGCCGCCGGCCTGCGCGTGCATCTGTCTAACGGCCTATATGCCAACGCGGTTTTCGATCGCTTGATTGGCAATTGGTCTCTTCCTTCATCGAAATAAACCAAGAACGAGGCATAACAGATGTATCTTCAAACCCCGACCCTGCCTCAACAGTCTCTCGCACATTGTATCGATGCTGCGGGTCGACAGATCCCTCCACTCTGGCCACTTGCATCCCATGTTGCCGTGAACCCCTATCTGGGTCAGAGCCAGCATCGTCTGGCCAAAACGGCAGTCCAACTGCAACGGATCGGGGCAGGACCTGTCACGATGCCCCAGGCTTACTATCTGGAACGTATGAAGTCGGGAGAGATTACCGATCAGGATCTGGACGATGCACTGTTGGCGTCCCCCTATCCCAATAAACCCAAAACCCTGAATGTTCTAAAGGAGGCCCTGACCCAATCCCGTGAAACAGCAAAGGTTTTGCCGACCGTTGCGGACCTTGCCGCTCGCATAACTGGAACGGACTGGCCGGGTATTATCGCGGATCGCATCGGCAACTGGGCGGCGGGTCATTTCGATGCCGGGCAAGCGCTTTGGATCACCTCCTCTGGCAAGACCGCCTGGTCAGCTTACAAAACCGGCGCACCCCATGACATCACGCCGGAAATTCTAGGCCTGAAAGGTTTTGCCTCCTTTATCGAGGGCGCACCGGACTCGGCCCTGGAGGCGATTGCTCAGTCTGTCGAGCGTTTAGGGATGCGCGATGACGCCTTGGAATCCTATTTCCACCAGTTGCTTCTGTCACTGGGGGGATGGGCGCAGTTCGCACGGTATCGGCTGTGGCGTGCGGAGTTGTCGAATGAAACTGAGTCAACATTAACGGATTTACTGGCAATTCGCCTGTTATGGGAGGAAGCCCTATACACCCAGTTTGAAAAGGATGTCGCCACCCAATGGGAGGCAACGCAGGACGCCCATGCAGCACCTATCACACCAGGTGATCCAGAGATTATTGATGAAATTATTCAGGAAGCTGTGGAGCGCGCCGCCCAACGCGCGCTGGCGGACAAACTTGCCATTCCACGAGAGAAAAACGATATCGCGCGACCATCACTTCAGGCCGCCTTCTGTATCGACGTCCGCTCAGAGGTATTTCGGCGGGCGTTGGAAGGTATTGATGCGTCCATTCAAACGCTTGGATTTGCTGGCTTCTTTGGTGTTGCTGTCAAACACAAGCGCTTCGCCTCTGATGTTGAGGAATTACGCCTGCCTGTACTGCTCAATCCGACGGTTCACTCCTGCGCAACCAGACAGGAGGACGCGGCGGGCGACCTTAATGCACGCTTCCGAGCCCGGGCTCGACGGGCTTGGGGCAGATTTAAGCTGGCGGCCGTGTCGTCCTTTGCCTTCGTTGAGGCAATGGGGCCAGTTTATGGGGTAAAGCTGGTGAAAGACTCCCTGAAGGCAACGCCCTCTTCTGCCTTAAAAGACCCAAAGCCCATCTTGGAGCCATCGCTTGATTTACCCAGTCGCACGAGAGCAGCAGAAACCGTCTTGAGGGCCATGTCTCTGACCAGCAACTTTGCCCGTATCGTTCTGTTGGCTGGGCATGGCGCCTCTGTGGTCAACAACCCCCATGCCAGCGGCCTGCAATGCGGGGCCTGTGGCGGATTTTCAGGGGAAGTGAATGCACGATTGCTGGCCGACCTCCTCAATGCAGGAGATGTGAGGACTGCCCTTGTTGAACGTGGGATCAACATCCCGGATGACACAGTTTTCATAGCGGCGTTGCACAATACAACAACCGACTCCATTCTGCTCTATGATCAGGATGTGAATAAGCCCACGCATGTTGGGGACCTGAAGAAGATCAAAACCTGGCTTGCTGCGGCAGGCAAAGTGGCACGGACAGAACGAGCCATAAGACTGCCCAGGGCAGCGAATGAAGGCGCGGTATCCAGCCGCGCCCATGATTGGGCAGAGGTTCGGCCTGAATGGGGCCTTGCCGGGTGCAAATCCTTCATTGCCGCCCCACGGTCCCGCACCTCCGGGCGCAACCTGGCTGGCGAGGCCTTCTTGCATGACTATGACTGGCAGCAGGACAGCAAGAACGGCTTTGCCGTTTTGGAGCTCATCCTGACAGCGCCTGTCGTCGTCGCGAGTTGGATCAGCTTGCAATATTATGGGTCCACCGTTGCGCCAGACGTCTTTGGCGCGGGCAACAAGGTTCTGCATAATGTGGTCGGCGGCATTGGTGTCTTTGAAGGCAATGGCGGATTAATGCGGTCTGGATTGCCCTGGCAATCAATCCATGACGGCGATCAGTATGTGCATGCCCCCCTCCGCCTGACCGTTTGCATCGAGGCCCCATGCGATGCAATTACCGACATTCTAAAACGCCATGATAGGGTCAGAGAATTATTCGACAATCGATGGCTGCATCTTGTCACGATAGATCAAGATGGGAGGATGGCCTGGCGTTATGCGGGCGACTTGTCTTGGCAGGCAGTTTCGTAACCGATATGCCACCGCGGATATCTGACTTACGCCGCCTTCAGATCAGCAACGGCATTTTGCACGGCCTTAGCGATTTCAATCGCATTCGGTGTGTCGGAGTGAATACAGATGGTCTCCACACGAACCGTCAGCGGTTTGCCGTTGATTGAGGTAATCTTGCCGGTACTGACGGCATCAATGACACGGTTCGCCGCGAATGCCGGATCAACTGCATGATGTTCGCGCGTGATGATCAAGCCGCCATTATCGTCATAGTCCAGATCAGCAAAGAACTCCGCCTGAAAATCAAGGCCCCGCGCTGTATAGATTTCCTCGTGCAGTGTGTTGGCAAGACCCAGCACCGGCACCTTGTAAACGTCCGCCGCATCAGCAACCGCATGGGCAATATGCTCCATCCGGGCCGCCATGCCATACAATGCCCCATGCGGCTTCAAATGCGACAATGACATCCCAGCCATATCCAAGAACGCCTTCAGCGCGCCGATCTGATACAGAATGATATTGGTCATCTCTTCGCGGTCGATCTTCATCTCCCGCCGCCCAAACCCTGCCAGATCAGGCAAAGAGAAATGAGCCCCGACCTTCACACCATGCTCTTTTGCCAATTCCACCGTGCGACGCATATGGTTGGGATCCGAGCCGTGAAAGCCACAGGCGACATTGGCTAGAGAGATGTAAGGCATAACGCCTTCATCATCGCCCATTTTATAGAGGCCGAAACTCTCCCCCATGTCGCAATTAATTTCCACGGACATAAACGATCTCCTAGAACTGGAAGGGATCGGACCTGACGCCCCAATCCCACTTCGATATCATCAAATCGCCCAAGGGCGGCGGAAAGTGTACGGGCACAGCGGCCTAGTTGCCAAGCGCCAGACTTTTTAGTCAGTCTGTTTCAGTCGGACTTATCAATTGAAAGCGCCTGTTCCCAGCTTGCTTCCATCGCTTTTGACCATTGTGTAATCGCCTGTGTTTCTTCCAATACCCGCAGGCCTTCTTCCGTAATCCCGCCGGGCGTCATCAAGTCATCCAACAAGTCTCGCGGCGAGCGGTCGCTGCTGTCTATGATAACTGCGGCGGCGGCCTGAACCATGCGGGCGGCCAGTTGGCGCGCGGCAACGGGCTTCAGCCCCTTGGTCTCCGCCCAGCCAGATGCCTCGCCAATAAAGGCATAGGTCAGGGCATAATAGGCACCAAAAATGCTGGCTGTGCCAAATTGTGCCTCATCTTCAAAAGGATGGGCTGTACCAATACGATTAAAGATATCTGCGGCCATCGGGTCATCGGGGAAAAAGGCCGTTGGGCTTTTACAAATCCTGCTGGCAGCAATCGGCATGGCACGAATGGCCAAGGCAGGCGCAACGGCAGATCTAAAGGAATCGAGACTGATACCTGCTGCGATGGACACAACCCGCTGGCCTTTGCGCCAGGGCAATCCCTGCGCGGAAGCAGCGATATCCCCCGGTCGGGCGGCCAGAAAAATCAGATCGGCACGTTCAACAACTTCGTTATTGCTGGCAGCAACCTCACAGCCAAAACGATCCGCCAGTCGCGCCACACGCTCTGCATTGCGTGGTGATAGAACCATAGGCGTTTTCGTGGTCGCCAACCCCTCCACCAGGCATTCACCTAGATAGCCGACACCGATAATGCCCACACATGTCATCACATTCTCCCTTCTACCGATGCGGCCAATGTTGCAAGCGGGCCATACAGGTCTTCAACCGACCGACAGACAAAGGCTCCCTCTGCCTCCATCTCCCCACTGACATCAACCGGCAGGTTGGTGTTTGAATCCGCCGGAACCTCATTCAACTTGCCACCGACAAAGACGGGTATGTCCAAATCCAACGCCGCGAGTTCAGCCTTCAGGGCCTTTAAGAAGCTCAACGCGACGCCGTTATAGGTGCTGAGAAAGATCGCATCGCAGTCACGCGCCACTTTTGCCAATTCATCTGGGTCGGTGCTGACCCCACCATCCAAGGCCTCTATACCCAATTCCGAGAAGATTTCCTCCAGCAACCGCTTGCCATATTCATGGACATCAGTTGTGGCGGTTACAACACGCAGGCCTGATTGCGCAAATCCGGCACGATCTGCAGCGGACAGTCCCGACAGCGCTTCGGCGGCGCGGTCTGATATCTCAGCTAGCACCGGGGATGGTTCTATGGGGCGCCGACCATTTGGCGCGGACACCTCCTCCCTGCCCGGCCCAAATGCCTGTTCCAATCGCTTGGCCCCGATGCGGCGCAGGGATAGGAAAAGTTCGAACGGATCTGACGTATCGATACCGGCATCCTCCAATCCCACCAGAACGGCGGCCTTGAAACGCTCCGCACCCTCAATCATCCGGTCAGCCAGAAAATCCGCCTGTGTCGTATCGATCAGGCACTCCATCCCCTGGGATCGTTGAACCATCTGACCACAGAATGTTTGGGCTGCCACGACTTCATCAATATCAGGGATGCGCAATGCCTCTGTGATCGGTACCGGGTTAATCGCATGACCTGTCGGCCCGGCCAATTGCGCCTGAATATCGACCATAAGATAGGCCCCCAAAGCGGCGTAGTTGGCTGCCTCATTCGCTCCAAAACCCGTCGTATTGCCATAGACCATGGTGCCCGGTGACCGCGATATGCGGCCCAAAGCACGCTGAAACGCAAACCGGGCAAGCGGGCCAGAGAATGTGTGCCCATAGCAATGACTGGCATGCCCGCCCAGCAGGTCATCAACAATATAGATTTCCAACATCACAGCCCCTAGGGCAGAGGCCAGATCAGCAAAGCGAGCGGCAAAGCCATCATCAATATTGGAATGGATCAGCACTGTCTCAGGCTGGGCAGAGGCCAACGCGATGGCGGCCACGGTCGCACGGGTTGTCGCCACATCATCATTCCAGCCAGGCAGCTCAAAAGTGAAGTACTGACCCAGATTACCAATCGAGGTCGACCCGGCCCGCAAGGCTGCTGCCGTATTTTCCAGTGCAGAGGGCATGCCGATGACAAAGTCCCCAAAATGCGGCGCGACCGGAGCGGCATTAGCCAGTCGGGCAAAATCGTCACCGTCACTCAAGATAAGTCCTGTTCCCTTTGGGCGACCCGCACGTTCGGCCTTGGGATAGCCCATGGACCAATCCAGGCAAATACCATAGCGGTCCACACGATAGCCTGCGGCTGCGACATCTGTGTAAATTGTTTGGGCCGCTTCTATACTGCGTTCAAGACTGCGGTAACCGATCTGTGCATGTTGCATGATCCGGCCAAGCCTAGCCTCCCGCTGTTTGAAATCTGCTTCACAGCGAACAGCCTGTTCCCTTAGAAAAGCCGAGTTCCCGATGGAAACAACCCCTGCATGGGCAACCCCTTCGGCAACGATTTCTTTCGCAGAGGGGAGATCTTTTTCGGGTAAGATTGTATCGCGATGGAAATATCTCATGGCGTAATAGATGTCCCCTCAATGATTTAAAGCCTGACCTAAAACTTATCTTTGCCGGGCTTTTATCATCGACAATAAGAGGCCTGAACACGGACCGCAATCAGCCTCCCCCTATCCTGCTTACACGGCACAAGAGAGCCCGTCATCCATAACCACCGTCGCAGGACTTGTGACTGAGTTGCTGGTTTCAGAACGAGAAAAACTCTAGATCATTGCTGATTGAACACTTGGCTTATGACGACTAAGCCGCCTAACATTGGTTTCATTGAGACACCAGATCATAAGACAGAAGCGGAGACCATACAGTGAGCAAGTCCCTCTTATCCGATGAAGAATTGAGCCAATTTCAGGAAAAGGGTTGGATTGTACCAAAGTGGGAACTGCCGCAATCCCTGATCGCGGAGATGCGTGAGGAATATGCCGCACTGCTGGAGCGCAACAGCCATCTGAAGTCGGATATCATGATGGCCCCGCATCAAACCAATGGCGGTTCCATGGGGGTCATTGGGTCGGAAAAGTGGTTGGAATTTGCCACCCATCCAGGATTGATCGAAATTGCTCAGCGATTGATCGGGGATGATATCATCCTGTGGGGCACCACGATCTTTGGAAAACCAGCGCTTAGCGGTAAGGAAACCCCGTGGCACCAGGATGGCGAATATTATCCCATCAAGCCGCTTGAGGTTCTGACTGTCTGGATTCCTTTGGATGATGTAACCCCAGAAAATGGTCCGATGGAATTCATTCCAGGATCCCACAAGGACCATAAGCTTTTCAGCCATTCTTGGATTGAAGGGGATAACAAAACCATCAACCTGACCTGTGATCCGGAACACTATGATGTTGCAACCGCAGAGCCGCTGTTACTGCGCGCCGGTCAGGTCTCATTTCATGATGTCTATATGATCCACGGGTCCAAGCCTAACACGACCGACAAACGTCGCGCCGCCTTCATTGTGCGGTTGATGCCTGCCAGCAGCTATTACGACCATGCGCTGGGTGCGGAGACAGGCAAGAAACATCCCGCCCAAGGCTATGGTGTCCGTCCCCTCTATCTGATCAGCGGCAAAGACCGTGCGAACAACAACTTCAGCATCGGGCATTAGTGACGAAATAAACGCCTGGATAACAATGTTAATTATAAAGTTACAAAATCACCAGTCAGGGCTAATTTCCTGCAGCACCATCGCTGTCAGCCACAAGTCAACGCGTCGTAACAAGGGTAAGACTGGCGTGCTATTGCAGGCGTAGGAACGTCTGGATTTCCCAACAGCAGCAGTATGGCGATCCGCACAAGATCATCCAGGCGTTTTACAGACCGGCCCAGGCGACTGGTGACAACGAGCCCATCAAAAGTCAGGATTGCCAGTTGTGAGAATGTGTTGTTCCGATTCATCAGGGTTTGCCGCTCCATAGGAAGACAATCGCGGAACATCCCGGCCAAACGATTCTCCAGATACAGCAACGTATCACGGCTGTCGCGGTCATTGGGACCCGACAGCGCAACCCCACGCACCAGATTCATTGCAAGATTGTTATTGGCGGCAGGAATCTCTCCCCACAGCACATATAAAATACGCTCCAGCCTGCCTCTGGGATCGGTAATTGGTCGCACGCTTTGCTCCAACGCGTCCATTTGTTCAACCAGCCAGGGCCGAAGAACTGCCCAGAATAATTTAAATTTTGATGGGAAATAAACGTACAGACTTGACGTTGCGACCCCAGCTTTACGGGCAATATCTGCAAGCGAAGTGTCAGCATAGTCCTGTTTAGAGAACAGATCAAAGGCCGCGCGCAATATAGCCTCTCGAACAATTTCTTTTTTCACCTGGGCCATTTCTTGTGCATCCCATTATCAATTGGAAATCAATGTAAACGTGGCTCGTCGCTCACTCACAAGGACAAGAAAAGTGACTATCTACGCGATGGTTTCTCATCCGACTCATCATTAAGGGCCCGCCAAGCATCGCCATCCAAATCCTTATACTGACCGGACTTGAGCGACCACAGGAATGCCAAAAGGCCAATAAGACCCAAGCCCAGGGCGACAGGAATCAAGATCACGAGAATGCTCATCCAACCTCTCCCGCAATTTTGGCAGACATACGCCTCTTCAAGGGATTCTTTTGCCAGGCTGTTTTGCGCTGAGGCTTCCCGCTAAAAGATATAAGATTGAGACGCATAGCATTGGCAATGACGACACAGGAAGAGCCAGACATCGCAATCGCAGCCACCAGAGGTGTCGCAAATCCCGCCACGGCAATAGGTACCGCAACCAAATTATACACAATAGCCAGTCCAAAGTTCTGATAGATCAGCGTACGGGCCTGACGAGACACCGCGATTGCCATCCGAACCGCATCCAAGCTGTTTGACAGAAAGACAAAGCCTGACGCACGACGTCCGACATCCGACGCCGTGGAGGGCGCAATCGACGCATCCGCTGCATTCAGGGCCGGGGCATCATTGATGCCATCACCAACCATCAGGACGCGATGCCCACTAGCTTGCAGGGATTGAATTCTTGCAATCTTATCTGCAGGACTCATATCGCCCTGCGCCACCGAAATCCCCAAACTGTCTGCGATCATCCGCACTTTGGCAGCGGAGTCACCAGATACAAGCTCTGGAGAGAACCCCTGTGCTTGCAACCAAGTCACTGTTTCCGGCGCGCCCTCACGCACAGTTTCCTCGAAGGAATAGAAATCCAAAGCCTTTCCATCACGACTGAAAACAACCCGGTCCTGGCATTCCACCACCGTTTCTTTCAACGCCCATGACGCTTTACCCAAGCGATAGCAGACGCCATCGCGAATTGCTTCCACGCCTTTTCCCGGCTCTTCCCGCAGGGAGTCCCAAGACTCCTGCGCTGGCGCAAGATTCAGACCTTCACAGGCGGTCACCAGCGCACGCGAATAGGGATGCCGACTGGCCAACGCTACAGATCCTGCAAGGCGCAATATTTTAGGATTGTGATTTACCCCATCACGGATTGTGGGATGGCCGGTGGTCAGGGTACCGGTTTTATCAAACAGAACCCTGTCCGTCTGGGCCAGTTTCTCAAGAGCCGCACCATCGCTGAGCAATATGCCGTTTCGCGCCAACCGTCCGGCGGCAACAACCTGGACAATCGGTACCGCCAAACCCAACGCACAGGGGCAGGTGATGATCAAAACCGCAATAGCGGTATAAACCGCCCTGTGCCAATCGCCTGTGGCCACAACCCAACCAATAAAAGTCAGCAGAGCCGCTAGATGAACCATAGGGGCATAGATCGCCGCCGCGCGGTCGGACAAACGCCGAAATGCCGGCTTCGCGCTTTCAGCAGCTTCCAGCATGGAAACCATTTCAGCCAGAAAGGACTGCCGCGCGGATCGTGTTGCACGCAAAACAATCGGTGCCCCAATTGCTAAAGCACCTGCGGGAAAGGACTTTCCCGGTGCGGCTGGGACGGGGTCACTTTCACCGGTCGCGATGGCGCAATCAACCTCTCCGCCACCGGCTACAACTACGCCATCCACGGGCAAATATTGGCCCGGCGCAACAAACAAATTCATACCGGGGGCAACCGCATCCAAAGGCACCCAATCGCGGGAGCCATCATCAGAAATCACCGTGGCACCACTGGGTGCCATTCGTCCCAAACTGGCTACAGCCCCTCTCGCCCGCTCCCGCATCACATGGTCCAGAACACGGCCAATCAATAGAAAAAACAACAATGTGATTGAGGCATCAAAATAGGCATTCTCGCCCTGGATTGACGTCTCATACAGGCTCATCCCCAGCGCCAGTAAAACAGCCAAAGAAATCGGGACATCCATGGTCAAATGACCGCCCCGCAACGCGCGAAAGGCTGGACGGAAAAACGGCTGCCCCGCATAGGCAACCGCCGGAATTGCAATCAGCGCTGATATCCAATGAAACATGTCACGTGTTGCACCCTCTGCCCCGGACCAAATCGATACTGATAACAACATCACATTCGCTGCAGCGAACCCGGCAACGGCGAGAGAGAACAACAGACGACTGAGCGTCTTGTCCTTACCCGCACCAGAACCATCGTCCAAATGCGCCTGATAACCCAGATTGGTCAGGGCATCGAGCACAGCCCTTGGATTCGCATCTTGGCGGGTCCAATGCAGAACCAACCGTTTGGATGACAGATTAACCCTGGCATGTTTCACACAAGGTATTGCGGCCATGGCTTTTTCAACAGCAGCAAGGCAGCCGCCACAGTGCATCCCCGGCACAAAGATATGGGTCTCCACCAACCCATCGCCGACATTGGTGCTGGCAAACAGCACCTCATCCCGTGTGGGATATCCCTCCGGCATTTCAGTTTCGGGAGGCTGATACGCCTCTTTGGAGACGCAGCAACTCATTGTGTTGAGGCTCCAAGATCATTTGCTCTGACAATGAAGCGATAGCGCTTCACCCAATCAGCCTGGCCCGGTATTTCGATGCGCAGATCCGCCGCCCAAACGCCCAAGCCAAGATCATGCCGCAAGGTGAACGTGCCGTCCGCATTGGCCAACAAACGGACTTCATGATCCTGCTGTTCCGCCACGGGACGCCGCAGAACAACATGCACGACATCCGCCGAGACCGGCACCCCATTTGCATCCGTCAATCGCAGGGTCATCATGCCATGGTCATAGGTGAATTGATCCGACCACCCCAGGCTGGCCTGCCGTCTCTCATTGGCAAGATGCTCGTTGAAATGCTGGCTGGCGACATAGGAATTCTTGACCACCAACCCGGTCCAACTGCTGCTGGCAAAGAATGCCAAGGTCAGGTTGACGATGATGGTGACGCCAAAGAAAAGCCCCAGAACCGCCAGCATGTGCCAACCGGTGAAACCCCGTACCTTGAGTGCTTGTACCGTCATCTCATTCATCTCCTGCTTCGAAACGGGCTTCATAGGTGGCGCGCTCGGATCCAAAAACGTCCTGGACCACAAAAGTGAAGTTGATCACAGGATCCGTCAGGGTTTCGGGTTTTGCACGCACATAGACCCTCTGGCTTTTCAATTTGTCAGGCTCAACATCAATATAGAACACGGTTACTGTATCCCCCGATGTGCCGGGCAGGGACATCTCAGAACCGGGCAAACCAGAGATGCTGACCCGCACAGTGCGGGGCTCTTGCATCATGTTTAAGACCTTCAAAGTATACCCATTGCGAATGTCGCCATTGGCCAGTGTCACGAATAACGGATTGCGGTCATGCAGCACGTTCAGTTCCAGCCGCTCCCGCGTCGCGAGCTGATAGGACATTGCCAGCCCGATCAAAGCCCACACTAGAAAATAGGCAATTGTTCTGGGCCGCAGGATTGATCGTATTGTCGTGTGCTTGATCGAATCTGACAGCGTACCATCAGACTTGCGCACCCGTTCAGGCTGAATAGCTGTATTACCTTCAGGCATTGCCAGACGCATATTGTGATTATAATCAGCCAGGGTTGCGTAGGAAATCAGACCCCGCTCCCGACCGACCTTATCCATCACGGCATCACAAGCATCGATACACAGGGCACAGGTAATGCATTCCAATTGTTGCCCATCACGAATATCGATCCCCATCGGGCAGACCGCGACACACGCATTGCAATCAACGCAATCGCCAATCGCCTTTCCTTCTTCTGCAGACCGCTTTTGATGGCGGGATCGGGGTTCACCACGCCAGTTGTTATAAGTCACAGTCAGCGAATGCTCGTCCAGCATCGCACCCTGAATACGGGGCCATGGGCACATATAGGTGCAGACCTGTTCCCGCATCCAACCACCCAATGTATAGGTCGTAAAGGTCAGGATGGCGACCGTTGTATAGGCAACACTGGCGGCCTCACCGGTCAGAAATTCGTGTGCCAAGGTTGGCGCATCGGCGAAATAGAAGATCCACGCCCCACCTGTTGAGATGGCAATCAGCAACCAAATGGAGTGCTTTAGCACCCGTTTCAGAACCTTGGAAACTGACCAGGGTTCCTGATCCAGTTTGATACGTTTGTTGCGGTCCCCCTCAACAGCACGTTCAACAACCAGAAACAGATCGACCCACACGGTCTGAGGACATGTATAGCCGCACCAGGCCCGTCCGACCGATGAGGTGATCAGAAACAAACCAATACCGGCCATCACCAACATGCCCGCAACGTAATAGAATTCCTGGGGCCAGATTTCGATAAAGAAAAAGTAGAAGCGCCGGTGCACCAGATCTATCAGAACTGCCTGATCAGGTGCGTAGTCTCCGCGATCCCAACGTAGCCAGGGCGTGATATAATAAATCCCCAGCGTGATCGCCATGACGAACCACTTGAACCGTCTGAAGGTACCTTCGGCTCGCTTTGGGTGAATTTTTTTGCGAGCGGTATAAAGCGGTCGCTGCTTGTCGCGCCGGTTTACGGGCTCGACATCATGTACGGGAGCAAGTGGTTCGTCGGAGATACTCATAAAATCATTCACCCCCACCCAAGGAATGAACATAGACAGCCAGCTTCTTTACCTCGACGTCACCCAAACGCCCCATCCAGGCTGGCATAACGCCATGCTTGGGGTTGCGGATTTGGGAGACAATCTCATCTGTTGTGGAACCATATAGCCACACCGCATCGGACAGGTTAGGAGCCCCAAGATCTTTGTTGCCCTTCGCATCTTCGCCGTGACAGGCAACACAATTATCGGCAAAAATCGAGGCACCCTCTTTTGCCAAGGCGGCATCATGGTCCAAACCAGAGAAAGACCGAACATAGTTCGCAACTTCTTTAATCTGGGTTGCATCCAAAATACCGTCCCGACCAAAGGCGGGCATTTCTGACAATCGTGTATCCTCGTCTTGCTGATAACGAACACCATGGGCAAGGGTGGTGTATATTTGATCAATGGAACCACCCCAAAGCCAGGCATCATCATTCAAGTTTGGATAACCGGGTCCACCCTGGGCACCGGAGCCATGGCATTGCGAGCAATACACCTTAAAGGACGATGCTCCCCCCGCAATTGCGAACCGCTCCAAATCCGCATTCTTCGAAATATCTGCAACATCGGTGGCGGCCAATTGAGCCACCAAATCGCTGTTGGCGTCGATCGCCGCCTGCAACTCGGCCGCCACATCGGCACGCCTGGAATAACCGCTGATGACCTGTGTGGCCCCATTGATTAAAGGAATTGATGGAGAGTAGATCGCATAGCCAATCGCAAAGGCGATACAGCCATAAAACGTCCACAACCACCACCGCGGCAAAGGATTGTTCAGTTCCTGGATACCATCCCAGGAATGACCCGTGGTTTCTACACCACTGATCTCGTCGATATTTTTCTTGCTATCGCCCATCGCTCAATCGCCTTTCAGGGGAATATTTGCAGCATCATCAGCCTTCTTTTTGCTACCTGGCCAGAAGGTGAAGATCAGGATGCCCACGAATAGGGCAAACAGGTACACAAGGCCCCAGCTATCCGCTAAATGTCTGAATTCATTATAATCCATGATCCTCTCCCTCAGCGATAGTTCTGGTCGGCCTGGTAGGTCGAAAAGTCGACCAACGTGCCCAGCATTTGCAGATACGCAATCAGCGCATCCATTTCGGTGACCCGATCTGGATTGCCATCGAAATCACCAACAACTGCCTTGGGATAACGGGCCTGAACACCGTCCCAATCCGCATCCGGTGTCGCCTGGGCGAACAGATCGGCTGTGGCGTTTTCAATCATCGTTTCGGTATAGGGCACACCGACCATCTGATTTGCCTTCAGGCTGTCGACAGTCAAATCAGACTTCAAATCGTTGTCTTTCAGGAAGCCATATTTCGGCATCACCGATTCTGGCACAACAGAGCGCGGATTCGTTAAATGCTGTACATGCCAGTCATTGGAATAGCGACCGCCAACCCGTGCAAGATCCGGCCCGGTACGTTTAGAGCCCCACTGGAAGGGATGGTCATACATAGACTCCGCTGCCAGTGAGTAATTACCATACCGTTCCACCTCATCCCGGAAGGGACGGATCATTTGGGAATGGCACAGATAGCACCCTTCCCGAACATAGATATCCCGCCCCTTCAACTCCAAGGGTGAGTAGGGTCGCACCCCTTCTACCTTCTCGATCGTATTGTCGAGATAGAAGAGAGGGGCGATTTCAACGATCCCACCAACTGTGACCACCAGAAAGGAAAACACGAGCAACAGAGTGGCATTAGTTTCCAGTTTCGTATGCTTATCGAGTATAGACATCTCTGTGCCCTCCTATTCAGCAGGCTGTGGTGCGAGCGAAACGAGAGGTCGTTCATTCCGCACTTTGCCCCGGATGGTCTGATAGACATTGTAAGCCATGATCAACGCCCCCAGGAAATAGAGCAGGCCACCGAACACGCGCAGAGCATAGTAGGGATGCATCGCTGCTACGGTTTCCGCGAAGGAATAGACCAAGAAGCCTTGCTCATCATATTCACGCCACATCAGGCCCTGGGTGATACCCGAAACCCACATGACCGATGCGTAGACAACGATGCCCAGGGTCGCCAACCAGAAGTGCCAGTTGACCATACGCAGCGAGTAAAGCTGTGTCCGGCCCCAAAGCTTGGGAACAAGAAAGTACAAGGCGGCGAAGGAGATCATGCCAACCCAGCCCAAAGCACCGGAATGCACGTGACCAATGGTCCAATCCGTATAGTGGCTCAAAGAGTTGATCGATTTGATCGACATCATCGGTCCTTCAAAGGTCGACATGCCGTAGAATGCCAGCGCCATCACCATCATCCGGATCAACGGATCGGTGCGGACCTTGTCCCAGGCCCCGGACAGCGTCATCAGACCGTTGATCATACCACCCCACGACGGCATCCACAGCATGATGGAAAAGACCATACCCAGAGTCTGCGCCCAATCAGGGAGCGCGGTATAATGCAAATGGTGAGGCCCAGCCCAGATATATAGGAAGATCAGGGACCAGAAGTGTACGATAGACAAGCGATAGGAATAAACCGGTCGCCCTGCCTGTTTTGGCATGAAGTAATACATCATGCCCAGGAATCCCGCCGTCAGGAAGAACCCGACTGCATTATGACCATACCACCATTGAGTCAGGGCATCTTGCACGCCAGCGAACGCCGAATAGCTTTTGGTTCCAAGGAAAGAAACAGGAACCGCCAGATTGTTGACCACATGCAACATTGCCACAGTGACGATGAAGGACAGATAAAACCAATTCGCGACATAGATATGCGACTCGCGACGAGTCAGGATGGTGCCTAAAAAGACAACCAGATAGGCGACCCAGACAACCGTCAGCCACAAATCCACATACCATTCTGGTTCGGCATATTCTTTGGATTGAGTAACCCCCAACAAATAACCAGTTGCCGCCAGAACAATGAACAGCTGATAGCCCCAGAACACGAACCATGCGAGGTCACCGCCAAACAGTTTTTGCCGGGACGTGCGCTGCACCACCCAGAAACTTGTGCAGATCAAGGCGTTCCC
>JARGPE010000083.1 GCA_029212835.1 Alphaproteobacteria bacterium | reverse complement strand
TTGTTGCGATGTATCTGATCTTTTTGATGGTCGGGGTGTTACTGCTGGACGCCATCACCCGTAATATCATTGATATTCCGCTGCATTGGTGCGTTGAGTTCGCGCAATTTACCTTGGCCGCCTACTATTTCATGGGCGGCGCGATGACCATCAAGGATGGTGATCATGTGCGCATGGACTTGTTCTATGAACGTCTATCGCACCGGGGCAAAACGCTGATGGATTTGGTCACGATCTCATGCTTGCTGTTTTATCTGTCGGTGCTGCTCTATGGATCTATCTCCAGTTTAGACTATGCCATTGATACGAACGAAACGCGGTTCTCGATGTGGAACCCATCCATGATCCCGATTAAATCGCTGATGGTTGTCTGTATCGTGCTGATGATCCTGCAAACCATTTCCCAGATATTTAAACATATAAACGATTTACGTGGAGAAGCAGTTCAATGACCCACGAGTTGATTGCCCTTCTCATGTTCGCATCAATGCTGGTCCTGCTCCTGACCGGACAGCGTGTTTTTGCAGCAATTGGTTTTGTCGCATCCGCAATGGTGCTTATGCTCTATGGAACTGGCGGTATCGAAATCCCGTTCTCTGCGGCCTTTAAGCTGTTCAACTGGTTCCCGATGCTCACCTTGCCCTTGTTTGTCTATATGGGCTATGTCCTTTCGGAGTCCGGGATAGCCGAAGATCTTTATAAGATGCTCCATGTCTGGTTCGGTCGCGTTGGCGGCGGGCTGGCGATTGGTACCATTTTCTTGATGGTGATCATATCGGCGATGAATGGATTGTCGGTCGCGGGCATGGCGATTGGGGCAACAATTGCCCTGCCTGAAATGTTGCGGCGGGGATATGACAAGGTATTGATCACGGGTGTGGTTCAGGGCGGATCGTCGCTTGGTATCCTTGTGCCGCCATCCGTCGTCATGGTGCTCTATGGCATGATTGCCCGCCAACCTGTCTCTCAGCTTTGGCTGGCCGGGATGATCCCCGGGCTGTTGATGGCAACAATGTTCGTGATCTATGTCGTTATCCGCGTGAAGCTCAAACCTGAACTTGCGCCGATTGTGTCAGACGAAGAACTCAATATGCCAATGCGCGAGAAGCTGAAGCTGCTGCGCGCGGGCATTATCCCATTCCTGATTTTCTTTGCGATGACAGGGCTCTTCATCATGGGTGTGACCAGCCTTGTTGAAAGCTCTGCTGTCGGCGCGTCTGCAGCGACGTTAGCGGCAGCTGTCAAGGGACGCCTCAGCTTCAAGATGGTCCATGAAACGGCCCGTAAGACACTGGGCGTATCCTGCATGTTTCTTTGGTTGATCCTAGCGGCCTTGGCTTTTGGGGCGGTGTTCGATGGGATTGGCGCGGTGCGCGCGGTCGAAGACATTTTCCTCAACCGTTGGGAACTGACACCCTGGCAGGTCATTATCATGATGCAGGTCAGCTTCATCGTGATGGGCATGTTCCTGGATGATACCGCGATGCTCGTAATCGTAGCACCGCTTTACATTCCATTGGTCAAAGTCCTTGATCTGGGCTTTGAGAATCAATTGATTTGGTTTGGCGTGCTCTACACGATGACATGCCAGATCGCCTATATAACGCCCCCCTTCGGATATAACCTATTCCTGATGCGGGCGATGGCACCAAAGGAAATTTCACTGCCCGATATCTACAGATCCATCTGGCCCTTTGTGGCTATGATGACATTCACAATCGCACTTGTGCTTTTGTTCCCGCAGATCGCGCTCTGGCTGCCCGAATTTGTCAGAGGTTAACCCCAGAATGGCCAGTGCAAGGCCATCATTTACCAACAGAGAAGGTGTAAAGCATGTCTGATGATACAAAAAAAAGCCCATCCGAACAAATTCTCTCAACCCGGCGTAAGTTCTTGGCCGGATCGGTTGTTGGGGCGGCATCCGCTCTCGCGGCACCAGCGGTCCATGCCCAGTCGGGGCCGATCAAATGGCGTTTGCAGACCTATTCAGGTGCCCCTCTTGGTGCGCATGTGATCAAGCCACAGATCGATGCCTTCAATGCCGCCGCAAATGGCGAAATGGAGATCGAGCTGTATTATGCAGACCAACTCGTACCAACGTCGGAGCTTTTCCGCGCGCTTCAGAATGGCACGCTGGATGCGGTTCAGTCGGATGAAGCCACCATGGCCTCACCGGTGGATATCTCGGTCTTTGGCGGGTATTTCCCATTCGCCACGCGCTACTCACTCGATGTGCCAGCGATGTTCAAATATTACGGTTTGAATGAGATCTGGAAAGAAGCCTACGATGAAGTTGACAACGTCACTTGGTTGTCTGCTGGTGCCTGGGATCCGCTGCACATCTTCACGAAAGAGCCAATCCGCTCCCTTGCCGATATGAAAGGCAAGCGCGTCTTTGGCGTACCGACAGCGGGTAAATTCCTTTCCCGATACGGTTTGATCCCTGTCACAGTTCCTTGGGATGACGTAGAAGTTGCCCTTCAAACCGGTGAGCTGGACGGCGTTGCATGGTGTGGCTTTACCGAAGCCTATGAGGTCGGTTGGGCTGACATCTGCAACTATGCACTGACCAACTCAGTGACCGGCGCGTGGTTCGGTTCTTACTTTGCAAACTCGGCCAGTTGGGAAAAAGTACCAGCCCACCTGCAAGAACTGTTCAAAATCACGATCGACCAATCGCATTATTATCGTGCGACCTGGTATTGGGGTGGCGAAGCACGGCTGCGTGTTGAAGGTGAGAAGATGGAGCTCACGTCCATTCCACCAGAAGAATGGGCCACAGTTGTTGCGGATGCGGAAGGCTTCTGGGACGAAATCGCCACCCAGGGTGACCGTCCAAAACGCGTTGTCGACGCGTTCAAGAAATATGCGTCCGTAATGCAGAAAGCAGGCTACCCATACCGCTAGTATCTGGCATCGGGTAGATTTTAAGATCGGGGCAGGCCACGTGACATTGGCCTGCCCCTTCTCTTTGCTACTGGGATTTGGCTTTGTCAGATTAAAATGGCTTGAGGCAGGCTCTGCCCCCTGACCTCTGGAGATGACTTCAAACAGTTCAAGGCATAAGGTTGAGGTAATGGCCAACCTCACCGCGTTCAGAACCAAACCATTTCGCCCATCACTAGACCGCGTCGCAATCGGATATCGACGAAGTGACTACCCGGCCCGTTAATTGCCGCGATTTATATGTTTAAGTAAGACCGCTAAGCGCCTGCTCTATAGGTTCCTCAATATATTACAATATTTCTGTATATAAAGACATCCATTCGCGGCGCAGAATGGCGTATTGCATTGTGTTTTCATAGATCGGATTGCCCGCATCGTCTTTGGTGAATGATACGAATTCAACGAACATGCCTTCCCGGCGCATCCCTAGCTTTTCACAAAGGCGCTGTGACGGCTTATTGTGGTCTTCGACATAGGCATAGATTCGGCGAAAACCCTTTGCTCGGAAAAGATGGTCAAGCAGGGCCCTTGCGGCTTCAAAGGCATATCCCTGACCAAAGAACTGCGGATTGAGGTTCCAGCCGACCGAAGTCGTCTCGTCTTCCTCAGCACCACTGCCGCCGCCGAACAGATCGCCGATTACCTGCCCGGTCTGTTTCAGACATATCGCCACGCTGCCCTCGTCATGAGAGCGCTTTCTGACTTCGGCTTCCGCTTCAGCTAAGTCTGCAAGCTTGAGCGAGAGGAAACAGGAAGCGGTGGGCGCGTGTAGATAGGCGAATAGGTCTGCCGCGTCTCCCTCCTGGAAAGGCCTCAAGATCAGGCGCTCAGTTTCAACGATCAACATATCCGATACTCTGCCAAAAACGGTTAAAGATGTGCGCTAGACAGGCTGCAACACCCGGCAAACGTAACGAACACCACGATTGCCAGTGATGCAACAACCCCAGCAGGCGTCATCAGAAAATACCCATTCGTTTGGCTGAAGGCGTCAACCTTGTCGGCCTCTATCAAGACCGCACCTTACATAACGGAAAGCTCACAGGTGACGATGGACAGGGGGCGGCATGTCTCGTCACCCATGCTCTGACGGAGGGCATCGAACCCAACGAGACGGTTTTTCCCTAAACAGGTGCTGTGAAACCTTCCTTATGCTGTTTCCAAATAGTGCCGCCAACTGCCGTGATCGCTGATATTGGTGGCATTTTGCGCGCCAATGGCTTCACACACAAAGCCATGGACTGTCTCACCGGTCGAAAGGATAACAGTACCAATAGCCAATGGGGCTGGAATATTGATCAAGAATTGCCCGACCTTTTCGATTGGCAAGGCCCAAATCTCAATCTCTATTTCTGATCCTGATCCATTGGCGCAACGAACCAGACCTGGCCGTTCTGGCGGGCCTCCAGCCAGAGCATAGAAGTCATAGCTGGCCGCAGTTTTTGCTTTACGCAGAAACCGTCCCTTCAGCGATGTCAGTTGCCAATTCAAGGGCAAGCCGGACATATGCGCACCACACACAGCCAGCGCGAATTCACCGTGTTGAACAATCCCCTCAACACCAGCGTGACTTGGCTGCGCCTCCAGGTCAGTCGCCTCAAAGAGCCGGGCCACCGATGCAGCCAGACCGTCCTGAAAGGCTGGGGCCAACAGTGTCACGCTGCCCGGACGTCCATCACTGCGCGCAGTCGTAGGGACCGCAATGCCGCACATATCGATCAGATTGACGAAATTCGTATAAGTTCCCAGACGAGAATTCGGCCCCACCGGATCGGCCGCCAAGTCCTCTAATGTGTAAAATGTCGGAATTGTTGGAACACATAACAGATCAATCCCGCTCAAAACTGTTTCCGCTTTACGCCGGAGGTCTTGCAGACGATAAAATCCCCGGAAGGCATCCACGGCATTCAACTCTTCCGCTTTCGCAACGATGCTGCGCGTGACGGGCAGAACAGCGTCCGGGGATTGGGCCAGATAGGGTTCGATCACACTATAGCGCTCCGCGACCCACGCCCCTTCATAGAGCATTTCCGCAATGTCATAGAGGTCGGTGAAATCAAGTGGCACTATTGTAACGCCCTGTGCGCTTAAATGATCCACAGCGTTTTGAAAGGATGCGGCCTGAATCTGATCCCCAAAGAACTGTATGCTTTTTGAATCAGGAATACCAATTTTCAGGTTTGAGGACGCGTGGGAGAGGTTAGCAACAGGGCCTTTTCTGGAATAGGCATCATCCGGATCATAGGCCGCTGTGTGCCGCAGGATTTCATAGGCATCTCCGACTGTCTGGGCAAAGATGGAAATCGTATCCAACGTGCGACAGGCAGGGACCATTCCACTGGCAGAGAGTAATCCTATCGTTGGCTTTAGGCCGACAATGTTGTTCAGGGCAGCAGGCACGCGGCCAGATCCCGCTGTATCTGTCCCCAACGAGAAGGCGACAATGCCCTGTGCCACAGCAACCGCCGATCCGCTGGAAGAACCACCCGGAACAAGTTTGGGGTCGACCGCATTTCTGGGAATGCCATAGGGAGACCGAGTGCCAACCAGCCCTGTCGCGAATTGATCCAGATTGGTTTTGCCAACCAGCAATGCCCCGGCTGCACGCAACCGTGCTACGACAAAGGCATCTGCGGGGGCAACACGCGTGAAGGCAGGACAGGCCGCCGTGGTCGGCAGTCCTTTAACATCGATATTGTCCTTAATAACATAAGGAATACCCCATAATGGCTTATTGTCGGCAGGCACTCCGAGTGTTCGGGCGTCTATCAGGACGTCATCTTGATCGCGCAAATGTATAAAGAGCGCGGGGTCATTGACCGCGTCGATACGGCGATAACACTCCGCCACAACCTCTTCTGGAGTGGTGCCCGTGGCATAGGCATCGCGCAGTGCCGACAGGGTAAAGGGCAAGGTTTCTAGCATTGAGCTACCGAGATTAATTAGGGTTGGGTCACAACGCGCCGAAGCGGTGGCTTGGGCGCAGCGGAAAGGAGTTCTTTGGTATAGGGGTCTTTTGGATTGGTCATGACATCATCCGCCGGGCCTTGTTCCACAATCTGCCCGCCCCGCATCACGATCACATGGTCGCATAACAGACGCACCACATGCAGGTCATGGCTGACAAACAGATAGCTGATCCCCAATTTCGCTCTCAAGTCGGCCAGCAGATTCAACACGATTGCCTGTATGGAAACATCCAGAGCCGCTGTTGGTTCATCCAGGATCAGAAATTTAGGTTCCAGGGCAACCGCGCGGGCAATACCAACACGCGCTTTTTGACCGCCGGACAGTTGATGGGGAAACCGATCCAGCAAGCTGTGCGGCAGGCCGACCAGGGTCGCTAATTCTTCAATACGTGCCCCCAGCGCCACGCCGGAAAGCCCGCCCAACCGTTGCAGCGGGTCGGCTATTGTTTGTCGTGCCGTATGGCGGGGATTCAGACTGTCCGTCGCATCCTGAAAGACCATCTGAATGTCTCTGCGAAGGGCGGACTTGCCAAACTTTTGTGCTGGAATGTCAGAGATTGATTCTCCGTTGAACAGAATCTCCCCCTTGGTCGGATCCAACAGGCGTACCAGCATTTCCGATGTTGTCGATTTCCCACAGCCAGATTCTCCAACCAGCCCGACGCTTTGCCCCTTTTTCACATCAAAGGAGATGCCTTTAACGGCATGAACCGGCCCCGTCTTTCCCTGATATGTCTTGGTCAGGTTGATCACCTGCAACAGAGGCTCGTCTTCAATTTTATGCGGCAATAACGGGACCCGCATGTCCTCAGGCAATAGGCTGCGGATCGTCTCGCCCTCACGCGGGGTCGCATCCACAAGCTTTCGGGTATAGGGATGCTGTGGATTATGGAACAGTGACAAAGGATCACCGGCCTCCACGATCTTCCCGTCCTTCATAACAATGATACGGTCACAATACTGGGCTGCCAGCCCCAGATCATGGGTGATCAGAATGGCACTCATCCCCCGATCCCGGATCAAGTCTGAGACAAGGTCCATGACTGATTTCTGGGTCGTAATGTCCAGCCCTGTTGTTGGCTCATCCGCAATCAGCAGGCGCGGATCACAGGCCAGCGCGATGGCGATCACGATGCGCTGACACATCCCGCCGGAGAGCTCAAAAGGATAGGCTTCATATCGTTGCTCCGGGTCACGGATTTTCACCGCCTTTAGCGCCTCAATTGCCTTTTGTCGTGCATTTTGATTGGTCGCCTTTGCATGGCGGCGCAGCACATCTTCGATCTGATGACCGACCTTACGGATCGGGTTCAATGCCGCTCGGGGATTCTGGAAAATCATCGATATTTCGCTGCCGCGAATGTCTTTCATTTCAGACTCAGTGGCATTCCGCAGATCGACCCCAGAATAGGTGACATCCCCCGCCTTGATCTTGCCGCCAGCATCCAGAATGCGCATCAAGGCATAGGACGTAACAGATTTTCCAGACCCACTTTCTCCGACAATGCCCAGTGTCTCTCCCTTACCCAGATCAAAGGTAATACCCTTTACTGCATCCACTTGCCCGCGTCGGGCTTGGAAGGAAACGGCGAGGTCCTTTATCGTCAACATCGCATCAGGTCCTTTTTCGTGGATCGACAATGTCACGCAAGCCGTCACCCAGCAGGTTGAAGGTAAAGACCGCAATCATCAGCCAAAGCCCAGGGAACAAAGCCAGCCACCATTCGCCAGACACAATGTAATTTGCACCCTCTGCGACCAATATTCCCCATTCCGGCGTTGGTGGGCGCACCCCCAAGCCGATAAAACTCAGCCCCGCCGCGTTCAAGATTGCCCAACCAAGGTTCAAGGAGACTTGAACCATCATTGGCGGCAGCGTGTTGGGGAAAATATGAGTCGCCAAAATCCGGATGTCAGAATTACCAGACAGCTTAGCCGCCCGCACGAAGCCGGCATCGCGACGAATATTCACCTCTGCCCGGACCAGCCGGGCGTAAAATGGAATATTGATGATCGCCGTGGCATAGATGATGTTTTCAATCGTATTGCCCAGTGCCGCCACGATTCCCATCGCCAGTACGAAGAGCGGGAATGCCATGATCGTATCCAGAATCCGATTCAGCATCGCATCCAGAACACCGCCCCAATAACCTGCAATCGCCCCCAGAACGGACCCAATGACAAAGGATAGGGCGACGGCGGCGACAGAAATTGTCAAATCCAACCGTGTGGCAACGACAACCCGGGAAAAGACATCCCGTCCCAAATTATCAGTCCCAAACCAGTGCTGCAGAGAGGGGGCTTCCAATACATGGTCAGAATCGGACGCCAGCGGATCATAGGGCACCAGGGAGGGGCCAAAGACGGCCGCAACAAGAATCAACGCAAACATGACAAAGGCAATCAGCGTTACCGGGTTGCCACGCAGGACATAGACCAGATGATCCAGCATGCCTTGACGCGCAACAGTTGATGTTTGGGGCGTGGACTGGGTCATCGTGCGTCAAATCCAATGCGCGGATCAATCAGCGTATAGGCCAGATCAATCACCAGGTTGAGGGCAACGAATAACAATGCCATTGCAAGCACAAACCCCTGCACGGCGGCATAATCGGACACGACCAGCGCCTCCACGGCATAGGAGCCGATACCTGGCCAGGCGAAGACTTTCTCCACCAGAACATTCGCCCCCAGGGAAAAAGAAAACACCATCCCCAATGTTGTGATGACCGGCAGGATCGCGTTCCGGAAGGCATAGCCGTAGAGAATTTTACCATCGGACAATCCAGCAGCCCGCGCTGTGCGTATGAAGTCCGACCCCAGTGCTGTCAGCATCGCTGCCCGCGTCATTCGCGCCAAGGGGGCCAATGTGAACAGCGCCAGTGTCGTAGCCGGCAGGATTAACTGCTTAACGGCACCCAGCCAGGGTTCAAAATCCCCAGCCAGCGCGGCCTCAATAAGATAAAATCCTGTGACCTGATCCGGGGAAATATAGATGAAATCCAATCGCCCTAAGGGGGATGGGGCCCAACCAAGCAGGTAATAGAAGACATAAATGAGAACAATGCCGGTGAAAAAGGTTGGCAGGGAGACTCCGGCTGTCACCAGCACACGGCAAATATGATCAATCATCGATCCAGGTCTAGTCGCCGCCAACACACCAAGCGGGATTGCAATGGCGCAGCTTAAGATCAACGCCGTCAGAGTCAGTTCCAAAGAAGCGGGTAGCCGCTTTGCAAGATCCGTCAGAACTGGCTGGCCACTGGACAGAGAATTTCCAAGGTTTCCTTGCAGTAAGTCCCCGGTATAGAGAAAGAATTGCTGGATCAGGGGCTTGTCCAGACCCAGCGATTCTCGAACTTCTGCGATGGAAGCTTCGTCGGCCGAAGCCCCGGCAAAATAGACCGCCGGGTCCCCGGGCAGGGCGCGGGTCAGCAGAAAGCTGATAATCACCACACCCACCACCACGGGGATCGCCTGAGCAATTCGCATCAGGCTCGCTTTCAGTCGCGACGGCATGGGGTCAAACCGCCTTTAAGGGACGGATGTCCAATTGACGATGGAACCAGGATTCATATCCTTCCGCGCCATTCGTGGCCACATTCAAGGCTGGCTGCCACAGTGGGATACGCGGCAGGTCCTCAAAGGCAATTTCAAACAGACGCATGATTTTGGGGGCATAGGCCGGATCGTCCATTGGCATATGCAATGTTTCGTTAACCAGGGCCTCAACCTCTGGATTTTCATAGTTGGAGGAATTGAACAGGTGCCCTTTCTGATAGGCCCAGAAGAAATAATAGTCAGGCGTGTTCAGCCAACCACCGAAGTTTTCCAGATGCAGTGCCAAACGCTTTTCGACCAGGGCTGCCGTGCGCCAGTTTGCGCCCGGAATTTTCTCCAACTCGCCCGTGATGCCCAGTTTCCGAAGGCTTTCCTGGATCAGCAGAGCCGTTGGCTCCATCCAGTCCGCCAAACCCAGGCTGATGGAAAATGGCACATCGAAACCCTTGGCATAACCAGACTTTTCCATATGCGCCTTGGCCTTCTCCATATCCGTATAATAGGGAGATTTGCGCGGCCAGGCGGTGTCTGTGATTGAGGACTCGCCGCCCCATAGTGGCGATCCCCGCTCATAGGCTGCCGCCTGGAAAATTTCCTGATAGGGAATTGCATAGGCAATGGCTTTGCGCACATCGGGGTCACGGAAAGGCTCAAAATTCGTGTTCAACCCAACGCAATACAAGCAATTTTCAATGGGGGTGGAATAGACAGTGACCTTGTCTTCCAGTTCTTTCGCATCCTTATTGGGAATATCAAAAGATACCTGCACGTCACCGCGTTCGATCAAGGCGCGGCGTGTTGCCGGGCTTGGTACTTCCCGCAGAACAACACGTTTCACAGCAGGCAATGGGCCACCAACCCAGGCATCATTGCGTTCATAAATCAATTGCTCGCCTGCCTCCCATTTCAGCACTTTGAACGCACCGGACCCGGCGGGATTTTTGTGCAGATATTCCATCGCCCAAGGGTCTGCCTCTGTTGCATGCGCCTTTGCGACCTCTGAATTGATAACGAACGGAACCGGCACGGCCAGATCTGGCAGCGACAATTTCGAGGGGCGGTCCAAGGCAACGGTAAAGGTTTCTTCATCAACCGCAGTGAATTGTTCAGGGCGCACAAACCCGCCCGCCTTCATTTGCACTGTCGGAAAACCGCCAACGGACACGGCGCGATCAAAGGACCATTTCACATCCGCGGCCGTTACCTTGCGACCATCCCAAAACGTCGCATTCGATTTGATCTTAAAGGTCAGCAGCAGGCCATCATCTGAGATCATCCAACTTTCCGCCAGTTCAGGCTCAATAACAGAGTAATCATAAGACAGACCGCCACCAGGAGCTTCCTTCGTCCCAAAGCTGACCAGCCGGTCATAGCAGTTCACAGCCACCTGATAGGATGCTCGATTGGTGCCCGTGCGATGTAGATCCAGGCTGTTGATGGTTTGGCCCGTAACGGCGACCAGAACATCCTTGCCTGCGGCACTGGCTGGCAGAACCTTCAAGAACGGCAAAACAGAGGCACCAAGCACGCCGCCGCCTATCTTCATGAAATCTCTTCGGGAGGTTGGTTTCTTTAACATCGCTCTGCCCTTTCCTGGGTAATCAGCATGTCATGCCGGGATATGAATTATCTATTTGCTGCAGTGCAGCGAAACTCAAGGGCACAATTTGACGAATTAGCGTACAAATCAAATGCTAAGTTTTCATCAAACCGTTGCGTTTTTTGCACCACATGTGAAATAGTGTCTTACGATGAAACACTTACGAACATTCTGGTTGATTGAGGCCGTGGCAAAGGCAGGGTCCATCCGCAAGGCGGCGGAGGACATGTATTTGACTGCCTCAGCCCTGAATCGCCGAATCAAATCCTTTGAGGAAGAATTCGGAAGCGAGATTTTTGAGCGTTTACCGCGCGGCATGCGATTGAATCCGGCTGGCGAATTGCTGATGCAGCATATCCGATTGCAACGCATCGACATGGCCCGACTGCAGTCCCAGGTCGCGGATTTATCAGGCGTGCGGCGGGGGCATGTCTCTATCGCCTGTTCTCAGGCCCTATTGCCCTATTTCCTGCCCAGTGAGATCGCGCGCTATCGCAAAGACCATCCGGGTGTAACCTTTTCCGTGAATGTGCGGGATCGAGAACAGGCAGAACGCGATTTGGCGCGGTTCAACAGCGATCTAGCGCTGGTGTTTGAGCCACTCCATATGGTCGATTTTGAAGTGCTACACTCAATTCCTCAACCGTTATGCGCCGTATTCTCTGCGGATCATCCTTTGAGTAAAAAGGTGGAACTGCGCCTGCGCGACTGCCTTGCCCATACATGCATCTTTCCAGCCCAACAGTATGGTGTGCGCCATTTGCTCGAAAATGCGTTTCGGCGCAGCTCGATCACCCTGTCTCCCCAATTGGAGACCGAATCCTTCGAGATGATGCGCCATTATGTGCTGGAGGAACGCTGTGTAGGGTTCCAAATCCCAATCGGATTGAAAACTGAACAGAACAGTCCCCTGCAATATCGCGCCCTCTCTTCTAAGGACATTGAGGTTGGGCAACTTTATCTTGGCCAAATGAGGGGCCGCACATTGCCGGTCGCCTCTGCCCGCTTTGCCATGCAACTGGTCGAAAGTCTCTCGCGTTATGGCCAAGACTAAAGGCGCAAAGCTAGAAAGCATTCTCTGTCGCGTCCAGAACCGGTCAACATGGTCAGAACATTCCGATTGATCGGGCATCGTTCATTCAATGGACTTATTCTTCATCCGAAACTTTTCACCAATACCACTTATTTTTTTGCACGCTTCTTTCGTTTTCAAATTCCCTATTGACCGAATCTTATACTTAAGAAACTATATGCAAATGGATATAGTTTGAAGCAATGATCCAAAACTCAGCTCGGGGCACTGCTCTGAAAGCAGGGTAATAACCATCTTTAGGGAGTGAACCATGAAGAAGACGATTGCACAGGCCGCCTCCGTTGCGGTCTTTCTGGCCGCGAGTTTCTCCGCCGGGACCGCATCCGCAGAGGAAGTGACGCTGCGCGGAACTACTGCTTTTGCACAAGGGACCGCTTTTTCGCGCCCCTACGAAGCCTTCGTTGATTGGATCAACGAACATGGCAAGGGCGTGCTGCAGATTCAGACCGTTGGTGGCCCGGAAGCCATGCCCCCGTTTGAAGTGGGCAACGCGGTTTCATCCGGTGTCGTAGACGTCGCCAATGTGACGGCAGCATTTTATACCAATATCCTGCCGATGGGCGATGCGCTGAAACTGGCCGAAAACACCATTCAGGACCAGCGGGCCAATGGCTGTTACGACAAAGTCGATGCCATGCACCAGTCCAAGATGAATGTGAAATATCTGGGCCGCACCGGTGATCATATCAATTTCCATCTGTATCTGACCAAACCGATTACGGGTGCAGACCTGAACGGCCTGACCATCCGCACCACGCCGGTCTATCAGGCGATGTTCCAGACGCTGGGCGCGAACCTGATCAGAACGCCCCCAGGTGATGTTTACACTGCCCTGGAACGCGGCACGATTGATGGGTATGGCTGGCCGATGCAGGGCATCCTGGACCTGGGCTGGGATGAACAAACAAAATATCGCGTCGACCCTGGTTTCTATCAGGTGGATGTTGAGATCCTGGTCAATCTGGACAAATGGAAGAGCCTGAGCGACGAACAGCGCGCGCTGCTGGAAGAAGGCATTTCTTATACGGAAGCCCTGAACGCTGACAATGTCGCGATCAATGCTGAAGAAGCCAAGAAACAAGAAGCCGCCGGTATCAAGGTCATCACCTTGGAAGGGGCAGAACGCACCAAATGGCTGGAAACTGCACAAACAGCAGGCTGGGATAAAGTATCTGAGGTCGACGCGGAAGCCGCAGCCTCTCTCCGCAGCTGCATGCAGTAATGCGGGCGTATAATGCCTGTTTTTGAAAAAGCCTATTGTGGGTTGGTGACCGCGCTTGCCATTTTGGCAGGCGCGGTGCTGGCCGCAATCACCACCGCGCTGGTGGTCAATGTCGTGCTGGTATCGGTGTTTACCACAAATATCTTTGGCATGGCCGATGGGATCGAAGTTGGGCTGATGTCCGTGACCTTCCTGGCCGCCCCCTGGGTCCTGCAAAAAAATGCCCATGTTGCGGTTGATATTGTTACCGCCAATCTAACACCCCGCATTCAGCGCCCCTTGAACATTTTCGCGATGGGGCTGGGGGCATTGATGTCCGGTATATTAGCCTGGTCATCATTTCAGGCGCTGCTGATTGCCCTTAATCGTGGGTCTATGATTCAGGGCATTCTGGTCTTCCCGGAATGGATGGTCATGGTTCCGGCCTCTCTGGCTGGTGTTCTATTGGCAATCGAATTCATTCGCCAGGCGATCCATAACCCAACCCTCGACCGCCTGCAGACGGGACTGTAATCATGGATTGGATGACCATTTTAATACTGATGCTGGGCGGGTTGGTTTTCCTGCTGGCAATTGGGCTGCCGGTCGCCTTTGCCTTTATTACCGTCAATGTCATTGGGGCGTTTTTCATCCTGGGTGGGACGAATGGCCTGATTCAGATGGCCCGTAATGCAACCAGTTCCGTTTCAAATTTTCAACTGGCCCCCATTCCATTGTTCATCTTGATGGGGGAAATCCTGTTTCAGTCACGGGTCGCCCATCGCGCCATTGATGCGATTGAACGCATCGTGATGAAGGTGCCGGGGCGTCTGGCCGTGGTGACTGTTTTCGGGGGGACAATCTTTTCCGCCCTGTCCGGATCGACAATCGCCAATACCGCTATGTTGGGCTCCACATTGATGCCCAGCATGTTGAAAAAGGGGTATCATCCGACGCTGGCCATGGGACCGATCATGGCCTCTGGCGCGATTGCTATGTTGATCCCGCCCTCGGCCCTGGCGGTGCTGTTGGGCAGTCTGGCGGGTATTTCGATTTCCAAACTGCTGGTGGCGGGCATTCTGCCAGCCATCCTGTTGTCGGTGCTGTTCATCGTGCTGATTATCACGATTTCTAGGATCTGGCCGGACCTTGCCCCGTCCGATGATCCACCTGAAATGACCCTGTGGGAGCGGTGGAAGCCGTTCTGTGTTTATGTCCTGCCGCTGTCTGGTATTTTCGTTGTGGTGATCGGCAGTCTGTTGATTGGCATCGCCTCCCCCACCGATGCGGCGGCATTGGGCTGTCTGGCAGCCGTTCTGGCCAGCATGGCTTATCGATCCTTGAGCCTCGCCAATCTGGGGGCGGCCCTGATGGAGACTGTGAAGCTGACCGTGATGATCATGTTCATCATCGCCGCCAGCCAAACCTTCAGTCAGATCCTGTCCTTCAGTGGGGCGACAACAGGTTTGATTAATCTGATCAACGGCTGGGACTTAACCGCCTTGCAGGTGCTGATTGGCATGATCCTGCTGCTATTGTTCCTGGGGTGCTTCATTGATCAGGTCAGTATGTTGATGGTGACGATTCCCATCTTCATTCCTCTGGCCCGTGCAATGGGCATTGATGAATTGGTGCTGGGCGTTGTCTATCTGCTGACCATGGAAATTGCGCTGCTGACACCACCCTTTGGGTTGCTGTTGTTTGTCATGCGGGGCGTTGCGCCAGATACAATCCGGATGCAGCAGATCTATTCGGCTGTCGCCCCTTTCCTGGTGATCAAGCTGTTCGTTCTAGCGCTGGTCGTTGCAGTCCCTGCTTTAGGCACATGGTTGCCCGCCCTGATCAGTAAATAGACGCAAGTCAAAGGAGGTCACATCATGGCCGAAAGATCGTTTAAAAAAGAAGTACAGCAGCTGAAGATCGGCGCTGGCGAGGAATTTCGCGGCGAGGGTATCTTGGCGATAACCAAGGCGCTGCTGGAATCCGGTGTTGGCTATGTCGGTGGCTATCAGGGCGCACCAATTTCCCACCTGATGGACGTTCTGGCAGATGCCCAGGAAATCCTGGGAGAGCTTGGCGTTCGCTATGAGGCCAATGCGACAGAAGCCTCCGCCGCAGCGATGTTGGCAGCCTCCGTCCATTATCCCATTCGGGGCGCAGTTGCCTTTAAGTCCACTGTGGGCACCAATGTCGCATCCGACGCTCTGGCCAACCTGGCATCAGGTGGAGTGACTGGCGGCGCGCTGGTTATCGTTGGGGAAGACTATGGCGAAGGCTCCTCCATCATGCAGGAGCGCAGCCATGCCTTTGCCATGAAATCGCAGATCTGGCTGTTGGACCCCCGCCCGAACCTGCCCAGTCTGGTTAAGGCGGTACAGGACGGGTTTGAATTATCGGAAGCCAGCAATACGCCCGTCATGCTGGAGGTTCGCATTCGTGCCTGTCACGTCCACGGTGTCTTTACGGCACAGGACAATAAGGCCCCGCCGCTGACCGTGCGCGACGCCCTGAACAATCCTCAACGCAAGACTGACCGCATCGTGCTGCCGCCAGCGGCCTTTACTCACGAGCAGGAAAAGGTCAAGACGCGCTGGCCTGCGGCAGTGAATTTCATCCGTGACCGTAAACTAAATGAGATGTTCGGCCCCAAGACTGGTAAGACCGGGGTCATCTTGCAGGGCGGCATGTACAACACCGTGATCCGCGCCCTACAGCGCCTGGGTCTGGCCAATGTCTATGGCGACAGCGCCATCCCCCTTTATGTCCTGAACGTTACCTATCCGCTGATTGATTCTGAATTCCTGGAATTTTGCGAAGGAAAGGACTCCGTACTGTTGGTTGAAGAAGGTCAGCCAAACTATATCGAACAGGCGTTTGGCGCGATGCTGTACAAGGCCCGCCATAAGGTGTCCCTGTCTGGGAAAGACTATCTGCCACCAGCTGGCGAATACACTGGTGCCGCGATGGTTGAGGGTCTGACCAATTTCCTGCGTGATGTTGATCCGGCTTTGCTGCCTGCCCGGCACCGCGCGCCGAACAAACCTGTCGAAGACACCAATTTTGATACCTTGGCAAAAACCGTCCCGGCACGTCCGCCTGGATTTTGCACCGGCTGTCCAGAACGCCCGATTTTCGCAGCGATGAAATTGGTCGAACAGGAAACCGGCCCACACCAGATCGCGGCTGATATCGGATGTCATTTGTTTTCCATCATGCCCCCATTTGAAATTGGCGGTACAACAATGGGCTTTGGGCTGGGTCCAGCCTCTAACGGGGCCTTCGATGGGGGGGGAGACAAGCGCGCGATCTCTATCATCGGCGATGGCGGCTTCTGGCATAATGGCCTGACATCCAGCATCGGCAATGCTGTCTATAACAAGTCCGACGG